>CAXTRS010000047.1:356-18463 GCA_964246635.1 uncultured Chthoniobacterales bacterium | reverse complement strand
GGGGGCGGGTAGTTGCTGGGAGGTTGCATGGTTTAAAAGCGGAATTGCGCTGGTCGTGATGGAGACGCTTCAAGCGCCGGGATGTTGAAAATAATCGGCCACGGCGGCGACGACGGCGCGGAGTTGTTGCTCGGTCAACTCCGGGTAAATCGGCAGCGCCAAGCTTTCGCGCGCCGCGGCTTCCGCGGTGGGGAAATCGCCGGCACGATAGCCGAGATCGGCGAAGCATTCCTGCAAGTGCAGGGGCAGGGGATAGTAAATCGCGCTGCCGATTTTTCGCGCCGTGAGGTGCGCGCGCAACCGGTCACGGTCGGTCGCGGGGACGCGGATGACATATTGGTGATAGATGTGGTGATCGACGACGCCCGGCTGACTCGCGTATGGCTCTGCGGGCAGCGTGATTTTTTCCAACAGCCCGGCTTCGCCGAACGCGCGGCGATACCACGCGGCGTTGGCGCGGCGCCTGGCCGACCACGCGGGCAGATGCGGCAACTTCGCCTGGAGCACTGCGGCCTGGAGCGCGTCGATGCGAAAATTGCCGCCCACGAAGGTGTGAAAATATTGTTCGCTCATGCCGTGCATGCGCGTGGCGCGCAGCCGTTCGGCGAGGGCGGCGTCGCGGCAGACCGTCAGGCCGGCGTCGCCGAAGGCACCGAGGTTTTTCGACGGAAAAAACGAGAACCAGCTCGCTTCGCCGAATGTGCCGGCCCGCTGCGGGGTCGATTCGCCGGGGAGACGAAATTGCGCGCCGATCGCCTGCGAGGCGTCCTCCCAAACCGGCAGCTCGAACTCGCCCGCGAGCGCCATAATTTCGTCCAGCGCACAGGCGAGGCCGAAGAGATGAACCGGCACAAGCGCACGGATGCGCTCGCCGGTGGACGTGCGCAGCGTGCCGTCGGGGTCTCGTCGCGTCCCCTTGTGCAAAAACGCCGCCAACGCGGCTGGCGACACGTTGAACGTGGCTGGGTCGATATCGACGAACAGCGTCCGCGCGCCAACGCGCGAAACGCACCCGGCCGTCGCGAAGAACGTGTAAGGCGTCGTGATGATCGCGTCGCCAGGTCCGACGCCGAGCGCCATCAGCAGGGCGAGTTGCGCGTCGGTGCCCGAGCTCATGCCGACCGCGTGGCAACCGCCGCCGAGGAATTCGCCGACCGCACGCTCGAACTCCGCCACGACCGGCCCAAGGATGAACTGCTGGCTCTCGATGACCTCGGCGGCGCGCGCGGCGACCTCGCCGCGGATCACGGCATGCTGCGCTTTGAGGTCGAGCAGGGGAACGGTCGGAGCGATCTGCATGTGGCAATATGGCTGGTGGCGGGAAATTCCAAATTCCAAAATCCAAATTCCAAGGAATCAGAGGGAAACATTTTGAAACATGAAAAAACGACCGAGTGCTCTTTCCGATTGGCGCACTTCATCGCGCGTGATTCACTCCCTTTCCTTTTCCAAATTTTCTGACTTTTAGTTCCGATTCCTTGGAACTTGGTTTTTGAAATTTGGAGTTTTCTTCCGCCGATGCGCATCAACCACCAGCTTCAGCCCACCGACCTCGCGCAGAAAATCGCCCGCTTGTGGGAAATCTCGGCGTCGAAAATTATCGCCGTCGATCGCGACGACCGGCCCGGCGCGCCGTCGCCGGTTTTCACCGTCGATGGCCGCTACACCGCGCGCGGCTGGGCGGACTGGACGCAAGGCTTCGCCTACGGCTCGGCGCTGTTGCAGTTCGACGCCACCGGCGACGAGACGTTTCTCCGCCTCGGTCGCGAGCGCATCCGGCAGCGGATGGCAGGGCACATCACCCATACCGGGGTGCATCATCACGGTTTCAACATCGTTTCCACCTACGGAAATCTTTGGCGACTGCTCAACGAAGGCCGACTCACTGACGAGGACGGGGACGAGGAGGAAGCCGGGGAGGGCGATTTTCTCGCGCTCGCGCTGAAGTGTTCCGGCGCGGTGCAGGCCGCGCGTTGGACGGGCACGAACGACGGCGGCGGATTCATTTATTCCTTCAACGGGCCGCACTCGCTCTTCGCTGATTCGATCCGAACCCTGCGTTCGCTGGCGCTGGCGCACCGGCTCGGGCAGACGCTCAGCGGCGAGCGCGATGCGCAGGTCTCGCCGCTCGGCCGGTTGCTCGATCACGCCGCGACGACGGCGAAGTGGAACGTATATTACGGCGAAGGCCGCGATGCCTACGACGTGCGCGGGCGCGTGGCGCACGAATCCATTTTCAACAAAAACAACGGCGACTATCGCTGCCCGAATTCGCAGCAAGGGTTTTCGCCATTCACGACTTGGATGCGCGGGCTGGCGTGGGTCATTCTCGGGTTTCCCGAGATTTTGGAATACGTCGATACCGTGGACGACGAAGAGCTGTCGCGCTACCACGGCGGGCGGGCGGGCATCGAGGCGTTCATGCTCAAGGCGGCGACGGCGGCGTGCGATTTTTACCTCGACCACACACCGCTTGACGGCATCCCGTATTGGGACAGCGGCGCGCCGCTGCTGCACTGTCTCGGCGACGATTATCTGCAAAAGCCGGCGCAGATTCGCAACGACTACGAGCCAGTGGACAGCTCGGCGGCGGCCATCGCGGCGCAAGGGTTTTTGCGCATGGGACACTATCTCGAAACCAAGGGCGGAACGCTTTCCGGGGAGCGGTATTTCCACGCGGGGCTGACGATCCTCGACACGCTCTTCGCCGAGCCGTATCTCAACGTCGCGGGTGACCGACATCAGGGTCTCATTCTGCACTCGATCTATCATCGGCCGAACGGCTGGGACAAGGTGCCGGCGGGGAGCAAGATCCCCTTCGGCGAGTCGAGCATGTGGGGCGATTACCATGCGCGCGAGGTGGCGCTCTGCGTGCAGCGACTGATCGAAGGCGGGCCGTATCACACGTTTTTCGGTCCGTCAGTGTAGAGGTGGCTCGGTCCTTCTTCGGACAAAGCCGCCACGACAACACGGACGGGTTGCGTGTCGCCACCTTTGGTCGATGCTGGCGTGCTGGCCCGGCACCTGCTTTTTTGTCTTGGGCACACACACCGTTTTATGGGCTTGATACGCAAACTCTTTTGGGTCGCGCTGACCGTCGTCTTCACGATTTGCTTCGTCGTGCTCTTCGAAAACGGCACGGACAACTACGTGGACAACGTGCAGAAACAGGTCGTCGAGGTGAAAACGTATTTCGCGCCGGCGCCGAAAAAGCCGGACGCGAACGGCAAGTTGAAGTAACGAAGAACTCACGCGCGCCTGCACGTCAGCGGCGCGCCCGTTTCTTCGTCATGCAACTCACCCTGCCGCCCGGCGATTTCCGAGCCTACATTTTCGATTGCGACGGCACGCTGGCGGACACGATGCCGCTGCACTTCCGCGCGTGGCAGGCGACGCTTGGCGAGGAGCTGCGCCACATTCTGCCAGAAGATTTCTATTATTCGCTCGGCGGCTTGCCGACGGACAAAATCGTAGAGCTGCTCAACGCGCGTCACGGCTTGGCGCTCCAGCCGATGGAGACGGCGCTGCGCAAAGAGCGCGCGTATCTCGAACTGCTCCCCGGCGCGCAGCCGATCGAGCCGGTGCTCGCCATCGCGCGCGCCGGCAAGAAGCGCGGGCTGCCGATGGCCGTAGGCAGCGGTGGTTTCAAACGTGTCGTGCTTCAAACGCTCGACGCGCTCGGTGTCACCGATTGGTTTGGAGCGGTCGTCACCGCCGATGAAGTCGCACGCGGCAAGCCGGCGCCGGACACCTATCTTGAAGCCGCGCGCCGGCTGGGTATCGACCCCGTCGGCTGCCTGGTTTTCGAAGATACGCAGTTGGGTCTGGACGCTGCGACGGCGGCTGGGATGGCGAGCGTGTTCGTGCCGAGCGGTCCGGCGGGCAGCCGGCGCGAGCCGCCGGTGGGCGCCCGCGTTCTCGTCGGCGCTGATCGCTCCGCGGGGGCCTGAGCCTTCGACGCAGCGAGAGCAGCAATCGCGGGGCGCCCGGCCCTCCCGCCATTCTTGGCGTCCTTTGCCCGACGCGGCTGCGGCTCTTCCGCGACGCATTCGGCCAGGGCCAGTTCCCGCTTCGCGCCCTTTCGGCGCGTCTGCTGGGATGAGCGCGATTTCCTGCGCCTTGCGGCTGTGGGCGAGCGCACCGGCAGTGTCACCCAGATGGGTGTAGCCATCCACCCCTAAAATATTCAAGACGCCCTCCGAGTCGCCGAGGTTGGAATAGCAGGGGTTGCCCTGGATTTGGCCGACTTTCTGGCAGGCGGTCGCCACTTCGCGTCACAAGGCGGTGTCGTGCACCGCGGTCTGCGCGTCTTGTCGGCTCGTGCCAAAATTTTTTTCCGGGGATGGTGGGTTTTGCGTCTCGATCGCGCTTTGACTCCATGAAGCGCCCATGAAAATCCGCATCTCTCTCCTTCCCGTCACAACCAGCCTGGTCACCGCGTTGTTGTTGTTCTTTGTGCGTGAAACGAACGCCCAGGGTCCGCTCTCGCCGCCGGCCGGTCCGCCGGCGCCGAGCATGAAGTCGCTCGACCAGCTCGAGCCACGCACGTCGATCTCTTCCCTGCCGTTTACCATCACCGAGCCGGGTTCGTATTACCTCACGCGCACTCTCACGCTGTCGGCGGGCAACACGGGCGATGGCATCACCGTGCAAGCCGACAACGTCACCATCGACTTGTGCGGTTTCACCCTCGACGGCGGCGGCACGGGGCGGCACGGAGTGACCGTGAACACCACCAATCTCGACGGGCTGCAGATCAAAAACGGCAAGGTGCAAAACTGGACCCAGCGCGGCCTGGACTTGCAGTATTCATTTTCCACCCTGCTGGACAACTTGCAGGCGCGCAAGAATGCCGTGGGCATTTACGTCTCGAACGCGAGCCTCACGCGTTGCGTCGTGACCTCGAACACCGTGGTCGGCATTCACGCAAATTTCTCCAGTCTGCGCGATTGCACCACCTCGGTGAATCCGGTCGGCATCGAGCTTTACTATTCCACCCTGCGCGACTCGCGCGTGGGGGATAGTTCGGATGCCGGTGTCGTGGCCACGGCGGCGGTCGTCGCAGGTTGCCATCTGTCGCAGTGCCGCTGGGGCATCCGGGTGCAAGGTTCGTCGAACATTTATGGAAACACGGTGCTTTTCAGCGGGTCCGATGGCATTCGCCTCGACGGCGGCGGCTCGCGGATCGCGGACAACAACATCGACGGCAGTGGCATCTCGGTGGATGCGAGCGGCATCTGGGTGCCGTCCCCCTGCAACCGCATTGTGGGTAACAACGTGACGAGCACCGCGAAAGGCGCGGGGATCGCCGTGGTCGGCGACTTCAACACCATCGATGGCAACAGCGTGTTGCAAAACGCCGGCATTGGCGTGCAGGTTGCCGGCGCCAAAAACACCGTGGTCCGCAATAGTTCGCTCGGGAATCGACCGCCCAATAGCAACGTGACGAATTATTCCATCGGCACCGGCAATAATCCGGGCGCGGTCACTGCCGCGAATGCCTCTCCGGGTCCATGGGCGAATACGGAATAGCCGCGCCGGGCGACCGAGCACCGACTTTCGTCCCGCCAAAGTCTCGCCTTCCATCCCCTGCCTGCCGCCATGAAAACGACCTGCTCCAACTGCCGCTCTTCCCGCGCCGTCCGCCCGCTGCTGTCCGTCGTCGCTGTCTCCCTGCTCACGCTTGGCGCAGCCGGCGCGCGCGGCCAAAGCTCGACGATTGACCCCGCCGCCCCTTACGCCTGGGGCGCCAACATCGGCTGGACGAACTGGCGGCCCAGCACCGCGGACGGCGTCGGCATCGGCGAGTATGTCAACTCCGGCTTTATCTACGCGGCCAACGTGGGCTGGATCAACCTCGGCAGCGGCGCTCCCGCCAACGGCATCCAATACGCCAACAACTCGGCGACCGACTTCGGCGTCAACTTCCTGGCCGGCGCGACACCCGGCGTCGCGCTCCTGCGCGGGCTGGCCTACGGGGCCAACATCGGCTGGATCAACTTCGAGCACCTCGGCAACGCTCAGCTTGACCTGCAAACCGGCAAGCTCTCCGGCTACGCCTGGAGCGCCAACTGCGGCTGGATCAACCTGGGCACCGGCACCCTGTTTGCGGTAAAGACCCTTTCGATCACCCCCGGCACCGACACCGACGGCGACGGCATCGCCGACGCCTTCGAGCTGCTCAACTTCGGCAACCTGACGACCGCCAACGCCACGAGCGACTCCGACGGCGACGGCGCAAGCGACAAAGACGAATATCTCGAAGGCACCGATCCAAAAAATCCCAACGATCGGCTGCGCGTCGTGAGCATCGCCAAGTCGAGCAGCCCCGCGCAGGACACTGCCAGCCTGGTCTTCACCACGAACGGGCTGCGCTTCTACAAAGTGGAAACGCGCACCGACCTGCCGACCGGCGGTTGGACGGACAGCCCCTTGAGCACGTTCGTGCCCGACGCCGGCGTGACGACGAGCCGCAACGTCACCACCGGGCCGGCAGTCGGCCAGCGCTTCTATCGCGTCGTGGCCATCCGCCCGCTGATCTCGCCGTGAACGCTTGGCGCGTTTCGCACTTGTGGCCGCCAAGGAGGGCACGGGCCCGAAACGACCTCGCGGACGATGCGCCAGCTATGCTCGCGGGCGGGATGTCTCGGAGTGCCATCACTACCTGAGCCTGCGGCTCGAGCAGTGCAGAAATGAGGTAGTTTCTCATTGGAATTTCGGCTTCCGACCCTTTGCAGATGTTGGCGGCGACTCGACGGGAGAACCATCGGTATGAATGCGAAATACGACACGATCGGAATCAACTATGCGGAGCTGCGCAAGCCGGAGCGGCGAATCGCCAGGATCATCGAGAGCGCACTCGGCTCGGCGCGAACGGTTTTGAATGTTGGCGCAGGCACCGGCTCCTACGAACCGAAGGATCGAGCCGTGTCTGCCGTCGAGCCTTCGCGCGAGATGATCCGCAAGCGCCCTGCGGCGGCGGAGGAGGCGATCCAAGCCAGCGCCGACGACCTGCCCTTCGAGGACAAGAGTTTCGACGCCTCCATGGCGATCCTGACCATTCATCATTGGCCGGACAAGGAAGCGGGCTTGCGCGAGATGCGCCGCGTCACCCGCGGCCGGATCGTCCTGCTCACCTTCGATCCGTCACACCGGCCTTGGTTGACAGACTACTTTCCTGAGCTGGCGGCGTTGGACGAGGCGCACATGCCAGCGATGTCCGACTACGTGCGCTGGTTGGGCGCTGCTGTGCAGATCACGCCGGTGCTGGTGCCGCACGATTGCAGCGATGGCTTCCTCTACGCCTACTGGCGCCGGCCAGCGGCCTATCTTGACACCTACATTCGCTCAGGCAGTTCGTCCTTCTGGGCTATCAAAGACACCGAAGCGGGATTGCAAAAGCTGAAGCGGGATCTGGAAACCGGTGCGTGGGAGGGCCGCTACGCCGAATTGCTCGGTTTGAAGGAATATGATGCAGGCTATCGGCTTGTCGTAGTGGACTGATCGCCGCCCGGCTGGGACGGCAGCTTGCAGGTGGATGGCGACCTCCGGGCGCCATTAATGTAGCGGCGGTCTATGATCGCCTGTATTGCCAGCGAGAGAAGAGAACAAAGGCGCCCAGAGACCGCCGCTACAGCCACACGCAATTGCCAACCGATCTAGAGTGTGCAAACCAGGCAACAGGCCTTCCAGGGTCGATGAGGCATGGTTCCTTCGGTGCAGCTCGCCGCCGTCTCAGAGGGCAACTTCAATTCGCAAGTAGGTTGCGGGGATGGACGTGGCGCCCTTGTGTGGGCTTTTGTTTTCGCGGTTAAACAAGTCCTCCAGTTCTTTCTGCAGGCTGGCGGCACGACCATTCTTTTCTGCGGTTGCGAAGGCATTCATTGTTGGGCCGTAGTAATTCCTGAAAACCTCGAGGAACGCGGCAGGCGTGCTGGGATGGTTGAACGTCCAAATCTCGCGGCTGACAGAAATCTTGTCCGCGGGAACACCGGCGGCGGCAAAGCGCTCGATCACCTGGCTCTCGACTCCCCAGGTCAACGGGCTGATGAAGCCTTCCGGCGGTGGTGGCGTGTAGGCGGAGCTGATCTTCAAGATTTGCGCTACCAGCGTCGGATCGCCTGGGATCCAGTTGGCCATCACGATCCGGCCGCCGGGCTTCGTCACGCGCACCAGCTCCCTGGCCACGTCGAAGGGTTTGGGCGCAAACATCGCGCCGAAAACACTCACTACGAGGTCGAAGGTCTGGTCCTCCAACTCGAGCAGGTTCGACGCATCGCCTTCCTGAAACCGGCAGTTGGAAAGCCCGGACCTCCGCGCGCGCCGGTTCCCGGCTTCGACCAGGTTGCGCGCGATATCGACGCCGAGCACCTCCGCGCCGCGCGCGGCCGCCGGCAGCGCCGTGGTGCCGTCACCGCAGCCGAGGTCGAGGACTGCCATTCCTTTCGTGATGCCGAGGCGTCGGACGAATACTTCGCCGCTTTCGCGCATTGTCTCAGCGATGCGCGTGAAGTCGCCCTTTTCCCAAAGGGCTTTGTTGGGATTGGTGGAAGTAGTGTCCAGGATGGTGTTCATAGTCGGCTAATGGTTATAGACATAGACTTCTTCAGTCGGCGCATACGCCGGTGCGGCCGTGGCTTTGCGGCTTTGCTCGACTTCCGTCCCGTCAGCGGTGCTCGGATCGATGCCCGAACGAACTTCCAAGATGCGGTTAGCGGGGAACCCGCCCTGGCGGGCATGTTCGCGCACCGTGCTCTCATCGGGCGCGATGTAGAGGCAATAGACTTTGTTGTCGGTGACGTAGCTTTGCAGCCACTGGATCTGCGGACCGAGGGAGCGCAGCACGGCGCAGGATTTCTGCGAGATGGCTTGGAGGTCGGTGGCGGTGAACCTCCCCGCTTCGGGAATTTCACGTTCAATGAGGTATTTTGGCATAGCGGTGTTTTTGGTAGTTTAGGTTTGGCTGGGTTACGGAATACTGCGGATGGAAAAGGATTTATTCGATTGCCAATGACACGCGGTAATAGGCATTGCTCAGGCTACCCAGCACGCTGGGATCGACGAACTGGGCGTCTCCGTCGCTCGCAGGAGTCAGATAATCGATTCCGGGGACGCTCAACCATTCGAGATCGGTGAGCGAAAGTTTGCGTTCGAGCTGGAATGTCCTGCCGGCTATCCCGTTGAACGTGATCACGAGGTCGCTGCCGAGCCGTGCGACGTTGAGGATGCGCAACTGGATGCCGGAGAACTCGAAGGCCCCGATGTCATGCAAGCCGAGGCGCAGGAAGCCGCGTTGGTCGATCGCGGGCGAGGCAACGTTGCTGCCGGCATTGATCGCCGGGCTGCCGGGCAGCAGCGCGTGGGTAAACGTCGAGCCACCATTGTCCTGCAACGGGCCAATGAGCGGATCGGTGTTGCGGATGTCGCTAGGGTCATTCAGATACCCGCCGGGTCCGGTGCCGCCCGGGCCGCCGGTTTCGTCACTGCAGAGGTTGTTGCCCAACGAGTGGATCGTCCCGTTCGAGTTGATGAGGCTGCCGCCGCTCGCGCCGGTCTTGAGAAGGTTGTTGCGCAGGTTGAGCAGGGAGACTCCGCCGAGGTTGTAGTTGTAGATGACTCCGCCGGCATCGGCGCTGTTGCCGCTGATGGTGCAGCCGGTGAGGGTCACTTCGCTACTGCCGGAACTCTCTCCTCCGGTAAAGAGTCCACCTCCGAGCGAACCGAAGAAGGTGCTGCCTGCGCTGTTGCCGCTGAGCGTGCAGTTGAACATCCTCAACTCGGCGGACGCGCCTTCGCCCGACACTTCGTTGAATACCCCGCCGCCCTGGCCGCCGGGGCAACTGTTACCACTGATCGTGCTGGCATCGAGAACGACTCGATTCGCACCGGCGCTGTCTCGGAAGCTGGCGATGCCGCCGCCGCGGGTCGCTCCGTTGCCAGCGATCGTGCTCGTCTCGACCGAGAGGTTTCCATTGTAGTTGAAAATACCTCCGCCGAAGCTGGAGGTAGCAGGGCAGCCGCGGTTGCCGGTGATGGTGCAATCTTTCACGAAAAGCGTGCCGCGATCGTTCAGGATGCCGCCGCCGGAGTCGGTGGGAAACATGCCGAACTGGGCTTGCCCGTCCTTGATCGTGAGCCCGGAAATGCTGGCGGCGAGTCCGCTGTCTGCCACGAGGTTCCTGAGGACGAAAACGCTGTAGCCGGGGCCGCCCGCGCGCCGGACGGTGAGCTGGTCTTGACCCGGACCTTGCAGCCGAAGGTTGGCGCGGATGTCGGGCAATGGCCCGAGGAGCTGGATGGTCCCGCGCACGCCGGGTGCGAAGTTCACCGTGCCGCCGCCGGCGGCGTTCGAGGCGGTGATCGCCTCGCGCAGCGTGCAATCCGTCGCCGAGCAGACACCGTCGTCGTGGTCTTCGATGGTTGTGACGGTGAGGTTGATGCCGACCTCGACCGCGCCGATGTCCACGTGCAGGCCGAGGCGGCGCGGGAAGCCCGGGCCGCGCTGGTCGGTCGTCAAACCCGTCGGCAGGTCTGCGATCGAGTCGTCGCCGGCGTCGATCGCGGGGCTCGGGAAGACCGGCGCGTGCGTGAGCGTGGGGCCGCCGTTGTATTGCAGCGGACCGAGATTGGGGCTTGTGTTGCGAATATCGCCCTGGGCGTTCAAGTAGCCGCCCTGGCCGGTGCCGGTGTCGCCCTCCGCAGCGTCGCTACTCAGGTTGAAGCCCAACGAAGTAATGTTGCCCGAGCCCAACAAGTTGCCTCCGGCGACGCCCTTTTGGAAAATGCAGTTGCGCAGCGTGAGAAAGCGGTCGGGACTATTGCCTCCCACGGACCCAAAGATGCCGCCGCCTCCTTGGGCGCTGTTTCGATCGAAGGTCGAAGATACTACCGTGTTCTTGGCCCCGAAGCTATAGAGGCCACCACCGAGCAGGCCCGCGTTGTTGCTGCTCAACGTGCTGTTAAGCAGCTGCAACGTCACGGCGTTATAGATCGCTCCGCCGCGCAAGGCACTTTTGTTGTTGCTGAAGGTGCTGCCGCGCACCGTGGTCGTCGCTCCGGCAACCTCGGCCAGGATGGCGCCGCCGTTACCCGCGGCGGTGTTGCTGAGCAGGTTGCTGCTTTCGACAGTCAGCGTGCCTTGGTTGTAGAAGGCGCCGCCACCGAGTGCTTTGGTGGTGTTGTTGTTGATGATGCAGCGCTGGAGGGTGGCGGTTCCGACGACGTTGATGGCGCCGCCGAAGCCAGCCTCGGAGATGTTCTCGTTGAGCCGGCTGTCGAGCATCGTCAGTTGCCCGGAGACCTCCATGCCGCCGCCGGACGAGGCGGCGACGTTTTCGACGACCGAAGAGTCCACGATGGTGACGATCCCGGTGCTGTAGAGACCCGCCGAGCCGCCGTCGCAGGTATTCCCTTGGACCGTGCTGGCGAGGAGCGTCAAGGTGCCGCCGAGGCTGAAGAGGCCTCCGCCGATGCCGGTGTTGTTGCTGGTTCCCAGCCCGTGGTTTTTCTCGACAAGGCAACTGCGCACGTCAACCGCGCCGCCGTTGTTGTAGAGACCGCCGCCGAAAAGGCCGGTGTTTTCACGGAGCACGCAGTTGGTCAGCGTGAGCGTTGACTGAAAGTTGAAAATGCCTCCGCCCACCGAGTTGGGAAAATTGCCGGTGGCCTTGCCGTCCCGGATAATCAGGCCGTTGCAATTCACAGTCGCGCCCCCGCTGATCTGCAGAATGCGGAAACTTGGCGTGGGGGTTGCGGTGCTCCGCTGGATCGTCGCACCGTTGCCATTGATCGTGAGATCGAGGCCAGCGACATCGTTGAGGATGACTGGCAGGCCGTTCGGTCCGTTGGTTGAGTTATCGACTGTGGTGAGCGTGTAGAGACCGCCAGTGGCGAGATTGATGACGTCCGCCTGGCCGTTGGAGTTGGCCGCGGCGATGGCGTTTTTCAGCGCGGCGACGTCGCCGTTCGGAATGTTGAAGGTGGCGGCGGGCGTTGCGCGCAAACCCAGCAGCGCAAGCGTGCAAATGAGGAAAAGGAATTTGGACATAACGGTTCTGCGGTGGCCGGCCCGGAGGCCAGGGAAGGAAGGACCCGCGCAGGGGTCAATGAAGGGGCTCCTCGAGCAGGAGCGTGCGCACGTCGGCGAGAACGAGGCGCGCGTCGAGCGTGCCGGTGCTGTAGATGTTGCGGATGCGTCCGGCGCGGTCGATGAGGAAGACGCGCACGGAGTGGTTGAGCGGGCCGAGGGGATCGGCGGCGTTTTTCTTTTTGTCCACCGCCTGGCCGTAGGCGGCCAGGATCGGTTCGAGGTTCGCCTGGGTGGGCGCGGTGAGAAAGTGCCATGGCGCGGCGGCGCGGCGCTCGGCGGCAAGGGCCGCGTAACTGGCCATCCGCTGCGGCGTGTCGTGCGCGGGATCAAAGCTCATGCTGACGAGCCGCAAGCCATTGGCGAGCGTGCGGTCCTCGGCGCTTTGATTGTGCAAGTCGAGCAACACGCCGGTCGCGGCGGGGCACGCTTTCGCATCCGCGCAGCGCGTGTAGATGAAGCTCATCACGGTGACACGGCCGCGGGTGAGATCGCGCAAGTGGACGGTCTTGCCGGTGGAGTCGAGCAGGGTGCCGTCGGCGGCCTCTTTGATGACGGGCAGCGAGTAGCTGCCAGGCGCGGGCGCGGCGTAGTCGTGCGCCGCGGTGCGCGCCACTTCGGCTCCGACGGACATCAGCGCCTGGGACGGATCGAGGACGAGGACGAGAACGAGGACAAGGACAACCGTTTTCATCGCGGTGGTGCGAGCGTGCGTGGGTGCGTTCGCGTTAGTCCCGCTTGCCAAGCTGCGACGAGCCGAAGAGCATGTGGTGCGGCCGGCCGAGCTTCAGCGCCGTGAAGTCGAGCGCGAACGTCGGCGTCAGCGTTTTCCCGTCCCACTGGTAGGCGCGGACGAGCTGCTCGTTGTCGTCGCCGCCCTTGTCCCAGCGCGCGAGCAGGGAGCTGCTGAAGTAGAGTCGCTTCCCGTCCCAGCTCTGAGACACCATGTTGAGTTGCCGGCCAATGGCCTGCTCGTGAATCTGGCGCGGCTGGTGCGGGTTCGACACGTCGAACACGCGGCATTTGCCGTCGCCGAAGCAGTCCACAAAGAGCGTCTTGTCGTCGGCGCTCAGGCTGATGTCCACCGGCAGGACGCCGCCCTCGCCGCCGACCGTGGCGACTTCGTTCGTCTGCCATTCGCCGCGCTCGTCTTCATACGCGAGCCAGAGCTTCGAGGTGAGCGCGGTCGCGGTGAACGCATAATTATGCGTCGGCCCCCAGGCCCAGCGGATCTCGAGCGGCGCGCCGGGGACATGGAAGACCTTCTTCGGCTGGCGAGTATGGAAATCCCACAGCACCATCGAGCTGCCGAACTGCTTCATCGCCGCGGCGTCCTTCACCAGGTCGCCGAAGTCGCGCGTGTAGTTTTTCCAGCCGGTGAACGACGAGGTGAGCAGCGCGTTTTTGCGCGGCAGCACGCGCGCGTCGTAGCCGTAGCCGTCGGCAAATTCCACGCCGGTCGCGACGCCGCGCGGCTGGTCCTTCGTCGGCAGCCAGTGCGTGGTGATGAAGTCGCCCTCATTGCTGTATTCCACCAAAGCCGTGCGCCCGCTTTTGTCCGGCGCGTTCGAGAGACACGGCACGAGCACGCGGCCCGGCAACGCATAAACGCCGTGCGGCCCGATGGCCCCGCCGGTGGCCTGCTCGAAGTTGGCGATCGTCTTGACGAGCCGCGGCTCTGCCGGCTGCGTGTAAACGTCGAAGATGAAAATCTTGCTCGTCTCCAAGCCCGAGAGCCAAAGCTGGCGGCGGTCGTCCGTGAAGCCGCCATGGTGCGCTTCGTTGCGCCCGCCCAGCGAGACAGTGTGAATCACCTTCCCATAGTTGGGCGAGCCGGGTTTGACATCGAGGGTGACGAGCTTGTCCGCGCCGTCGCCGGCGCCTTCGACACCGAGCGTCCAGACATAGACGAATTCTTCCTGCCCCTCGATGCGGGCGAGGTAAGGGGACGAACACGTTTCATCGGCCCGGAGGTCGGCCGCGACGTTGAGGAAAATACTGAGCGATATGCACGCGCATTGCGCAAGCCGGAGATTGTTCATGAAGTGGATGTCTTCACCTCCTCAAAGCGGAATCCCGGTTGCAAACCCACCATGCCGAATGAAAAATTTTTTTGGGGGCGATGGAGCGGCGGGTCTCTTTTCACTTCATGGCTTCCCCGACCTTCTGCTTAAATCCTCGGCAGAGGTCCGCATTTTGAACTCGCCGTCTTTCGCCGGCATCATCACCTCGACATGAAGTCGTTCTCCGCCGCGGCACAACAACAGCAACACATCACGCAACTGCTCGGCGACTGGCGCGGCGGCGATGCGAGCGCGCTCGAAAAGCTCATCCCGCTCGTGCAGCCGGTGCTGCAACAAGTGGCGCATCGTTACATGAGCAAGGAACGGCCCGGCCACACCTTGCAAACCACGGTGTTGGTCCACGATGCCTACCTGGAGCTCGCGGACAAAACGCATCCGCACTGGCAAAACCGCGCCCACTTTTTCGCGGTCGCCGCGCAATTGATGCGCCGCATCATGGTCGATCACGCCCGGCAGCGGCAGGCGCAAAAACGCGGCGGCGGCGCGCTGAAAGTGACGCTCGACGAATCGGCTCTCGTGGCCGAGCCACGCGCGGTCGAGCTGCTCGCGCTCGATGAAGCCTTGGAAAAACTCGCTGCCTTTGATCGGCGCAAAGCGGACGTGGTGGAGATGCGCTATTTCGGTGGCCTGACGACCGAGGAAATCGCCGACGTGCTGAAAGTCCACGTCAACACGGTGCTGCGCGACTGGAACGCCGCGCGCGCCTGGCTCTTCGCCACGCTCAGCGGAGAAAACGTCGATGCAATCTGAGCGCTGGCGCACTTGCACTGAAATTTTCAACGCCGCGCTCGAGCGCGCGCCAGCCGAGCGGGCGTCCTTTTTGCAAGAGAGCTGCGCCGACGATGCCAGGCTCCGCGCGCAAGTCGAGTTGCTGCTCCGGTATCACGACAACGCCGGCGACTTTATCGCGGCGCCCGCCTTCGCCGACGCGCCCGAGTTGCTCTTCGACGACCCGAACGCGCTCGTCGGCCAGCACTTTGGCCCCTACCGGATCGACGCCGTGCTCGGCGCGGGCGGCATGGGCGTGGTCTATCTCGCGTGCGACGAACGGCTCGGGCGCAAGGTGGGTCTGAAGCTGCTGCCGCGCGCTTTGGTAAATGACGCGGCGCAACTCGCGCGTTTGAAATTCGAGGCGCGCACCGCCTCCGCCTTGAACCATCCCAACATCGTGACGGTGCACGAGATCGGGCAGGTCGATTCCACCCACTACCTCGCCATCGAGTTCATCGAAGGCATCACGTTGCGCGAACGGATCGGGCGCGGGCCTGTGCCGCCGGCGGAAGCGCTCGAGATCGTCACGCAAGTCGCCAGCGCGTTGTGCGTCGCCCACCGCGCCGGCATCGTGCACCGGGACATCAAACCGGAGAACATCATGATCCGGCCGGACGGCTACGTGAAGGTGCTCGATTTCGGGATCGCGAAGTCGAGCATCGTGCCGCAGGGAGAACCCGTGAGCGAAGCCGGAATCTCTGCGCTGTGGCGAGCGAACACCCAGCTCGGGGTCATCCTGGGCACGGCGCACTACATGTCCCCCGAGCAAGCCAGAGCGGAGACGGTCGATGCACGCAGCGACATCTGGAGCCTCGGTGTCGTGCTCTACGAAACCGTGACCGGCACCGCGCCCTTCGCTGGCGGCACGCCGACCGAAGTCAGGGCTGTCGTGCTGCAGCGCGAGCCGCCGCCGCTGCTGGAATCCCACCGCGGCAGCATCGGCGCTTCCGACGCGTTGCACGACATCGTCAAAAAGTGTCTGCGCAAAAATCCCGGCGACCGTTTCCAAACGTCCGAGGAACTGCTGGATGCGCTGCGGGATTGTCGCGGCGAGACGGTGTTTGTCGCCTGGCGGCGCAAGGGGCGTCGCCGCACTCGCCGCAAGATCACGCTGCGTCCAGTCTGGGTCGGTGCCGGCGCTGCCGCGCTGGCCGTGGGAGTCGTGGCTCTGCTGCTCGACTCGTCTTCGCGCCGTCAACGCAGCACGCCGCCCGCCGCCATCGAAGCTGCGCGCCGCGCCGACGCGATCGCCGGCTTTGTCTTGGCCAGACCCACGGGCGTCGCCGTCGCGTCGGATGGAACGGTGTATGTCGCCGATTTCGCCGATCACGTGATCTCCCGCATTCTGCCGAGTGGCCGGATGGACGTGTTCGCCGGCGCGCGCGGCAGCCCCGGCGCTGCAGATGGTTTTGGCGCTCTCGCGCGTTTTCATTATCCCGCCGATGTGGCGCTTGGACGCGACGGGATGATCTATGTCGCCGACAGCGACAACCAAATGGTGCGTAAAATTACGCCCGCGGGCGCCGTCAGCACTTGGGCGGGTCATGCGGGAGGATTGGGACACGCCGATGGACCGGCACGCGCGGCAAAATTCAAATACCCCACGGGCTTGGCGATGGATGGCGCGGACAACATTTTCATCGCGGACATCTCGAATCACGTCATCCGCAAAATCTCCGCGGCCGGAACCGTGAGCACGCTGGCTGGCGCGGCCGGCGAGCGCGGGAGCGCAGACGGCGCCGGCGCGGACGCACGTTTCAACGAAGTTCACGGTGTCGGCGTGGACCGTGCCGGAAATGTGTATGCGGCGGATTTCGGCAACCACACGATCCGCAAGATCACGCCGGACGGCGTGGTCGCCACGATCGCCGGGCAGGCCGGCAATCCCGGCAGCAACGACGGGGTGGGAACGGAGGCACGATTTTGTGCGCCATACAGCGTGACGGCCGACGCGGCGGGGAACTTGTTTGTGGCCGACACCTCCAACCACACGATCCGCAAGATCACGCCGGACGGCGTGGTGAGCACGTTCGCCGGTCTGGCCGGCAACGTGGGCGCCAAAGACGGGCTGGGCGGCGAGGCGCGCTTTGCGATCCCGACCGCCGTGACTGTGGACAACGCCGGCCACGTGTATGTGGCTGACTTTGGCAATCACGCCATCCGCAAGATCACGCCCGCCGGGTTGGTGAGCACGCTCGCGCCCCGCACCGCGGGCGACAATCCGCGCGGCAACGAGAACGAAGCGCGGCCGCGCCGGTAGCGACTCGGGGTCGGGCGCCGCGCGGCGGCGGTGCCGTGTCAGGTTTCCCCAACTCGGGTTACCGTGCCGGTGGCGCCGTTGAGTTCCAGCAATTCGCCGTCGCGCACCGCGTCGAAAATCCCAGCGGCGCCGAAGACCGCCGGGATGCCGAGATCGCGTGCCACGACCGCGATGCGGGAAAGCGTGCTCGCGTGCTCCAACACCAATCCCCCCGCCGCGACGAGCAGCGGAATCCAGCCGGGTTCTGCGCGCTCCGCCACGAGGATCTCGCCTTGCAGGAGGACGGCGTCCCGCGCGTCGCGCACCCGCCGCGCGCGTCCGCGCACCGCGCCCGGGAACGCCGGCACGCCGCGCCAGGTCGAGGACGATGGCGCCTCGGGAGCTTCGTCTTTATCGTCCAAGTCGGGGTTGGACGGCGTCTCCGCGAAGGGGTTGCCGCAGTAAAACGCGCCGCGCGTCGAGAACCGTTCCCCTGGCGCGGCAAGGCGGGCATTCTCCTCGCTCTCGCGTCGCCGGCTGTCCACGAGAGCGCGCAGATCGGCGCCGGGCGACGTGCCTTCGAGAAAGCCGCAGATCTCATCCGCCGTCAGGAAGAACACATCCTCGGGCCGGCCGAGGGCGCCGAGCTCACGGAAGCGGCGGCCGAACGCGAGGAAGATTGCCCGCGCGTGGGCAATCAACAGCGCGAGCGTGCGCCCGTTCCGCTCCCGTTGGAGGAGCCGGGCGCGCGTCTGTTTCAGCAGCCAGCGATAAGAGAATCCGCGCCAGCGCTGGCCGCCGAGCGCCGTTTGCGCCGTGCTCTCGGCGCGGCGAAACGCATCGTCCGGCCCGCGGGTCGGCGGCTCGTAGGGCGCGCGGCGAAATCCGCGCGCGTAGTGGCCGATGGCGCGTGTCAGCGGTCGCGGGT
>CAXTRS010000047.1:0-306 GCA_964246635.1 uncultured Chthoniobacterales bacterium | reverse complement strand
CCCGGCGAAGTGTGCCAGGAAATCGCCGAACTGCACACCCAACCGCGGGCTGGCCGCAAGCGCGTCGTCGAGCGACGCGGTGTCGCCGTCGTCCGTCAGCCGCTCGATCAGCGCATCGTCGTTTTGGATCAACTCCGCCATTTCGCGCACCCGCTGCGCCGGCTCGGCCGGGCGCACGCTGTCGCCGCGCTCGGCGGCCCGGCCGGCGAGCAGCGCGTTCGGCAAGTGGGCGTCGCCGCACCAGCGTGCGGAGAGCTCGCGCAGCAGGCCGTCGTACCGCGCACCGCGCCGGTCGATCTTGTTGAC
>CAXTRS010000046.1:0-18661 GCA_964246635.1 uncultured Chthoniobacterales bacterium | reverse complement strand
CCCTGCGCACGTTCCGCTATAAGTTTCCCGTGAGCGAAACCGGCCAGGCGTTTCTCCGGCTGAAAATTGTCCGGTAAACGCCGCTCGCTCTTCGTCACTCGCGGCAATTGCTGAACTCCCCGGCCAGCGAACCACTCGGGAAGACCTCACGCCATGGATGAGCGTTTCATTTCGCCACGCTTCCCGAGGTCCGCGAAATTCCATCCCGAGTGGATTCTTGCCAGCGTCAGCGGCGGGGCCAACTCGCTCTGGCTGACCGAATGGCTCACCTCCGCGCTGGAAGTTCAGCCCGGCCAGCGAGTGCTCGACCTCGGTTGCGGGCGGGCTGCCTCGTCGATCTTTTTGCACCGCGAATTCGGCGCGCAGGTGTGGGCGACGGACTTGTGGTTCGACGCTTCCAAGAACCTTCAGCGCATCCGCGATGCCGGCGCGGAGGACGGCGTTTTTCCGATCCACGCGGATGCGCGCGCACTTCCGTTCGCCACCGAGTTCTTCGATCTCGTCGTGTCGGTCGATTCCTTTGTCTATTACGGGACGGACGATCTCTACCTGAACTACCTCGCCCGCTTCGTGAAACCCGGCGGCCGGGTCGCCATCGCGGGCGCCGGCTTGGTGCAGGAAATCGCGGTCGCCGTTCCCGAGCATCTGCGCGCGTGGTGGGAACCGAGCGTCTGGTGCCTGCACTCTGCCGCGTGGTGGCGGCGCCATTGGGAACGCACCGGCATTCTTACAGTCGAGCTGGCGGACACCATGCCTGACGGCGGAGGAGTCTGGCTCGACTGGCAGCGCACGGTTTGCCCGGACAACACGGGCGAGATCGCGGCACTGGAAGCGGACAGAGGCCGCTACCTCGGCTATGTGCGCGCCATCGGCCGGCGAGTTCCCGACGTGAAGCTGGACGCGCCCATCGTCTCCATCCCATCCGAGTATTTGCGCAAACCACTGCTTCGGACCGAGGAGACAGCCTTGCACTGAGCACCGAGCGCAGACAGGAAGAGGACGACGCTTCAGTCGGGTAGAATTGCGCCGGACCCGATTGCCGGAAGTCGGAACTCCCCTATTTGCGAGCCGTCCCCTGCTGCTCGGAGAGAGGCGGAGAGCATTCGTCAACGAATTCGAATGACTGCCGAATTCGGATGATCAGGGTTCGTAATCACGCGCTGTCGATTGCAATCCACCAGCAGATCGGTGGATTCCAACGCCGTCTGGCCAAGGAGCACTTCGCTGCCCAGCACCAGGAAAGACTCTGTCGCCAGCCGATCCATGATGTCGATGTAGGCCGCCTCAGTCAGCTCGACGCTCTGCGTCTGTCCGTTCGCCATTTGGGCGTTGATGTGCCGCTCGGTTTCAAGTCCAAGCTTTTCTTTTAAATCCACCGGGATGCAGGAGCGCACCGCTCCAGCATCGACGACGGCCTCAACCGACACAGTGCGAATCTGTTCGCGGCTCAGCAGTCCGCGCCGGAACATGCCTGCATCGATTGCGTTGCGGATTTTGACGTTGACCCGCGCCTCACCCATCGGCCCGAGCCTCCCACGCCTTGGCGAAGGGTGCAAACCGGCCGGCACGCTGCCGCGTATCGAGAGCGCGAGTTCGTCTCAGTGCCGCAGACCGCGCCCGGTCACCAGATACACCGCGAAGCTGCCCAGCCAATGCCCGCCTTCGTAGTGCTCGCCCGTGACCGCCGCCAGCCCCGCGCGCCGATGAACCTCTGCCGCCGCGGTAAGCGCAGCCCGCCGCGCATCGTCTTGCGGCAAGCCTGCCGCGATCCCCTCCAACATCCAGGCGCGACTGAGATTCAGCCCATCCAAATGCGCCAGCTTCGGATCGCTGGGATCCGGCGAGACTGCCACGAGGAGCCAGCCGGCCTCCGCTTTCGCGGGAAGCTGCGGCAGGAAACCGTGCAGCCACTGCGCAAACTCTGCCGGTCCCAGCACCCGCCGCATCACGTCCGCTTCCCCCAGCACCGGCGAGAGAAAATCCTCCCCGCTGGGTTCGTAGTCGAGCGGGCCGCTCTGATCGGCGAGGTAGAACTGCCGCGCTTTCTCCTTCAACAAATCCGCGAACTCCTGCTTCCCGCTTCCCTGCGCGTAATCCAGCATCAGCCCGAGCGCGAAGGCCGTCTGCGCATGCTCACCGATGCGCACCGGATGCGAGAGCTTCCGGAGCCACACCTCCAGCCGCTCCAGCGTCGCCTCTTCGAGCGGCCGCAGATTGGCCGCCATTGCGCGTGCGTCCGAATCATCCCATTCGCGCAACTCCGCGATGAGTTGCAGCAGCCACGCCAACCCATACCTCCGCTCAAAACTCGCTCGTCCCTGACCACGCAGATACTCCGCTTCCAGCTTCAGATTTTCGCTCGTCAGACTCTTGCGCAGCGCCTCGCGCGCCGGCCGCGCAAAGGGCGCCTCTGGAAACGTCCGCGCCAGCCGCGCCAGCAGCCAGTGCCCGTGCACGGAAGAATGCCAATCGTAGCAGCCAAAAAATGCCGGGGTCAGGGTGCGCGGCGGCGCCACATCCGCATCGCTGTTCAGCGTGTGGCTGATCTTGTTGGGATACTCTTTCACCACACAAGCCAGGGCCAGGTTGGCAAAACGCGCTGCCGCCGCCACGTCGAGGGGTGGAGCGGCGGCCTCTCGTGCGCTACTCACCGCCAGCGTCGACAAGAACAGGACTACGCTAAATGCTTTTTTCATCGCGCCCAGCTTTGGTGCCTATCCGAATAATGGAGTGGTGAGATGCGATACCAAGGGTGAAGACCTCTGCCGCAACGTCACCTACCCGGAAGAAAGCACGCCGTCGTCTGCGCGCCAAGCGCCTGCCGAGCACGGGGGAATGCTTCAGGCTGAGCGACGGGCTTTGGGCGCTCATCGGAGCCGCTTTTGCCCGCGCACCAGAATACGCACCCCTTGGGTGGCGGTCGGGCCCGCATGCGGACCGGGTCTGCGCCGAAGCGATTTTTTCGTGCTCAGAACGGGCTGCCAGCGGAACGCACTCTCGGCCACCGGGCTGTGCGCCTCCTCCACCGCGCACGACCGCTTTCAAGAGTGGGTGGCCGCTGGTTTCTTTTTGCGTTTCTGGCAGGCCGGACTGGCCGCCTACGACGCCTTTGGCGGCATCGATTGGACTTGGATGAGCATGGACGGAGCGATCACCAAAGCTCCCTTGGCAAGGGAAAAAAACCGGCCCGAGCCCGGTGGACCGCGGCAAGCGCGGCACCAAACGCTCGTTGCTCGTGGAGGCTGGCGGCGTGCCCGTCGGCCTGTCGGTGGCCGGAGCCAACCGCAACGACTTCAAGCTGCTCGCAGCAACGCTCCAGAGCGTTCCGCTCGCAAAGCCCACGCCCACCCAAGGCCGCCCGCAGCACGTCTGCCTGAACAAAGGCTATGACTGCGCAGAGGTGCGCGCCGTTCTCCAAGCCCACGGCTTCGTCGCCCACATCTGCGCGCGCGGCCAAGAGGCTGACGCCGAGAAAAAGCGGCCCAGCCGGGGAGCTCGCCGCTGGGTGGTCGAGCGCACGCACAGTTGGTTCAACCGCTTCCGTAGCCTCTTGACGCGCTGGAGCAAAAAGGCGGAGAACTACCTGGGAATGCTCTACTTTGTTTGCGGACTCGCCGCCTACCGTGCCGCCTTATTTTTCGGATAGGCACTAAGAATCTCGCTGTTTCTGGGTGGCAGGAAGAGCTGGGAAAGAGTGCGATTCTTAGACTGACCCCCGATTGCCATGCGGGGTTTGCAAGAGCACATGATAGGGGTTGCTCATGAGCACGAAGGCGTGCATCCGCCAGTCGGTGCGCGTGCACGCCTCGCCCAAGGTGGCAAGGAAGCGTCGTCGGTCGGCATCATCGCGAAAAATCGGTTCGCGCCGGTCGCCGCGATCCAGAACGTGATAGAGGGCGCCCTCGAATTGCACCCGGGCTTTGGCGCGCCACTAATGGCGGGCAGGCTAGCACTGGGGCAGCCCCGCCGTCCAGCGCACTGCAAGATTCACAGACTGATCCCCGGGTGCCCCAGTTGCTGACCCCTTCTGCTTCCCCGATTCGTTACTCCTCATTGCTCGCGTGGAAGTTTACCATTCTCAGAATAAAACCACATTGATTCGCCGACTTGTTTCGTCCCCTCTCCGCTGGCTTTTTCTCGAAACACAGTAAAACCGAAGTGAAGCATTGTTCCCCCTAGTTCATATTGAATACTGGTGACAGAGAGGGTGACCGAACTGGGGCCTAGTAAACGCAAAGATGGGGGAAGGGAATCAAGCTGCTTCCCATACATGACAATTGGTGCATCGGCCAAGGCAGCAGACTTGTCGCTCCACAACCTCTCGTTTGCATAACGCTGGAGTTCGAACTCAAGAATCCCTAAATCAACTCGATAGAGAAGAACTCGCTGAAATTGGTCAAGCGTCTCAATCATGTGCTGCGCAGAATCCTTTGTCTGAGCCTGCGCGCATGAAGGCATTGTGTAATTCATATAGAGATAGATCGAAATCAAAGAATTTACACAGATCAGTTTAGTAAGCGGGATGTAATTGCGTATACTGTGCATAATCGTAGGAGCGCTGTTATTCGCCACTCGCCCTCCTCCTATAATAGTCGTAGCCGACCCGTGCCCAAGCATATGTGGAGCCACTCGCAGGAGGATCATTAGGATGACCGTTTAATTTCCAATCCGCAATATATTTGTTCATCTCAGCCACAGAAACACCGCGTGCCGCAAAACCCTCACCTACAGCGATATAATTTACTTCATAACCCTTGTATGTGCCTCCGCTTAAGTCCGTGTGAGACCCGGTATAACTGACGTCGGTCTTGTTATAACGATAGCGAAAAATCGAATCTAGCTTTGACATATTGAACTCCCAACGATATTGTCCCATCTTTGCGAAATCTTGTGGACGGATTTTGTCGTAAATAGATTTCAGTTCGGCATCTAACATCGGGTCCATCAGATTTAGGGTTTGGCCTTGTCCGGTCAATTTGTCTGGACCTCTAGCGGCTACCCTCGCAACAGCTCTTGCTACATCCGACATCTCGTTGTTGATGTTTCCGTTCCTGCTGTTGTTTCCGCCCCCAACAGAGTCCCCCGCTCCGAAGCGGTCGGTATACACATTGTTGGCATCGCGACCGTAGTCATAGACAACTCGCCCGTCTGACCCGATGCCGCTGCCGTTTCCATAATCTGGGTTCGTGATGGGCACACCATCAAGCATTCCTGACCGAGTAACCGGACCATCATACCCGCCATTATACGAAGTGTGGGTTGGTCGCCCCGCTGGCTGCGTTTGATTTTCTTCCGTCTCGGCAGTGGGCCTGTCAGTTAGCCCGCTGGGATCGCTCAGGTTGACCGGATCATTGCCGCAGTAGGCGTAGAGGTTGAGCCCTCCTGTCTGCCCGATGGGGTCGGGCTGCAGGAACCGGCCCAGGCTCGGGCTGTAGAAGCGGCGATCGAGATGGTAGAGCCCGTAGGCGCTGAAATAGAGGCTGTCGCGCCAGCGAAAGCGGTTGCCCACGAGGCTGCCGTTGCCGGGCCGCTGATTGCCGGCGGCATCGAGCACGAGGGGCGCGCCGAAGGCGTCGTAGAGGTATTGCTCGATGACGTTGCCCTTCGTGCTGCCGTTCGACCCGTCGGTCAGGTGGGTGACGAAGCCGCGGGCGTCGTGGTGAAAGAAGTAGTCCCCGTTGGCGAAGGCTTCGACCAGCTCGCCCCCGACCCCGTAGAGCCAGGTGGCCGTGCGCTGGTCGCTGGCGTTGCGCTCCTCGATCAACTGGCGGCCCGCGTAGTAGCAGCGCGTCACCGTGCCGCTGAGGGTGCGCAGCGCCACGCGGCCCAGCGGATCGTAGGCGAAGGTGGCGCCGCCGGTGCTGGTGGTGGCCGAGGTCAGCCGGCCCTGGGCGTCGTAGCCGTAGGTCCAGCCCCGAAGGCCGGTGATGGCACCCTGGGTGCGGCCCTGCCCATCGACGTAGCTGACGGCCGAGTCGGCGTTAGTCGAGTCGTTGCGCACGTTGGTGACCCGGTTGAACGCGTCCACCGTGTAGGTCTCCGCCACCCCGCTGTTGTTGACGTGGGTGCGGTTGCCGGCCGCGTCGTAGTCGTAGCTGTTGGCCCGCTGGGGGCTGTTCTGGGCGGGGTCCCAGAGCGGATTGGCAATGCTGTCGCCGTGGCTGTCGGCGGCCGTGAACACGTTCTTGGCCTCGTGATGGACGAAGCTTAAGGTGCCATCCTGGTAATACTGGTAGGCGTCGCCGCGGTCGCTCTCCGTCGCGCTGCCGCTGGAGGCGTCGTAGCTCTTGTTGAACCAGGTCATCTGCCCGTTGGGCGCCCAGCCGTAGGTGCGATAGCTGATGTTCTTGTATCTGGGGCTGCTGCGGCTGTTCCACACCCTGCTCGGCCGCCCGTTGGCTTGGTAAAGGTATTCGGTGTAGGTGCCGTTGGCCAGGCTGCGCCCGCTCAGCCAGTCGCCGTAGTAGCTGTAGGTGGCCCGCACGCTGCCGTCGAAGGAGACGCTATTGATGCGCCCGCGGGAAAATCGGGGGTCAGCTTGTGAATCTTGCAGTCGTCAGAGAGATGGAAAGTGGTCGGCTTGGCATGGCGAGCCGGCAGAAAAACTGCAAGATTCACAAGCTGACTCCGACTGCTCCCTCTTATGAGCGGAAGGTTTCAAAATCGTGCAATGCATCTCGATCACCGTCAAAATATCGTTCCCAATACCCTGCGGAAGCCCAGGCTGCCGGTCCAATTACAATCGCTCCATTACCTAAATCACAAACTACCCATGTCGCGGGCATTGTAGCCTCCACAATTTCAAATTCAGACGCCGAAAATAAGGCCGGGGTATCTACCTCTTCCCCAGCTACTCGATATCGAACGCCGTCTGACAGGTTGAAGTAAATTGATTGAACAGCATAGATGTTTCCTAGACGGAGCCAACTTCCGCCATCCGAACCTTTAAAACGTATTTTCATTTAACAGGAAACTTAGATGATCTTCACATTACTGGAACTTAATTTTATAATCTAGGCCGTAGTATATGTTCCCTGTTGTCGTATTTTGATAATAATGCACTTGAAAATTACCTGATGGGCTCTGAAATGTCCGTGTGCTCATTTTGCTAAAGCCTGCGGGAATATTGGGATTTCCGAGCTGTCCAGCCGGTATTATCACTTTAGAACTAGAGATAGCGCCAGGACTAAGTTCTCCTGTTGCGGTGAATGCTGACGCAGCTTCCTGATGTAATAAATCTTGACGTAGCAACTGTCCCGACAGCGAACTTTCAGCTCTTGATGCAGTTCCTGCGACGCCTTCCGCTCCAAGTGCGAATCCCCCCGAGGAGGCGAGCCCCTCGGCGGCCATCGGCCCTACGATGCTGCCGACGAGCAGGAGCCGCTCGGTCCACTTTTCAATGTCGCCGCCGCTGCCTATGTGAGCGCCCTCCATGGCCTCGATGCTCATCATCAGCCCGTTGACGCCGGGCAGGTTGAAGGCAACAAAGCGAAAGACTCCACTGGCGAACTGCTCTCCTGCGCCAGGCCCGTCGCCGCGTCCGTTGCCGGATCCCCGGTTGCCACTCGTATTGTCTCCAGCGCCAGCATTGTGGGTGTCAATGTTGTTGGCGTCGCGCCCATCGTCGCGCCCATCAGCGATCACGCTCGTTTGACCTCTTCCTCCCTCTACCCAATCGCCGCTGCTGGGATCCCAGCGATAGCCTGCGTCGGCTAGATTTCCGACATCTAGGGGAGTATGTGACGGCCTGCCTGCGGGCTGCGGGCCGTTCTCAACCTCCGCAGTCGGTGCGTTGGTAAGTCCGCTCGGATCGCTGCGATTGATCGGATCATTCTGGCAGTAGGCATAAAGGTTAATTCCGCCCTTCTGCCCGATGGGATCAGGCTGGAGGAATCTTCCTAAGCTTGGGTTGTAGAAGCGGCGATCGAGATGGTAGAGCCCGTAGGCGCTGAAATAGAGGCTGTCGCGCCAGCGAAAGCGGTTGCCCACGAGGCTGCCGTTGCCGGGCCGCTGATTGCCGGCGGCATCGAGCACGAGGGGCGCGCCGAAGGCGTCGTAGAGGTATTGCTCGATGACGTTGCCCTTCGTGCTGCCGTTCGACCCGTCGGTCAGGTGGGTGACGAAGCCGCGGGCGTCGTGGTGAAAGAAGTAGTCCCCGTTGGCGAAGGCTTCGACCAGCTCGCCCCCGACCCCGTAGAGCCAGGTGGCCGTGCGCTGGTCGCTGGCGTTGCGCTCCTCGATCAACTGGCGGCCCGCGTAGTAGCAGCGCGTCACCGTGCCGCTGAGGGTGCGCAGCGCCACGCGGCCCAGCGGATCGTAGGCGAAGGTGGCGCCGCCGGTGCTGGTGGTGGCCGAGGTCAGCCGGCCCTGGGCGTCGTAGCCGTAGGTCCAGCCCCGAAGGCCGGTGATGGCACCCTGGGTGCGGCCCTGCCCATCGACGTAGCTGACGGCCGAGTCGGCGTTAGTCGAGTCGTTGCGCACGTTGGTGACCCGGTTGAACGCGTCCACCGTGTAGGTCTCCGCCACCCCGCTGTTGTTGACGTGGGTGCGGTTGCCGGCCGCGTCGTAGTCGTAGCTGTTGGCCCGCTGGGGGCTGTTCTGGGCGGGGTCCCAGAGCGGATTGGCAATGCTGTCGCCGTGGCTGTCGGCGGCCGTGAACACGTTCTTGGCCTCGTGATGGACGAAGCTTAAGGTGCCATCCTGGTAATACTGGTAGGCGTCGCCGCGGTCGCTCTCCGTCGCGCTGCCGCTGGAGGCGTCGTAGCTCTTGTTGAACCAGGTCATCTGCCCGTTGGGCGCCCAGCCGTAGGTGCGATAGCTGATGCCGGCGCCGCCCGGCCGGTAGTTGTTGACCACAGTGGGCCGCCCGTTGGCTTGGTAGCCACTTTCGGTGCGCGTGCCGTTGGCAAAGTCGCGCATCCACAGCCAGTCGCCGTAGTAGGTGTAGATCGCCCGCACGTTGCTGTCGAAGGAGACCGAGCTCATGCGCCCGCGGCTGTCGAAGCCGTAGGCGGCCACGTCCCCACTCGGATAGCCGAGCTGGACGACGGCACCGTCAATGTCGCGCGGGGTAGAAACGTTGCGCGGGGCGGGGCCGTTGTAGATCACGTTCTCGTTGCGCTGCTCGCCCGCATCGTTGTAGCTCCAGGAGAGCGTAGCCACGCTGTTGCTGGCGGTCGTCATCCTGCCGGCGTCGTCGTAAGCCAGGCTGACGGCCGGGGTTACGTTGTCGTCCCAGGTGTAGCCGCTGGGCCCGTTGTGCCGCCAGTCGTAGGGGCCGAAGGTCTGGATGGCCCCGGCGCGGTTGCGGAAGGTGAGCAGATTGCCGGCTTGGTCGTAGGCCCACGCCTCGAAGGTGCCCTCGGCGTAGTCGAGGCGCGTGGGCCGGCCGAGCAGGTCGTAGGTGTAGCCGAGCGGCGGGTGGCCCGCGCCGCCATCGGTTTGGCTGACGAGCTGGCCGGCGGCGTTGTAGGCGCTGGTGGTGGTGTGGAAGGCCGGGTCCTGCACGCTCTGGGGCCGGCCCATTTGATCGTAGGCGGTGAAGCGCGTGGCCAGTCTCGCGCCGGGGGAAAGGCCGGGAGTTTCCACTCTTTCGAGCAGCCCGCTGTAGCCGTGGCCCGGCGGGTAGTAGAACCACCCCGCTACGTGGCCGAGCGGGTCGGCGGCGGTCTGCTGCCGGCCGCGGTTATCGTAAGTGGTGGTGTAAAGCTGGCCTTGGCGGTCCCAGAAGCTGCTGACCCGGCCCTCGGCGTCGTAGGCCCAGGAGCTCCAGCCGTAGCTGTCGCTCGGCTGCAGGACGCCCGTGCCGCCGTTGTCGCGCATGCCTGAGTATTCGACCCAGGTCCAGCCGTTGGGGTAAAACACCCGCCGGCTGCCCTTGCCGCTGGGCAGGATGGTCTGGCCCGGCGCGGCGGAGGTGTGCGCGAGGGCGTCGGCGGTTTGGACTCCGTTGATGTCGCGCCGCTCGTAGGTGAGCCGGGTCGTGCGCGTGGCCACGCCGTCCGCGTTGACGGGCACGGTGACGCTCGTCGGCCGCCGGTAGTCGTCGTAGCCGACCGCGGTGACGTGGTGGAGTTCGTCTTCGACCTGGGTGCGGTTGCCGTAGTCGTCGTAGAAGTAGCCGGTGGAGATCGCCGGCGTGTGGTCGGTCCAGCGGTAGGTGCGGGTGACCTGGCCGCGGCCATTGTAATCGAACCAGGTCGGCAGTGGGCGCTCGTCCACGATTTCCTGGAGCCGGTCCAGGCCGTCATACCAATAGCCCACCGGCACCAGGGTGCTGTCGCCGCGCGAGTGCCACACTGTCGTCAGCAGCCCCTTGTTGCCGGTGCCGCCACGGTCGGCCTCGTCATAGACGTAGTAATAGACGGCCCCGGTGACCGTGGTATGCGTCTGCACCTTGTAGAAGGGCGCGCCGCCCGGATAGGAGAGCGCCACGTAAGAAAAGTATTCGCGCCCGCCGTCCGGATAATCGATCTGGGTAACGAGCTGGGTGCTGGCATCACGGTGATAGACTGTCATCTGGCCGCGCTCGTCGGTGACGCTGGACAGGTAGTAGGGATTGGTGGTGTCGGTGTAAACGAAGTCCCGGTGCGCGCCATCGGGCAGGGTGACGCGCGTGGTCCGGCCGGTGACAGGCTCGGTGTCGTAGAGCGTCGTGTTGCCGCAGCGGTCCAGCACGGCGTTGCGGTAGCCTTCGCCGCGCGCGTCGCCGGCCCCGTTGTAGGCGTAGCGCACCGCCTGGCCGGAGAAGTCGGTGGCCGTCGTCAGATGAAAGGGCTGGGCGTGCGTCGGGCCGAGGGTGGGCACGTTGTCCTCGCCGTAAACGAAGCCGCGGCTCGGGCCGTCCCCGCGCGTCTCGAAGCGCACGGGCGGACTTTCCTGCGGGCAGGCGAGCGTGGAGACCGCCTGGTCCGTCGTGGCGTTGTTTTCGCTGAGCACCTTGCCCCATTTGGAGAGGTCGCTGCCGTCGGAGGTGTAACGGATGCCGTGCATGGCGCCGTCGTAATGGGGATCGTCGCAGTAGGCCAGCAGCGGCCGGCCGCCGCTCGTGTTGGTCGGCCAGTTATAGTCGTAGTTGGCGCTGATCTTCTGGGGGTTGCCCGCCACGCCGCCCTGCGGCTCGTTGTCGTAGCGGGCGTGGCTGAGCACGAGGTAGGGCAGCCCGGAGCCATTGTCACCGTAGATGTCATAGATAAAAGTGACGCTCTGGCCGGTGGGAGTAGAGACTTGGGTGAGCGCGCGCCAGGTTGCCGACTTGGTCTGGCCGGTGTTGTGCCCGCCGGTGGCGTTCGTCCACTGGAAGGTATCGTAATGGAAGAGGAGCTGGCGGCCACCCGGCTCCACGACGCGGGCCAGCTCGGTGGCGTGCCCGTTGGCGTCGTCGTAGAAGAGCAGGGTTGTGGCGCCGTGCGGGTCGAGGATCTTCTCGGCCCGATAGGAGTCTTCCCACTGCGGAAAGCCAAAGCGGGTTTTCATGGACCCGCGGTTGGCAAAGACGACCTGGCCGCCATCGGCCGTGTGCAGGATCAGGGCTTGATCGGCTTGCTGGCCGGGCGGAGTGAAGATGACTTCCAGCCGGTCGCTCGTGCCCGCCGGGCCGCGCAGCCACGGCTCGCCGGAGGGCGAGTAATCGTCGCTGAAGCGCGTTACCGCCCCGCTGGGGTAGGCCACGTAGGGCGGGGAGCCCCCACTGTGGTAGGTCGGCGGGTGATAATTGAGCGCCCACTGGTAGCCGTGCCGCCAGTTGCCCGCCTCGCCCAAGAACTGGTCGGTGATGAGAGTCAGTTCGCGGCGCGAGTTCGCGGTGCGCGAGAAGGCCAGCGGGTAGGCGCCCTGGCTGCCGGGCACCACGAGGTCGGTGATCGAGCGCTTGGCGTTGCCGGTCAGCGGATCATAGGCGCCGGCGGTGGTGACCATGCCGCTGAAGCCGCCGCTGTTGCCATTGGGGTTGCTGCTGGTGGGCGGATCGGGGAAGGGCTCGTCCTGCGCGCGTGAATCGAGCGGAAGGAGCGCGCAAAGCAGCCCGCCGAAAACCAGCGCGAGCAGCGCCGTGTGATGAGACCGATGGTGGAGGAAGGGAAGAATCTTCATAACGTGCAAAGGGAGGCAGAGGACGACATGCGGAGAGAACCAATAACGTCAGCGCCCGGTGGCGGCGCTCGACTGGCGGGTGCGTGCTGAAAGCTGGGCGGGGTCATAGACCGCGAAGGCGAGGAGGCTCTCGACGTTGTCCAGGCGCACAGTGATCTGGTAGCGAGCGCTGGCCGCCGGGGCTTGGAAGAGGAAGGCCAGCGCGCCGGCGGCATCGAGCTCGAGGAAGCGGCCGCCGGGCGTGCCGTTAATCGTGCCGCCGTCGAGCGCCTGCACCCACACCGACTTGCCGGCATTATTGGCGGCGAATTGGAGGGTGACCGTGGCGGCGTCCGGCGCGCTGCCACTGGCGGCGGGCAGCGCGATCGTGTCGGACACGCCTGCGCGCGTGTCGATGGTGTCCGAGACTCGCGCGCGCGGTTCGAGTTGGGCCTGGTGCTCGGAGGCCAGGGCAATGCGCGCGGTTTGCGGAGCGCGCGCCTCGCGGTAGGCCGCGGCGGTGGCGTCGTTGAAGGGCTCGGAGGAAATCGTCAGGCCTGCGGGTAGTGAAGGCGAGGGAATCGGCGACGGCGACGGCGCGGGGCTAGGGGAAGGTAATGGAAAGGGAATCGGCGACGGCGCGGGAACAGGCGACGGCGACGGGATCGGGCTGGACGAAGTGGTGGCGACAGTGGCTGCCGCGGGCTTCTTCGGCGGTGCGCCCACGAGCGGAGAGGCACCGACCATACCCAACACGAAGAGCAGGCCGAGGCGAGTTCCCCGCGGCGACCTGCCGATTCGTCCTGGACGGGTAGTTACTCGTGGGGATGGAGCAGCGGGGATAGGGAGCAATTGCATAAACACGGAGGGAAGCCAGGGATCCAGAATGGGGTGGAACGAATGAAACTCACTGCCGGCCTCGTCGGGACGCCCCGTTCAAGGGGAGTTCGCCGGCGATCGAGGGGCTGTGCGATTGCGCCAAATGGTGCCCGCAGATCGAATTCTGTCTATTCCCCTTGATAGTCTAAGGGGGAATGTGTAGGATGCATCCTATACCCTCTGGAGTATATGTCGCGGCGAGCGTGCGCGGAGCTTCCGCTCTGCTCTGGCGAAACTCCGGCGATGCTGGCCCGGTCGCGTGCCGAGGTGTTCCTTGCCTGCCCGAATTTTCTCGCATGAAAGGCCAGCGCCAGTCGAAACAGCCCGGGCGCGGGAGGCGACGCACGGTGCGGGTGGTCATCGCTGATGACCACCCTTTTTTACGCGAAATGCTCGCCTGGTTCCTGACGAACGACTGCCGCTGCCGCGTAGTGGCCGAGGCTGGCGACGGACAGGAAGCCGTGCGGGCCAGCGAGGCGCACCAGCCCGATTTGCTGATCCTGGACCTCAAGATGCCGGGCATGGGCGGCATCGAGGCAATGCCGCTGCTGCGCCGGGCCGCGCCCGGGATGCGCATCTTGCACTATTCCGGCTCGGTGGATGACAACACGATTCTGACCGCTTTGCAGACCCGGCCGGACGGCTTCGTGCAGAAGACGGCCCCGCGCGCGACCCTGCGCGAAGCCGTGAATGCGATGGCGGACGGCGAGCGCTATTTCTGCGCGCGCACCGCGCGGCTCTTCGAGTCGCTCCCGCAGGCGCAGGCTGGCGCCGCGGAGCAGGCGGGCGCCCCGGCGCTCAGTCCGCGGGAAGCGGCGGTGTTGCGCGCGATTGCCGAAGACAAAAGCAGCAAGGAGATCGCCGAACTGCTAGGCATCAGCGTGGGCACGGTGGGCGTGCACCGGGCGAATTTGCTGCGCAAGCTCCGCCTGCGCGGTGCGGTCGCCCTCACGCGCTATGCGTTCGAGCGCGGCCTCCTGCCGTCTGCCTGAGTGCTGGCGCGTGACGCGGCGACGAGGGCCAAGCGCCCGCGTTCTTCAGCACGGACGGCAACGTCACTTGCCTGCCCTCGGCCGATGGCGGGCTTCGCAGGTGGATGGCGACCTCCGGGGGCCGTGAATCTGTGGCGCAGCCGCCTGATCTTTCCGGGCGACTTCGTCACGCCCTCGTGCTGCCCGCCTGTCGCCAGCCACCACGCGATCACACCCCCGCGTGAATCGCGGGGCGCCGCTCGGGATCAGGCTCGGCCTGGCGGAGGATTTCGCGCGTCACCGGCGCAACGTCGCCCTGGCCGCTGAGGACGTAGCGGATGAGATAGAGCAGCGGATTGCCCTCGCTCCAGGCGAAATACGCGTGCGGCACTTTCTTCTTCTCATCGCGCAACCAGATCAGAAACGCGGCGAAGGCGTTGGGCACCGCGGCGCTCTCGGCGCGCAGGACGCGGTGCCGGCCGACCTCGACGCCGCGCACGTTGAGATCGGCGGAAAATTCGCTCGGATCGCGCACGTAGATTTCGAGAAACAGAATCAGGTCTTCGCGGCCGATCTGGTGGTCTTCGCGCTCTTCGCGTTCCTTGGCGTCGTATTCCGCCTCGTCGCAGCGGTGCGGCTCGTTGGCGAAAATGCGCAGCTCGCCGCGGGAGTCCATCTCGTCGAGAAACTTCTGCGACGCCGCGTCGAGCGTGATCTTGCCCACGCGCAGCTCGGTCGTGCGCCAGACGCGCGAGACCAGCGACACGGCGACGATGGCGAAGATGAAAAAGCCGGCGATCTTCAAGCCGTCCGGCCGCTCGACGATGTTGACGAAGGTGGTGTAGATGAAGATCGCCGAGATCAGCCCGAAGCCATAGGTCGCCAGCCGCGCGCCGGAACGCCAGGCAGAGATCATCACCGCGACGGCGGCGGAGGTCATCAGCGTGAGCACGCCGGTCGCATACGCGCCGCCTTGCGCGGTGACGTCGGCGTTGAACAGGATCGTGACAATCGCTGCGATGAGTGAATACACGATCACCAGCGGACGGTTCGCGCGCGTCCATTCCGGCGCCATCCCGTAGCGGGGCAGGTAGCGCGGCACGATGTTGAGCAGGCCGGCCATGGCGGAGGCGCCGGCGAACCAGAGGATCAGGATCGTGGAGATGTCATACACGGTGCCGAAAGCGTCGCCGAGGAAGGTGTGGGCGAGGAAGGCGAGCGCGCGGCCGTTGGCCTTGCCGCCGGGCTGAAACTCGGCGGCGGGAATGAGCAGCGTGGTCACAATCGAGCTGGCCACGAGCAGCACGCTCATGATCAGCGCCGCCCAGGTGAGCAGCTTGCGCGTGTTGGCGATGCGGCCGGCCGGTTTTTCGGGCGTGTCGCCGGGCTCGCCTTTGACCAGCGGCATCACGACGACGCCGGTCTCGAAGCCCGACAGGCCGAGCGCGAGTTTCGGAAACGCGAGCAGCGACGCGCCGACCAGCAGCATCGGATTGCCGTAGCTCGTGAAGAGCGCGTTTTTCCAATCGGCGAGGAGGTGCGGCTGCCGCGCGATCTGGAGAAAACCGACGACGGCCACGACGACGTTCAGCCCGAGGTAAACGGCGACGAGAAACACCGCGATGCCGACGGCTTCCTTGAAGCCCTTGATGAACACCGCGCCGAGCAGTCCGATGAGCACGAGCGTGACGGCGACCGCGTGGCCCTCGAGAAAGTGGGGCGCGAACGGATTTTCGAGAATGTGCGCCGTCGCGTCCGCCGCGGAGAGCGTGATGGTGATAATGAAACTCGTCGCCACGAAGCCGATGAGGCAGAGCACGAAGAGCTTGCCCTTCCACCAGGCGAGCAGGCGCTCGAGCATCGAGATCGAGCCGTCGCCGTGCGGGCTTTGCTCGGCGACGCGGTGATACATCGGCAGGGCGCCGAAGAGGGTCAGCAGCACGAGCACCAGCGTGGCCAGCGGCGAGAGCACGCCGACGGTGAGCGCGGCGATGCCGGGCTGGTAGCCGAGGGTGGAAAAATAATCGACGCCGGTGAGGCACATCACCTGCCACCAGGAGTGTTCCTGGTGGTGGGCGACTTCCGGTTTGGCTTCGACGTGCGGGCCTTCCTTGCCTTTGACGTCGTGCTCGGTGCCGTGCAGCAGCCAGCGGACGAAGGGATGGCGAGGGGGACGCGCGGCTTTGGGATCGATAATAGCGGTTTTTTTGGCCACGGGTGACACCAGCGTATCGGTTTTCGCGGGACGGTTGCCCGCGCCTGCGGCGAGAAAAATTCCAAGAAGCTACTGCCGTGGGTTCCTGTGAGTCGACGGAAGTGGAGCACGGGCGCCCCGCCCGTTCCGGCCGGCGTCTCGCCGGGCGGCTCTGCGTTGCATTTGGAGAGCACCAGCGGCGCGCACCCTCAGGCGGGAGAGGACAAGCTTGCCGGCGAGACGCCGGCAAGAACGGGCGGGACGCCCGTGCTCCCCTTCCCTTGCTTTCTTCCAGCCGCTCCCAAAATCACGCGAGGCTCGACGGCGACTTTGCCGTCTTATTCAATGCGCTGATCCCCGCGTGGGGCGCTCTTCCTCAAGATCCGATGAAACTTTCCTTCTCCTCGCACGGCCGCTCGCTGCTTCTCGTGGTTCTCGCTGCACTTCCGTTTTTTCACACGCACGCTGCGCCGCCGCCACAAGGAGACAACAAACCCAAGCCAATCCCCGACCCGCTGAAACCGTGGGCCGATTGGGTCACTTGGAACGACAAAGATCGCGATTGCCCGACGCCGTATTACGACGCGAAAAAGCACCTCTGCTTCTGGCCCTCCCGCCTCGCGCTGGAGACCGACCGCGCCGGCGCGCGCTTCGATTTTGAAGTCACCGTCTTCCACGACGACGCCTGGGTTCCCCTGCCCGGCGGCGCGGACGTGTGGCCAGTGGACGTGAAAGCGAACGGCGCGCCGATTCCCGTCGTCGAGCACCAGGGCGTGCCGAGCGTCCGGCTGCCGGCCGGCACGCAAAAGCTCGTGGGCGCGTTTCGCTGGGCCGACGTGCCGCAGCGCATCGCGATCCCGCGCGAGATCGGCATCCTCACGCTCACCATGGAGGGCAAGGCCGTCGATGCGCCCGCGTGGGACACCAGCGGTCTGCTCTGGCTCAAACGCGACGGTTCCGCTGAGCAGGCCGACAAGGATTTTCTTTCGCTGAAAATGTATTCCGCGCTCGAAGACGGCATCCCGCTTTGGCTGCGCACGGAAATCGAGCTGACCGTCTCCGGCAAAAGCCGCGAGGAAGACCTCGGCGCCATCCTGCCGGAAGGCTGGAAGCTCGCGGCGGTCGAGAGTCCGCTGCCGGTCGCCATCGACGACGCCGGCCGCGCGAAGGCGCAGGTGCGCGCGGGCAAGTGGACGATCCGCGCCGACGCCTTCCGCGCGGACAATCCCAAGGAAATCCGCTACGCACCGGGCAGCGGCGCGAAACCGGCCGCCGCGGAGCAACTCCTCGCGTTCCGTTCCAAGCCGGATTTTCGCCTGGTCGAAATCACCGGCGCGCCGTCCATCGACGTTTCGCAAACCACGTTTCCAGACAAATGGCGCGACCTGCCGGTCTATCGCTGGGACACCGCGAGCGCGTTTCGTCTGGAAGAACGCATGCGCGGCATGGGCCAGGCAAAACCGGCGGGGCTGACGATCTCGCGCGAGCTGTGGCTCGACGAAAACGGCCGCGGCCTGACGTTCCGCGACTCGATCAGCGGTGCGATGCAGGCGATCTGGCGCCTCGACACCGCGCCGGGCCAGGACCTCGGCTCCGTGCGCAACGCCGGGCAGGGCCAGCTCATCACGCGCAATCCGGCGAACGCCGCGCCCGGCGTCGAGATTCGCACGCGCAACCTGAACCTCGACGCCACGGGCCGCATGGCACGCGCGCACGAATTTTCCGCCACCGGCTGGCGGTCGGACGCCGACTCGCTCAAAGTCACGCTGAACCTGCCGCCCGGCTGGCGGCTCTTCGCGCTCTTCGGCGCGGACTGGGTGCGCGGCGACTGGCTGACGGCGTGGACGCTGCTCGATCTTTTCCTGCTGCTCGTCTTCACGCTGGCGGTCTTCCGGCTCTGGGGACTCGTCCCTGCCGTGATCGCGTTCTTCGCGTTCGGCCTGTCGTATCACGAGGCCGACGCGCCGCGTTTCGTCTGGCTCCTATTGCTCGTGCCGCTCGCCCTCGCGCGGGTCGTGCCAGCGGGAAAACCGCGCGAGCAGCGCGCGCTGGTCATCGCGAAGTGGGCGTGTATCGCGTTGTTCGTGTTGATTGCCGTGCCGTTCGTGGCGCAACAAGTCCAGCAGGCGATTTACCCGCAACTTGAAAGGGAGCGCGTGGACCTCGGGCTATCGCCGGTAAGATACATGGCTGGCTCGACGGAGATGAATCGCGCCGTCGTCGAAGACAATCAAAAGAGGTTCGCGGAGCCGCCCCCGCCACCTGCCACAGTCGCCCCCGAAGAACGCGCCGACGAAGCCGCCAGACCGCAAGGCAGCCCGGAGCCGTCACGCTGGGGCTCGGGGAAACCGAAATTCAGCGGACCGATCCCGCAGCAGGCGAAAAACGAAAACCTGCTCTTCGACTCCAAGGCGCGCATTCAGACCGGCCCCGGCGTTCCCGAGTGGCATTGGCGCACCGTCAGTTTCGGTTGGAACGGTCCGGTCGGCGCTTCGCAGCAGGTGCGGCCCGTGCTCATCTCGCTCGGTCTCGAACGCCTGCTCACCAT
>CAXTRS010000045.1:0-18682 GCA_964246635.1 uncultured Chthoniobacterales bacterium | reverse complement strand
CATTTGGGGACTACGCTTGGCGTCGCGCTCTCGGTTGGGCTGCTCGGCGCACTGGCGCTGACGATTCGTCGCGCGCGGAATCCTTTCGGCGCGGGTGTGATCCTTGCGGGCACCGGCTGTCTCGTGCTCTACACGCTCGTCACCGGCTTCAGCTACGGCTGGCAAAAAGCGGCGCAGTTCGCCGGCGTTTCGGTCGCCGCGCTGTTTCCGGCCGGCTGTCTCGCGACGCTCGTCTCGCACGCCGTCAGCAGCCGCAAAAATGGCGGTGGTGCCGCATTCGTCCGGTCAGTCCTTGCCCTGCTCGGAGTCATCGCGTTGCTCGTATTTTTCACCTACGCCACGGTGGACAGTTGTGTGCGCAATGGAGTCTGGTCCACCCGGAAACGGATCACGCGCGAGATGCTCGCCTTGCGCGCAATCTCGGCGGAGCGCCTGCGTGCGCGGCCGGTCCTCGTGGTCGCCGAAAGCTTTCCGCGTCACTCGTTTTTTTACGGCATGTGGGCGTCGTATCTGTTGCCGGATTCCGCGCTGGTGTATTCCGCGCGCGGTGAGGAAAACGGCGGCTACCTGAAGGAGTGGGCGATCCCCGAGGTCCCGGGGGTCACTCCGCCGCCGGCGGCCGTGCTGGTGAGCCAGACTTGGGCAAGTTCATTCGACGCGAATTCGCCACGGCTCGCCGCCGGCGCCGGGTTTGCCCTGCTGGAAACGACGAACCGCGTGCTGCGGCTCGAAGGCTTCCAGCCACCGCACAGCGTTCCGGAATTCTGCGGCGCTCGCGCGAGCCTGGTGGTTCTGCCGCATCGCGACGCCTGGCTGCACGCGACGTTTCACCGCCGCCGCCCGCCTGCCGTTGGGACGCATCCCGTCCTCGTCGAACCTCAGGTCGAAAGCGCGCTGCCGCCGGCGTGCCGGCTGCGCTTCGATGGAGCTGGTCCCTGGACCGTCGCCGTGCCGCTGAAAGCCGGGGTCGCGAACATGGTGACGCTGGAATTTGCGGCCGACACTTCCAGCAACCGCAACGATGACGGATGGTCCTTTGAGATCAAAGGATTGCGCATCACCGACACACCGTAAATCTAGCGAGTATCGGATGGCACCACACGAAAACGGAAAGCGTAGAAGGCGCCGCCCAGCGGCCGGGTGTCCGACCCAAGCCCGAACTGGGCCGGCGACGCCGCTTCGGGAAAGCGAAATCGGAGCGTCGCGGCACCGCGATCCTGTCTCACGTTCGCGTTCCAGAGAGCGGCAGGGATGCGCACGGTGGCGGGCCTTCGCGCCCCATCTTTTCCCTCGGCGAAGAGTGTGATGCTGCCGAGCGGCTCCGAGCCGAAGAAGAGATCAACGCGCTGGGAAGCGATCCGCCCGTCCGCGTTGAAAGCCGCGGCGTCCACGACCATTTCCACATCGTGGCCGCCGGCCGCCGGCAGCGGGCGAAAGTCGAGGACGGACTCGCGCGTGTCGCTCCAGCACCAATCGTCGTCTGGCATGCTCCAGCCGTAGCGGGCATAACGTGCGTAATTGCCATCTTTGGAAAAGGAAATTTCTCCGCCGTCGGGATTCAACTCCGGGATTTCGAGGTCCAGTCCGTAATCGGCGAGCAGCGGCAGCGCGGGCAGCCCGGCCGACGACGCGGCGCTGGCGGGCACAGGCTTGACGATGTGCCAGACTACGGGCGGCACGGCGGGCCCCGGCGGCTGCCGGGAGACGGCGAAGCGTTCGCCGAGGAGAAGTTCCCAGTTGTCGCTGACAAGGGCGTGGTAGCCGCGCCGCTCGAGCTGGAGCACGACCGCGGCGACAACCCCCCAGGCATCGTGCTCGAAGGAGAGGAATTTTGGCTGCGCTCGATCGGGATGAAACTCCAATGCCCGGCGCACGCTGGCAGCCATCGCACGCGAGCCCGATCCATCGAAGTCATGCGTCCCGAAAGCACCGGCCCGCAGCACGAGCGCGCCGCCGACCGCAGCCCAGAGCGCCATCACGGCAGCGAACCGCGCGACGCGGGCGCGCGCCGGCTCCAGCGCAGCGAGCGAGCGAGCGGCCCAATCCGCCAGCACGAGGGCGGCGAGAAGGGCGAGGCCGAAAAAGAGGGCATGGTTGAAATAGGCGTTGAAATAAAACAGGTCGCCGTCCTGCTTCATGCCCCAAAATAGGGTTAATATGAAGGCCGCGAGCAGGAAGATGGAGAGCCAGTGCGGAAAGGGGAGACGCCGCGAGCCGGCGGTGCCGGCCGGAAGAAAGCGGCCTCGGCGCAGCCAAAGCGCCGGGAATGAGACGAGCAGCGCCGCACTCCACAGCGCATACGCCCGCCAGTGCTGCGCGATGAATGCCAGCATGCCTGCGGCGGAATAACGCTCGAAACGATCCAGATTTGGGTCATAGAACGCGTAAGCGCCGAACTGGAGAAAATAACAGAGCGAGCGAGCAAATTTTTTACTCTCCCCGCGATGCGTGCGGATGTGATCGAGGATGAGCGCGAGGTTGCTGTCGCGGCCCCTGGCGGCGTCGAGGACGAGCGGAAGCAGGAAAATTCCCAAGAGCGCCAGGGCGGCGAGATGAGCGCCCGGGAAGGTGCGCGCGGCGCTCGTCAGCCGTTTCCGCCAGGTCGGCTCTGGGTTCCCGGAAAAAACCAATCCGCCGTAGGCCAGCAGCGCCAGCGGGACGACGAACAACGGCTGGGCGACGTGCCCGTGCACGAGGAACCCGCCCGCGAGCACGAGCAGCGGGAGTTCCTCGCCGTTGCCCGCGGCGACCGAAGCGCCGGCCACCAGCAGGCAGAGAAACGGCATGACCAGCACCCAGGGCGGCCAGTTGCTCAACCACGGCTCGATGCCGACGGAACTGAAGTGACAAACGGCGAACAGCGCCGCCAGTGGCAGGGCCCAGATCGCCGCTCCGCGCATGCCCGACCGCTGACAGCCGACGGCGAGCGCGGCGCTAAAGAAAAATGCCATCAGGACCGCCGTCGTAACAATCTGTGCGTTATACGGCGTTGGCACGAGGCGCCATGCGTCGTAGAGCAACGTCTCGCCCAGCGCCTCGCAATAAAAAAACGCCGGGCCGGGATGATGGAAGCCCCAGCGGGAAGCGTTGCCGTGCAACTCGCGAAACGTTTTGGCGTGGCGAACTGCGAGCGAGTTGGCGGCGTGATCGCCGTCCTCGAAAAGCTCGGTGCGGAAAAGGTGTTGCGCGTTGTGGAGCAGCAGCGCCACCGCGACGAGCGCGGCGAGCAGCAGGATGAAACCCCAGCACGACGAACGCGCCCGCGGATGGCGGAGCGACGATGATGGGTCCATGCTGCTGGTCATCGCGGGGTCAGGTCACGGCCCTGTGCGGGCGGAGTGGTTGGGCTGCACGACAAATTCTCCCTCGGGCAACATCCGCACGATCCAGGCGCTGCGTTCGGCGGGAACGTGCCGGTCCTCCTCGGACAGCAATTCCGGCAGCAGGCCGGGATCGGCGGACCAATCGCCCGCGAGCGCGCGGTCGTGCAGAAAATAGGTCAGCAATTCGCGTCCTTTGATCGAGGCGAAGTCGCGGCCGCGCAGCTCGAGGTAAATGGTATCTGCTGCCGGCACGGTAGCGGCGAGCGAATCGCGAAATTCCAAATAGACGCGAAATGGATCGCGCGAAACTCCCGCCGAACGGCGCAGCGCGTCGGTTGGCCCCGCCATTTTCTGCCCGTTCCAACCAAGCCCAATCGCGCACCAAACGGTCAAAAGGAAAACCCCGAGCGCCCCGCCGCGACCCCGCCGGCGAGCACGAGCGCGATGGCTTGGAGGCTTGCCCAGTGGCTGAGTTTGAATTGATTCCAGCTCTGCCCGACGCCCGCCGCCCGGCCGGGAATTTCGCGCTGCCACGGATTCGCCGCGCCGTAGCGAAACCACAGGAACGCCAGCGCGCAAAGAGCGCACAGCAACGCCGCGGGCAACAACGCGCGCGGCCGGAATCGCGGTGCCAAAGGAAACGCCGCCACGCGACCGCGGCGCCGGGCACCCCCGAGGGCCAGGCAAAACGCCGTGACGGGCGGCAGCGCGAGAAGGACCCGCCAGGGCTGCACCTGCCACCACCAATCCACGGTCTCGATTTTAGAGGTGTGCAGCCCCAGCGCGTGCGCGAGGAACTTCCAGGGCGGCCACGGCACCGGCCCGCCGGCAATCACGCCGACCTGCTCGCGCAGCGCTGTCCAGACGCGCAGCAATTCCCCATTGAGCAACAGGAGAGTGAGCAGTGCCGCCGGCCAGAACTGAGTCAGCCGCGCGCGGAGTTCGCCGAAGCTCCCGGGCCACGGCGGCGCCAGCAGATACGACCCCATCCACACCAGGGCAAGGAACGGCGAGAACTCGGAATAACAGACCACCGACGCCGCCCCCAGCAGCGCCAGCGGAAACCCCATCCGCAACCGGCCCGCGAGCGTTCTGTCCTCCAGTGCGGCGACCCGAGGGCGGCTCGCGATTTCCTGCCCGCGCAACGCGAGCACGCCGCCCGCGAACGCCAGGCCGAAAGTTTGCGGCAGAAAACCAAATTGCACCGGCCCGGTGGCGAAGCCGTTGATCGAAACCGCCGCCGCCAGCGCGGCCAGCCAGGCGACGCGACGCCGACCCGGACACGCCGCGATCACCGTCGCGCCCACCGTCAGCGCACCCGCGACTAGTCCGACGGAAACCACCGCCGGATACACCTCCCACGACCACGGCCGCCCGCTCGCCGCCTGCAACCAGCCGAGCAGGAAGGAGGCGCCCATGCGCAACTCGGTGCCTTGATAGTAGGCAACCTGCGTCCAGGCGGGATGGCGTCCACTGGGAAGCGCGGGTTCCGCGAATCCATGCGCTTGCAGCCATTGGGCGTGGACCAGGTAGGTGAGAGTGTCGTTGAACGGATTAAACGCAGTGTATTCCCAGAGCTGCCCCAAGAAAGGGAAAGAGGCGAGCGCGCAGAACGCGACAAGCCGTGCTGCGCCCGATCCCACCCGCCGAAGGGGTAGTGCGCGCGACACTCCAGGGAGAACGAGCGCGACAGTGAGCGGCAGGCAGAACCACCACCGATAGCCGCCGCGCGCGACCCACCCAGCGAGCGTGGCCAGCAGCACGAGCAGCGCAAGACCGAACAGCGGCGCGAGAAAAAGTCGCGCGATCGGCCGCAGGCGCCAAGGCAGACAGAGATCGATCAGCGCCGCGCCCGGCAGCGCGAGGCCGACGATGAGAAACACGGTGCCGAGGAGCGAAAGAAAATACCAGATGGGTCTTGAGGTATGGATGGCGCGCCGGAAGTCAACGCGGAAAGAGAGCGGATGGGGGATCAACCAAGGGCAAGTGGCTTGTAGTATTGCGAGTCGCCTATCTCTCCTTGGCAGTGGCTGGGTTTCGCCGTCGCGAGAACAAAGGGGAGCACGGGCGTCCCGCCCGTCCGCAGCCGGCGTCCCGCCGGGTGCCTTTCGGGAAACCGGGCCGCGGTGGGGGGCGGCGCCCCCCCAAAAACGGGGGCCCGCCCGGGCGCCCCCGGGGTCCCGGGGGGGGCCTTTCGGGCAACCCGGGCGGGTGGCGGGGTTCCCGCCCCAAAAAACGGGCGAGACGCCCGTGCTCCTCTCCCTTGCCAATAACAGCCCGCGAAAAATGACAAACTGAGCCAAGGACCCTCTCCTTTCCGCGCTTGCCAAGCCGGAGGTGTTTCGGGATGGTGTGCCGGCTTTTGCCGCCCCCGGTGTTTTGAGTCTCCCCCGCCCGAGCTCGATGAACGAAGACAGCGCCCATCGCGCTCCCGTGTCGCCATCATCGCCGCCGGCTCCGGGGACCGCGGTCGCGGTGCCTGCCGTGCAACCGAGCAAGCGCACCGTGTTTCGCCGCCGGCTGCTCAGCGCGGTGATGCTTTGGGCGATTTTTTTCGGCACGCTCCTTTCGGGTCAGGAGTTCTGTTATTACGCGCTCATCGGCACCGCGAGCCTGACCGGGCTCTGGGAGTTTTACGTGATGCTCGACGCCAAACGGCTGCCGAATTTCAAGCTCTTCGGCATGACGGTCGGCGCGCTGTTTTTGCTCGGCAGCTTTTTCTTTTTCTATACCCGGCCGGGCAACCGCTTCGACTACGAGCTGCTCGCCGTGCTGGCGTTTCTCTTCGGCGTTTTCGGCCGGCAGCTTTTCGTGCGCACGCGCGAAAACTCGCCCATCGAGACGATGGCCTACACGCTCTTCGGGCTGCTCTACGTGCCGCTGCTTTTCAACTTCATCACGAAGCTCATCTACTTGCCGCCGCACGCGCCGCATGCGCCGGTCGGCGCGTATTACGTGTTCTACCTCGTCGCAGTGTCGAAGTTCTCCGACATGGGCGCGTATCTGGTCGGTAGCATGATCGGCCGGCACAAGATGATCCCGCACATCTCGCCGGCGAAAACGTGGGAAGGCTTCGGCGGCGCGCTGCTTTTTTCCGTCGGCATCTCCTACGGCCTGCGCGCGCTGATGCCGGTAAAGCTCGGGTTGCTCGGCTGGCTCGATTGCGCGGTGATGGGTCTCGCGCTGAGCGTGGCCGCGGTGATCGGCGATCTGGCGGAATCGATCATCAAACGAAGCACCGGCGTGAAAGATAGCGGCCGGGCGTTTCCGGGAATTGGCGGCGTGCTCGATCTCATCGACAGCCTGCTCTTCACCGCGCCGATTCTGTTTTACTATATGCGGCCGCTGGCGGAACGAAGCTGACGAAGAAAATTCCAAACTCCAAAATCCAAATTCCAAGGAATCGGAGGAAGGATTTGAAATGGAAAAATCGGAAGACCCTCTGCGCGCGTCATTCGTCCGTTTTTGAAATTTTCTGACTTTTAGTCTGATTCCTTGGGATTTGGTTTTTGGAGTTTGGAATTTTTTCCCTTATGAAAAAGCGTCGCGTCATCGTCCTCGGCGCCACCGGCTCCATCGGCCAGAGCGCGGCGAAAGTAGCCGCGGATCTGCCCGACCGATTGGAACTCGTCGGCCTCGCCGCGCACCGTTCGGCTGCTGCACTCGCGGAACAAGCAAACCGTTTCCGGCCGGCGGCGCTTTGCTTGGTGGACGAAACGCAGCTCGATGCGCTGCGTGCCGCGCTCGCGCCCGGTTATCGGCCGAAAATTTTCGCGGGCGAAGCCGGTCTCGTCGAACTCGCCGGCTCACGCGACGCGACCGACGCCGACATGGTGCTCGTCGCCATCGTGGGCACCGGCGGCTTGCGCCCGGCGCTCGCGGCGATCGAGGCCGGACGCGACCTCGCGGTGGCATCAAAAGAAATCCTCGTCATGGCCGGCGAAGCGGTCACGAGCGCCGCGCTGCGAAAAGGTGTGCGCATCCTGCCGGTGGACTCCGAGCACAACGCGATTTTCCAATGTCTCGAAGGCCGCGATCCCGCGACCGTGCGCCGGCTCATCCTCACCGCCAGCGGCGGCCCGTTCCGCACCTGGCCGGCGGAAGCCATTGCCGCCGCCACGCCTACGCAGGCGCTCAAGCATCCGACGTGGTCGATGGGCGCGAAGATCACCATCGACTCGGCGACCCTGTTCAACAAAGGGTTGGAAATGATCGAGGCGCACTGGCTCTTCGGCGTGCCGATGTCGAAGGTCGAGGTCGTCGTTCATCCGCAGAGCATCGTGCATTCGATGGTCGAATTCGTGGACAGCTCTGTGCTCGCGCAGCTCTCGCACTCGGACATGTGCTTCCCTATCCAATACGCCGTCACCTGGCCCGATCGCGTGGCGAACACGTTGCGCCCGCTCGACTTCGCGCAACTCCGCAGCCTGGACTTCGAGCCGCCGCGTCACGCCGATTTCCCTGCGCTCGGCCTCGCGCGCCAAGCCGGCGAAACCGGCGGCACGCTGCCCGCCGTGCTCAACGCCGCGAACGAAATCGCCGTCGCCGCGTTTCTGGAAAACCGCCTCGCGTTTCCGCGCATCGCCGAAATCGTCGGCGAAGTCATGGCGGCGCACCGCTCGATTGCGGAGCCGACCCTGGATGCTATCTTGCGCGCCGATTCCGAGGCGCGGCGCGAGGCCGCAAACCTGCTAGGTCTTAGACAGAATTAACAAAATTAACAGAATTAACAGAGGAGAAGAGCGAGGCGCTCGGCAGAAAACCAATTCTGTTAATTCTGTCCAAAAAAGTCGGATCGTTTTTTATGGAAACCGTTTCGCACGTCCTGCGCGTCATCTTCATTCTCGCCGAGGTCGTCCTCCTTTTTAATCTCCTGATCGTCGTCCACGAGCTCGGCCACTTTCTCGCAGCGCGCTGGCGCGGGCTGATGGTGGACAAGTTCGCCATCTGGTTCGGCAAGCCGATCTGGAAGCGGACTTACAACGGCGTCCAGTATCAGCTCGGCAGCCTGCCCTTCGGCGGATTTGTGAGCCTGCCGCAGATGGCGCCGATGGAGACCATCGAGGGCAAGATCGACGGCGCGCGGCCGAACCTGCCGCCGGTCTCCGCGCTGGACAAAATCATCGTCGCTTTCGCCGGGCCGCTGTTTTCATTCGCGCTGGCGTGCCTGTTCGCCGTGATCGTCTGGGTCGTCGGCAAGCCGGTGAGCGAGAGCGAGACGAACCTTACGGTCGGCTACGTGCTGCCTGGCTCGCCCGCGGCGAAGGCCGACCTGCGGCCCGGCGACCGCATTCTCGAAGTCGATGGCAACCCGGTCGATCGCTTTGTCGGCATGGGCGAAAGCGTCGTCTGGTATGTGGCGCGCAGCGAAGGGGCGACGATCCCATTCAAAGTGAAGCGCGGCGACGCGACCGAGGTGAAAAACCCGGCGCCCGAGCGGCCGAAAGCCGTGAGCTGGTGGCGGCGCTCCGAGACGCGCCACGTCGGCATTCTGCCGGCATTCACACCGATGGTCGCCGCGGTGAAAGCCGATTCGCCAGCGGCTCGCGCCGGCTTGAAACCGAACGATCTCGTCACCGCAGTGAACGGCCAGCCGGTGCTCGGCACGATTCCGTTCACCGAGGTCGAACAAGCGAATTACAATCGGTCGGTCGCGCTCACGGTGCAGCGCGGCGGCAAGACGCTGCAACTCGAGCTGCCGCCGTTGCCGTTCACGATCAGCCGTGTCTTTCCCGGAAGCCCGGCGGCGGATGCCGGCATCCAGCCGGGCGACACGATCAAAGCGATCAACGGCGCGCCCGCGACTGCGTTCAACGAACTGCGTGCGGCGACCCGCGACCGGGGCGGCGCGCCGGTGGAACTCGTCCTCGCCCGCGCGGGCAGCGCTGACCGCACGGTGAGCGTGACGCCGCGCAAGCCCGAGGGCGAAGACGCGTTTTACACCGGCATCGCGCCGGCGCAAAACAGCGACGGCATCTCGTGGGACGACTTCGGCCAGATGCGCGTCGATCACCCCGGCCCGGTCGAGCAGATCAGCGGCAGCGTGATGAACATCATCAACACCGTCGGCGCGATCGTGTCGCCGAAGAGCGACGTGAAAATCCAGCACCTCGGCGGGCCGGTGATGATCTTTCGCATTTACTATTTGCTGTTCGAGAATCCCGAAGGCTGGCGGCTCGCGCTGGCGTTCAGCGTTTTCTTGAACGTCAACCTCGCGCTGCTGAATCTCCTGCCCTTCCCGGTATTGGACGGCGGCCACATCACGCTCGCGCTCGTCGAAGCCCTGCGCCGCCGGCCGATGAACCTGCGCGTGCTCGAAGTCGTGCAGAGCGCCTGCGCGCTGTTGCTCATCGGCTACATGCTGTTCGTCACGTTTTTCGACGTCGGCGACTGGCTCGGCATCGGTGACCGGCGGGGGAGCGAGTTGAAGTTCAACAAAGAGTCCGCGCCGGCCGCAGCGCCCGCAGCAGCAAAAGCGTCGCCTGCGTCGACGGCGCCTTAACAGCCTCGCGCGGAGGGAAGCAGCGCCGGGAAGAATTCGTGACGAATTCGTTGAAGGGCGCAGGTATTCCTACTCACGCCGTTCTCCATGCAGCGGCGATTTCGCAAGGCACGATGCTTTTGGAGAATACACCCCGTAGGAGGCATCCAAACAACCCTTACACACCAAACAACTTCACTCGCGGTGTGGGCAAGCGGGAGATTTGTTGAGGTGCCTGACCCCGGTTACTTGCCAGTCTTTTCCAGCGTTTCGATCCGGAAAAGGATTTCGGCGGCCATCGAATAGTTCAAATCCGGGGCGTCAGCGAGGGTGCGATCACGGCTACCGCCAATGATGGCTTGGATGGCACGGATGAAAGTCCGCGCGTTACTCGGCACGTCGGAATCGACGGCCAGTTTTTCGAGAAAAGATGCTGCAACAGTCGGGCCGTCGGCTATATAGAATTGATTCAAGACAAGGCAGAAGCGGCTTTTGGCGTCGTAGTTTCCACCGCCGTCACGGCGGTATGCAAGGTAGCAAGCGATGGCCTTACGCTTCGCTTCGGCCGCCGCGGCAGAATTTCCGACGTATTTTTCAAGATCTCCTAATTCCGACCAAAGCATCCACGGCTTTCCCGCTTGACCGAGCGGCTCTAAGCATTCAGTGGCTCGGCCCAGTTCTTGGCGGGCTTCTTCCAAACGCCGAAGCTCGCGCAGGACTTTAGCAAAGTTAATCCGCACCCCGCCTTCATTTGAAGTATCGCGAAGCTCGGCATACATCTGGGCTGCTTGGCGATAAAAAGTCACCGCTTCTTCGAGGCGATCGAGAATAGTGTGATACAAGGTCCCCAATTGCAGCAGCGTGCTTGCTTGGCCGGGATTGTTGCCTAGGCCTACAGCGATACGAAGTGATTTCCGATAGGCATCTTCCGCGGCTTCCGGCTGTCTCGCCAACTGGTAGCAAATGCCTGTCTGGTGCCAGACCGCCGCGACCGAACTCGGTTCGTTCAGTTGTGTAAACCACTCAAGCGCCTTTTCATACCCATCGAGTGCTTCGCTGAAACGGTGCTGCCTCGAACGAATGTTAGCAAGCTCAACTTGTCCCACGGCGATTTGCCGCTCGTCAGCAGAATGATCAGCGCGGCGGATGCTTTCCTCGTAGGCGCGAGCAGCTTCGTCCAAATGATCCAAGTTGACGAGGCATCCCCCTCGGTCTGAAAGGCAAGCGTATGTCATTCTCTCCGCCCGAGAACTAACCCGATTCTGTGCGATGGTCTCGAATCGTCGTTGCGCTTCGTCTAGTAAGGGCAAGGCCCGTCCGGGTTCTCCCGCCCTTTGCAGGACGCGAGCAAGCAAGAAACAGCTCGATGCCACGTCAAGATCAGCACCTTCATACGCCTGCTCTCCCTCTGCCTGAGCGCGCTGGAGTAAATCCTGCGCCTCCTTATAGGCCTCAGGGAAGCATCCCTGAGCAATCCGTTCATCAATACGTGTCTGATGCATTCTGAAGCTCACATGGTTCCATGTCCCACCCAAGACCTTCGCAGCGACGTCACGCACTCCAGCCACATTTCTAAGCAGACGCGGCTTGCCGAGCGGTAGTAGGAGGATAAAAAGCAGGCTGGCTAGAGCAGTTGTTGCCTCCGCTTCCCCGGCTCTTTCTACCTGTGCGAGCAGCGCAAAGAGATTAGGCAGATCGAGCACGGATAGCGTCGCCGCTATTTCGGTTTTCTGCTGCTGCTTCTGCGCGAGAGTCTGAACATAGTCGCGCATCGCCTTGCTCCAACGGAGGGTCAACGCCTCACGTTCTTCGGCCTCCATTTTCCCGCGCAGGTAGGGGCAAAGCCCGGGATTAAGGGTGAGATGGTTGTAGCGGTTTGGCGTCGCTATGCCCGTCTCGATCATCTCGACTGCCAGCGAGTCCACGTCCGTCTCTGCCCATTGCATCATTACGCGAAGCATGTCGAGTTGGACGCCGCCGTGAAATACCCCGAGCACACGCACCCGGTCTCGGTTCGCCTCCGACAAGCGGCGCAGGGAAAGCTCAACGCTGGCGAAGACCGATTTCTCCCGGCTGCCGGGGAATTCTTTCTCCATTTCCTCCATTAGCGCGACGAGCGATTCACGAGTCGCCGCGACGCCGCGCTCTCGCAGCGCCGGGGCGAGCAGCGCCAGCATGCGGGCGTGGCCATGGACGGCCTCCACAAGCTGCTCGATCTCCTCGCGCACGGCGTCATTGGCCGCGCCAGCACCTCCGCCCGCCGCGTTGAGCACGCGCTCGACCAGCTTCACTGCATCGTCGCGGTCGAGTTGGTGCAGCTCCCGCTAGTGCCGCGCCGCATCGAACGGTGCGGGCAACGCCTCGCGGCTGGTGAAGAGAAGCCGCGTATTGCCCCTCGCATTGAACCGCGTGCAAAGCTTGAGGATAGCTTCCAGTTCACGACATGCGTCTTCGGAGAGTGCCTCGGGCAGTTCGATGAACGGCGGCAGGAGGATGCTCTCCATGTTGTCCACCACCAGCTGCGTCGCCTGCTCGGCCAGCGCGCGCTCAACGGGCAGAATGGCCTTTTCCAAATCGTCGAACATGGCAACGGAGTAATCCTGTCCAAGGAGTTGGCGACCGATGGCGTCGAGCACCGCAGCGGCGTTGCTGTGCGTCTCGACGGAGACAAACGCGACGCGGCGCATCTGGTGGGAGCGGACCATCCAGCGAGCAAACTCGGCGGCGAGCGCGGTCTTGCCCTCGCCGCCCTGGCCGCGCACTACAGCGTAGCGTTCGTGCCGCAGCATCCGCTGGAGCGCGAGCAGCTCTCGGCTGCGGCCGATGAAGCCGGTCTCCGGCACCGGTGATTTCTCATCGAGGTCGCCGAGGCGCGACGAAAGAATGGTCCGCAAGTCTTCTTGCGTCTGCGGCGCGGGGGTGCTGCGGAAGAGTTGCGGGTCGTCCTTTTCTTCGAAGAGCACGGGCACAAACCAGTCTTCGAGCCGCAATTCGCCCGCGCCGAAGATGCGGCCGCGAAAGGTGTCGTCCTTCAAGCTGCGCTGGCCGTCGAGCATGGCATCGCCCACCCGTTTGCCGTGGGCGAGCGCGGCGTAAAACGTCTTCACAAAGCGGCGCGCGGTCTCAACGAGGACGCTGTGGCTCATGGCGACGACGGAGGCCACGCCCCGTTGCAACAACTCGGAAGCCACGGACTCGGAGGTGTCTTCCGCCTGGGCCGTCTGGCAGGCTTCGAGGAAGACCAGCGGGATGCGATGATCCTTCAGCAGCGGGCCGAGTTTGTCGGTGTGGATGGTGACATGGCGGCGCCGGTCGAGCTTGTCCGTGTCCTGCGGGTCCTCGAAGCAAAGCCCGCCGCGACCGACGCGCTTATCATAAACGCCGTGGCCATCGAAGTGGACAACGTGATACCGCTCGCAGGCGTCGAAGGCGCGTTTGAGTTCCTTGCCCAAGGCGTCAAACGTGGGCGGGCTGAGCACGTGGATGCGCACGAGGCCGCCAAGTTCTTCCATGGCCTCAACCAGTGGCAGCGCGCTGGTGCGGTGGTCGATGTAGCCGCAGGCATCGTCCTCCGGTCGCGCGGTCACGAGCAGGACGCGGATGGGCGCCGCGACCACGGAAACGTCGAGCGTTCGGGTATTCGGCAGGCGTCGGCGGACGCGCGTGGGCTTCGCGCCTTGAAAAAGATAACCGTCGCCGTCGTGGAGCAGTTCCCACGGAAGGCCGAGCAGGAGCGTCGCGGCTTCGCGGACAGCCGATGCGTCGTCGGCAGGGGCTCCGGCTTCCAGCGCCGTATCGACGTGCACGGAGAAGCGGCGGCCCGCGTGGTCGTTGATCGTCGCCCACGCGGTCATGACATTTTCGCGATGAGCCGCGGGCATTGCGGCGTCGTGCAGGAGGCAGCCCCACTTCACGAGGTTCTCCTCGACTTTGCGCGCGCGGTCGCGGAAGTAGTGGCTCGGCCAGATGGCGTAGTGTTCCAGATACCAGCTCAGTTCCCCGGCCTCGATCGGACCGATGGGAGCGATGAGCCGCCAGCTTTGTAGGCTGGCAACTTCGCGCTGTCCCGGCGTGGCCGGTTCATAGACGAGACGCGCACGGACCGAGGCGCGCCGGATGCCGTCCTGCTCGAGAAACTTCAGGTCGGTGAGTTCGAGGACGAGGTCCTCCAGCGGCTCGGCCTTTGGCTGTGGCGGCATGGGCACTTCCGCCGGGAGCCGATTGCCCATCGCCACGAGGATCGGATTCATCGCCGCCTCCACCCCACCAGCTGCGGTGCTCACGGGGAGGTAGAGTGGCTCCTCATCGAACAGAGATTCGAGGACGCCGAGTTTGGTGTCATCGAGCGAGAGCACAAAGACTGGAAAATTTTCCCTGCCGCGCTGCTTTTGCACATTGAGCGCGTGCCGCAGTTCTTTGCCGACCCATTTTGCCTGCAACGAATTCGGGCTGACCACAACCGCAACGGCCGACGACTCTTCGATGGCCTTCTGGATTTCCGGCCAAAGTGGATCGCCGGCGTGCAACTCGCGTGAATCGATCCACACTTCCTGTCGAAGGTCGGCGAGGGTCCAGCGGAGTTCGCGCACGAACACATCGTCCTGCGAGCTGTGGGAGATGAAGAGCTTGCTCATGAAAGGCGCAAGGGGCGTAAGCGCCGGGAGGCATGATCCAGTTTGGCGGCGCGGGTCGTGAAGATATAGGCGACTCCAAAGAGAATACTAGAATGGGTAGTTCACGCAAGGCATCTCTGGATGGGAGATCCGGTCAGTAACCCTCGGGGCGCAGTATCACAGTCGATCCGGCGGCAGCGCGCACAGGGAGGCAACTTCACATGGCGACGGAATCAGTCTTCCGTCTGCTGCCCGGACTGCATGACATAGAAAAAAGGGTGATGTAGTGTGGCGGGCTTTTTCGCCATGCACACGCCCGTTTCTCCCCAAGTCCACCCGACACCGCGCCGCCGCACGCGCGAGGTAATGGTCGGCAACGTCGGCATCGGGGGCGACAATCCGATCCGGGTGCAGTCAATGATCACTTGCGACACGATGGACACCGCAGCGTCCATTCAGCAGTCGCTCGACTTGGTCGCGGTCGGTTGCGAGATCGTGCGCATCACAGCGCCGACGGTGAAGGACGCGGCCAACTTGCAAAACATTGTCGCCGGTTTGCGCGAGCGCGGCTGCGACGTGCCGGTCGTCGCCGACATCCATTTCAAACCCGACGCCGCCATGGAAGCGGCGAAGTGGGTGGACAAAGTGCGCGTCAATCCGGGCAACTACGCGGACAGCAAAAAATTCAAGATCGTCGAATACACCGACGAGCAATACGCCGCGGAACTCGGCCGCATCCGCGAGCGGTTTTCGCCGCTGGTGCTGCTCTGCAAACAGCGCGGCATCGCGATGCGCATCGGCACGAACCACGGCTCGCTCTCCGACCGCATCATGAACCGTTACGGCGACACGCCGCTGGGCATGGTCGAGAGCGCGCTCGAGTTCGCCCGCATCGCGCGCGGGCTCGATTATCACGCGTTCGTCTTTTCCATGAAGGCGAGCAATCCGAAGGTGATGATCGCCGCGTATCGCCTCCTCATCGACCGGCTGGAAAAGGAAGGCGACGACTGGAATTACCCGGTCCATCTCGGGGTCACCGAGGCCGGCGACGGCGAGGACGGCCGCATCAAGAGCGCCATTGGCATCGGCTCGCTTTTGCAGGATGGCATCGGCGACACCGTGCGCGTTTCGTTGACCGAAGACAGCGTCCACGAAATCCCGGTCGCGCGGAAACTCGTCGAGCTGTTCGGCGCGAAACTCGCCGCGCCGGTTGGGCAGGATGACTACGACAAAAAGACGGTCGCCGCGGAGATCGAGCCGTCGCCGAAGCTCGACCGTTTTTCTTATCGCCGCCGCGAATCCGCGCATCTCACCGTGCAAGGTGTTGGCCTTGGTTACGAGGAAGTGCCGCGCGTCGTGGTGCAGCAGGCGACGTTCGAGAAAGTCGCGCACAAGCTGCGCGGACTCGGCGATTTCCAGCCCGAAATTGTCTCCGAAACCGCCGGCATCGTGGAACTCGATCCGCGCGACGAGCGGGCGGTCGTCGAGCTGAACGCGAGCGAGAAAAATTATCTCGTTGCCGTGAAAGACGGACTCGACTTGCCGGTGATCGCCGCGTATCGCCTGCTCGCTGCGCGTTTGCAGGAGCGATACCCGATTTTATTGAAAGACACACTTGCGCCCTCGACGGATACGCACGCCGATTTTCTGCCGACGCTGCTGACCGCTGCGACAAACCTGGGCGCGTTGCTCTGCGACGGCATCGGCGACGCCGTGCTCGTCCAGGGTGAGGAAGCGCCGGGCCAGTCGCTGCGACTCGCCTACAACGTCCTGCAAGCCGCCGGCTCGCGCATTTTCAAAACCGACTACGTGGCTTGCCCGAGCTGCGGGCGCACGCTGTTCAATCTCCAGGAAACCACCGCCCGCATCCGCGCGGCGACGAACCATCTCAAAGGCGTGAAGATCGCCATCATGGGCTGCATCGTGAACGGTCCCGGCGAGATGGCCGACGCCGACTTCGGCTACGTCGGCGGCGCGCCGGGAAAGGTGAACCTCTACGTCGGCAAGACGCCGGTGAAGTTCAACATCCCCGAAGCCGAAGCCGTGGACCGACTCAGCGACCTCATCCGCGAGCACGGCAAATGGGTGGACGCGCCCGAGCCAGCCGTGGCGGTCGGGTGAAATCGAGGCTTATCGCGTTGCCGCCGCCACGTTCGTCGCGGGCTTCAAATACGGCCGCGCGGCGGTGAGCATCGGCTCGTTTTTGATATAGACCCGCGCGCCGACGCCGACGGTGTCGTAGAGCGCGATCACGTCGCGCGATTTCATCCGCACGCAGCCAAAACTGGCGGGCGTGCCGATGGTCCGTTCCTCCGGCGTGCCGTGAATGTAGATGTAACGCTCAAACGCGTTGCGATTGCTTTCCTCGTTGCCACGCAGCCACAGGATGCGAGTCACGATCGGGTCGCGTCCCGGTGCATCGACGGCGAGAACCTCGCCGGTCGGCTCGCGGTGTTTGAGCACCGCGCCCGGCGCCAGGCCGCCGCCAATTTTGCGCGCGACCTCGAGCTCACCCAAGGGCGTGCCGCGCGAGCCTTCCGTGTCGCCGAGCGCGAACTTGGAAGTCGAGACCGGGTAAGTCGCCAGCGGCTGGCCGTTGCGCAGCAGGAGCAGCCGCTGCTCCGGCACGCTGACGACGAGTTGATGAGCGCGGTCGGCGGTGCAGCCGGCGGCGAACACGAGAACGGCGACACAACCGAAAAACCGGAGAGGAAGACCGAGGCGTCGAAGGGGTGACAGCACGTGGCGGCAAATGGGAGCAGAAAAAGTCACGGGCGCGATCTTAGCATAAAGGCTCCCTGCTCGCGCCGGATGTTCTGCGGGGAGCGCGGGCATCTTGCCCGCTGCGGCTGGCATCCTTGCCGGCCGCCTTTGTAGCAAGCAAGGCTGTCGCCGCGCGGCAATCTTGAAAGAAGCTTTCCGGCAGGATGCCGGAAAGTGCGGGCAAGATGCCCCCGCTTCCCCAGAACATCCAGAGTCGGAAACGGGACTGGGCCTCAGTCCCGACTCGGTCGATCTCAATCCTCCAGCCGCCGGCTCCAATCGTATTCGCGGCGCGTGACGATGCTCTCCATTCGCGCGATGCGCCGGTTCAGGCTGTCGAGCTGGCGGTTCAGCGCTGCGACATCCAGCCGGCCGCCGGCGGCAACTGGCAGCGGCGGCGGCGCGGCGACCGAAGACGAAGACAACGAACGCTCGTAGGACGACCGGCGGCCGAAAAATTCGCGTCCGCCGCAGCGACGCGCCCACCAGGACTCGCCCGACTTCGGATTGTCATCGTCGAAACGCAGCGGCGACATCTCGCCTTCTTTCAGCGGCGGCTCCATCAGGAGCGCCAGCAACAGATAAAAGAAGCCGGCCGCGAAAAGCCCACCGTGATTCTGGCCCGGAAAAAAGCCGGGAATGATGAGCAGGATCACCGCGCCCAGGATGCGCGTCCAACACACCGACCAGCCGAAGTGTTCCGCGAATCCGCGCAACACCCCGAGAAACAAGCCATCATTCGAGCGATGGATACGGATGCGAAAGGAATCCAGTTTGCGGGGACGATTGTTCATATATTCGGATTGGAACGCAGCGTCGCAGACGAAGGCGCGCTCGCGGCGCGGGCCGTGGCTCCGACTGTCGCGCCCGCCATGCGGCGGCTGCGTGCGCTGCTCTGTTGTTGTTCGATGAGGATGGTCTCAAGCGCTTCGACGCGCGTCTCCATTTGGTTAAGCGTGCGCTGCATCTTTTGAATCAACGCGACTTCTTCCTGGGTGAACCCGCCGCCAGTGCCGACGAAGTGGCCGGGTTGCGACGACGGAACACGATTTTTTCGGGTGAACGGCGCCATGATCGCGCGCACGATGAGGTAGAGAAACGTGAAGACGATGGCAACGATGGGCACGACCGTGCCAGACACGTCGCTGTGGTTATCGGAGGACAACCGCCGGCGCGAGCCGCTCAAGTCGATGGTGATGCCATTCTGTCCAGCCATTCTTCCCGAGACGCTTTGAGTCACGGCGTCTTGGTATTCGCGTGTCGCGTCTTTCAGTTCTTCCTTGGCGTCGTTTACCCGGCCTTTGTTTTCCGAGTTGCGTTTTGCCGAGTAGGTCGCCGTAGCCTGCTCGAGCTTTTCTTTTGCCTGGTCGAGCCGTTGTTGGGCTTGCACGACACGCTGTTCGAACTTCTGTTCGACGGCGCGGTTGATCACATCCGGGAGGTTTGGCAAGCCGGGAATCGGCGGGATGGATGGCGTCGCTGGCGGCGGGGGCGGCGTGGGT
>CAXTRS010000044.1:0-18685 GCA_964246635.1 uncultured Chthoniobacterales bacterium | reverse complement strand
GGGAAGAAAATCGACGTTTGCCCCGGACGCGCGCGCTACGAGTCGGGCGAGTCCGCCGGGTTGTTCGAGCAAGACATCGTAAGCCGCGACCTCGGCTCCGCGCGCCGCGAGCGCGGCAGAAAACGCCGCCGCCACTTCGCCGAAACCGATGAATGCAATCCGCGCGGTCATGCAAGGGCCGTTTCGATTTTGAAGTCGTCGGTGGATGGCGATCTCCGAGCGCTATCCACCTGCGAAAGCAAGACAGCCAGCGCCAAGATTTCCGCTGGAACAGCCAAGAGCCGCCAGGGACGCGAAACCATGTCGTGCATCTCGTATGAAAACTGCCGCTGCCAACAGCGATTACTCCGCCGACTCCAAAATCGAAGCCGTCGAAGCGCGCACCGTCAGCGTTCCTCTCGACGCGGTGACTTCGTTTTCGACCCGCAAAGTATCCAAGCGCGACTACACGCTTGTGCGGGTGCGGACTCAGGACGGTGTCACCGGCATCGGCTTTTGCTACGCCGGCAGCCACGGCGGGACGGTGGTGACGCACGCGGTGCGCGAGTTGTTCGCGCCGATGCTCGCCGGCCAGAGTTCGCTGCGCACCGAAGGGCTGTGGCAGGAGATGTATGCGAACACGCTGCTGCACGGCCGCACCGGCTCGGTGATGCGCGCGATTTCGATTCTCGACATCGCGCTCTGGGATCGCAACGCGCGCGCCGCCGGGCTGCCGCTCAGTCTGTATCTCGGCGGCCACACGCGCAGCGGCACCGTGCCGGCGTATGCGAGCGGCGGTTATTACCTCGAAGGCAAGACGCCAAAAATGCTCGGCGAGGAAATGGCCGGCTACGTGTCGCTCGGCTTCCGCGCGGTGAAGATGAAAGTCGGCATGCCCGGACCCAGGAACGAGGAGGATCGCATCGCCGCGGCGCGCGACGCGATCGGGCCGGATGTGCTGCTCATGCTCGACGCGAACAATGCGTGGTCCGACCTCGCCACCGCGCTCGAATACATGAAGCGCTACGAGAAATACGATCCGTATTGGATCGAGGAGCCGTTCAGCCCGGACGACATCGAACTGCACGCGCAACTCGCGCGGCGCACCTCCGTCATCGTGGCCACCGGCGAGATCGAAGCCGGCCGCTGGCGGCACCAGGAACTGCTCGAAAAACGCGCCGCCGCGGTTTTGCAAACCGACGCCGCGGTGTGCGGCGGAATCAGCGAGTGGCGCCGCATCGCCGCGCAGGCGGCCGGCTTCGGCGTGCCGATTTTCCCGCACTGGTTTCACGACTTGCACGTTCACCTCGTCGCCTGCACACCGAACGCACGCATGGTCGAATTTTTTACCGACGATCAAGTGCTCAACTTCCGGCGACTCGTGGACAAGCAACTCACGTTTGAAAACGGCAACTTAGTCGTGCCGGCTGATCCAGGTCTGGGCTTCGGCTTTGACATCGACGCAGTCGAAAAATATGCCGCCGACAAGTGGTCCTGACAGCTCTTGCTTCGCAACCCTGACACTCCTCAATTCATGACAACCACCGCTCGCCTCCAAGGCGTCCTCTCACCCGTCGTCACTCCATTTGATCGCGATTTGCACCCGGACGGCAAGCGCCTTGCCGCGCACTGCCGCTGGCTTGTCGAGCGCGACTGCGGCCTCGCGGTTTTCGGCACCAACTCGGAAGCCAATTCGATGTCGGTCGCCGAGAAGATGAAGCTGCTTGACACGCTCATTGAAGCTGGCCTTCCGCCAGCGCGCATGATGCCGGGCACCGGTTGCAGCGCTTACACGGATTCAATTGAACTCACGCGTCACGCCGTCGTGCGCCACGGCTGCGCGGGCGTGCTGATGCTGCCGCCGTTCTACTACAAAGGCGTATCAGACGAAGGGCTCTTCCGCGCGTATGCGCGCATCATCGAAGCCGTCAACGACGAGCGGCTGCGGATTTATCTTTACCACATCCCACCGGTGGCAAACGTGCCGATCACGCTGACGCTCATCGAGCGGTTGCTGAAAGAATTTCCCGGCACGATCGCGGGCATCAAAGACAGCTCCGGCGATTGGAACAACATGAAGGCAATGCTCGAACGTTTCCAGCCGCAGGGCTTCGACGTATTTGCGGGCAACGAAACGTTTCTGCTCGCGACGTTGCGCGCCGGCGGCGCCGGCTGCATCACAGCCACCGGCAACGTGAATCCGGCGGCCATCGCGCAGCTTGCCCAGACTTGGCAGAATGCCGATGCCGACGAGCAACAGAAAAAACTCAACGCCGTGCGCGATGTATTCCAAAAATTCCCGGTGATCCCAGCGATGAAAGCCGCCATCGCGCACTTCGGCGGCGACGCCGATTGGGCGCTTGTGCGCCCGCCGCTGGTCGAACTCGACGACGCCCAGCGTGCCGCGCTCCTACAGGCGCTCGAAGGCGTGGGCTTCACGATGTCGGGTTTGAAACCGTGAACCCGGAAACGCCACGACCGAATGCCTCGGCCGCCGAGGCCACCGTCGGCTCGCCGCCCCAGTCGTCTGACGCGCAGCCCCGCGGCATGCGCAAAGGGCTGACGAGCTACGGCGACACCGGCTTTTCGCTTTTTCTGCGCAAGGCGTTCATCAAAGGCGCGGGTTTCACGGACGACGCGCTTGGCCGACCCGTCATCGGGATAGCCAACACCGGCAGCGCGTTCAACCCGTGCCACGGCAACGCGGCGCAACTCGTCGAAGCGGTGAAGCGTGGCGTCATGCTCGCCGGCGGCTTGCCGATGGATTTTCCGACCGTGTCGATCCATGAGAGCTTCGCTGCGCCGACGAGCATGTATCTGCGCAACCTGATGTCGATGGACACCGAGGAGATGATCCGCGCGCAGCCGATGGACGCCGTGGTGCTCATCGGCGGCTGTGACAAAACGGTGCCGGCGCAACTCATGGGCGCGGCGAGCGCGGGCGTGCCGGCGATTCAGCTCGTCACCGGCGCGATGCTCACCGGGTCGTATCGCGCCGAGCGTGTCGGCGCCTGCACGGATTGCCGGCGCTTTTGGGCGAAATATCGCGCGGAAGAAATCGACGACGACCAGATCGCCGGCATCAATGACCAGCTCGTCGCCAGCGTCGGCACCTGTTCCGTCATGGGCACGGCGAGCACGATGGCGTGCATGGTCGAAGCGCTCGGCATGATGCTGCCCGGCGGCGCGTCGGCGCCGGCGGTGACGGCGGACCGCGTTCGCGTTGCGGAAGAGTCTGGCGCGACCGCTGTTCAATTGGCCAAGTCTGGGTTGACGCCGGACAAAGTGATGACGGGCAAGGCGTTTGAAAACGCACTCCGCGTGCTGCTCGCCATCGGCGGCTCGACCAACGGGCTGATCCATCTCACCGCCATCGCCGGCCGGCTCGGCATCGAGATCGACCTCGACCGCGTCGATGCGATGGGCCGCGAGACACCGGTGTTGATCGACCTCAAACCGTCGGGTCAATACTACATGGAAGACCTGCACCGGGCCGGCGGCGTGCCGACGCTCTTGCGCGAGTTGAAGCCGCTGCTGCACCTCGACGCGCTGACCGTCACCGGCCGGACTTTGGGTGAAGAACTCGAACGCGCTGGAGAAGGCTTCGCGCAGGACGTCGTCCGGCCGCTGAAAACGCCGATTTACCCGCAAGGGGGCATTGCCGTTTTGCGCGGCAACCTGGCGCCCGGCGGCGCGATCATCAAGCAATCCGCGGCCGATCCAAAATTGATGGAACACGAAGGCCACGCCGTCGTTTTCGAGGACGTCGCCGACATGGCCGCGCGCATCGACGACGACGCGCTCGACGTGAATCCAGAGGACATTTTGGTGCTCAAAAGCATCGGTCCGAAAGGCGCGCCCGGCATGCCGGAAGCCGGGTATCTGCCGATTCCGCGCAAGCTGGCCCGCGCTGGGGTCAAAGATATGGTGCGCATTTCCGACGGCCGCATGAGCGGCACCGCGGCGGGGACGATTGTTTTGCACGTCTCGCCGGAGTCGGCGGTCGGCGGCCCGCTGGCATTTGTGCGGACGGGCGACCGGATCCGGCTCAGCGTCGGTCGGCGCGAAATCGCGCTGCTGGTCTCTGACAGCGAACTGGCCGCACGCTCCAAGGCGCAGAAGGTCTCGCTGCCGCCAACGACCCGCGGCTATCAGAAATTATTCCAGGAACGGGTAACTCAGGCAGACCAAGGCGTGGACTTCGATTTCCTGCGCGCCGCCGAGTTTACGGAGAAAATTCCGCAAGTGCGGTGACGGTCGCTGTAGAGGCGGTTCTCCCGCAAGGGGCGCCGCCTCGCTTTTACAAGTCGGAGACAGCACGTCCACGTTCCGCGGACAGAGCCGCCTCTACAACATGACGATTCAAATGACTTGGTCGATTAAAGGCTGCCCCGCCTCATAGCGTTTCAGATTGGCGAGGAAGTGCAGCACGAGGCGGTCTTTTTCGTTGGAATGGCCGCCGCCGGTGTGCGGGCAGATGAAACAATTCGGCGCGCTCCAGAGCGGGTGTTCGGGCGGCAGCGGCTCAGGCTCGGTCACGTCGAGATATGCGGCGTCGAGCGGGCCGTTTTGCAAGGCGGCGAGCAGCGCATCCTGATCGACTGTCGGGCCGCGACCGATGTTGTAAAAGCGCGCGCCGCGTTTGCAGCGCGCGAAGCGTTCGCGATTAAAATAGCCGCGCGTCCCCGGATTTTCCGGCAGGATGTCGAGCACGTGATCGGCTTCGCCGAGCAGCCCATCGGCGTCCTGTTCGGTAACTGTCTCGATGCCTTCGTCGCCGCGGACCGAACGACGCACGCCGATCAAACGCATCCCGAGCGGACGCAGGATTTCGACGAGCCGCCTGGCAATCGCGCCGTAGCCGAAGAGCAGCACGGTCTGATTATTCAGGAGTTGCGATTCGGCGCGCAACTCGGTGTAAAGCCAGGCGCGGGCACCGTGCTGATTGGTCAGCGCCTGCGGCAGCCGCCGCGCTAGCGCGAGCATCATCGCGGCGAGGTGCTGCGCGCACGGTTCGTTGAAAACATTCGAGCTGGTGGTCAGCGCGGTGCCGCGCCCACGCAACGCTTCGCGCAGATCGTGGCGATCGTAGCGTGTGTAGCCGGCCGTGGTGAGATGCACCCAGCGGATATTTTCGTTTTCGATGAGCGCCCCAGGTTCGGGTTGTCCGAGAACGACCTCGGCTTCTTTGATGCCGGAGTCAGTCGTGGCGACGTGAAGAATGGATTGCGCCGGGTTCTGCGATTCGGTGAGCCGGTGCTGCGCGGTGCCGCCGCGCAAAAGTCGCAGGGCGGATTCGGGAAACGCGGCGTTGCACCAGATGCGCAGAGGAGAAAAAGTGGTCGAAAGCGTCACGAGGGAGGAATCGGGCAGCAGCCCGGTGGGCGGACGCCACGACGGCGCTTTTGCGCTTCCGCGTTGTTGTCAGCCCGTTGCTTAATCGCATTGTGTAGGGAAGGATCGAAGAATGAATTCAGCAAAGAAACTCCACGGCAAAGTCGCTCTCGTCACTGGTGGCAGTCGCGGCATTGGCGCGGCGATCGTCCAGCGTCTGGCCGGTGAAGGCGCGCACGTCGCGCTGACTTATGCCAGCTCGCCCGAACGGGCAGCCGAAGTCACCAGGGCAGCGCAAGCAGCCGGGGTCAAAGCGTTGGCGATCCAAGCCGACAGCGCTGACGCCGGCGCAGTCGTGGCCGCCGTCGAACGCACGGTGGCGGAACTGGGCGGCATCGACATTCTGGTCAACAACGCCGGCATCGCTTCCATGGCGCCGCTCGCGGATTTCAAACTGGAAGACTTCGACCGGACGTTTGCCATCAACGTGCGCGCCGTGTTCGTCGCCGCGCAGGCCGCCGCGAAGCACATGAAAGAAGGCGGGCGCATCATCAACATCGGCAGCACCAACGCGGAGCGCATGCCCTTCGCCGGCGGCGGCGTTTACGCGATGAGCAAGTCGGCGTTGCAAGGACTGGTGCAGGGACTTTCGCGCGACCTCGGTCCGCGCGGGATTACGATCAACAACGTCCAGCCTGGGCCGGTCGATACGGAGTTGAATCCGGCGAGCGGCGAGTTTGCCGAGTCGCTCAAAAAGCTGATGGCGCTGCCGCGTTATGGCACCGTCGAGGAAATTGCCAGCTTCGTGGCTTATCTGGCGAGTCCCGAGGCTGGGTATATTACCGGCGCGAACCTTTTGATTGATGGCGGCTTTGCTGCCTGACAATTCATCGCTGCTGACCGATGAGAGTCATGCGTTTGGACGATTCCCGCGGTGCTCCTGCGCTGGTCGCGGATGCGGCTCCGATGCCCCAGCCGGGCGAGGGGCAGTTGCTCGTTCGTGTGCACGCGGCCGGAGTTACGCGGACCGAGATCATCTGGTATCCGACCACGCACACCGCCGATGGCGGCAAGAGAACAGGGGCAATTTTAGGACACGAATTCTCCGGCGTCATCGAAGCCGTCGGCGCGGGACTCGACTCCGCTCAGGTCGGGAAGGAAGTGTTCGGGATGAACGATTGGTTCGCCGACGGCGCCACGGCCGAGTATTGCCTCACCGTCCCGACTTCCGTGGCGGCGAAGCCTGCCCGGTTGAGCCACGCCGAAGCGGCGAGCGTGCCCATCGGAGCCTTGACGGCATGGCAGGGACTTTTCGACCACGCGAAACTCCAGGCCGGCGAGCGCATCCTGATTCACGGCGGCTCGGGTTCCGTCGGCATCTTCGCGGTGCAACTCGCCAGGCGAGCCGGCGCGCACGTGACCGCCACGGCCTCCCAACGCAATTTTTCTCTGCTTTCCCAGCTCGGAGCCGACGAGTTGATCGACTACGGGAGCGAGCGTTTCGAGGAGCGCGTGCGCGACCCGGACGTGATCTTTGACACGGTCGGCGGGGAGACTTTGCAGCGCTCGTGGAATTTGCTCAAGCCAGGGTCGGGCCGCATGGTCACGATTGCCGCCGACAGCGAGGGGACCAAGGACGCGCGCACGGAAAAAGCGTTCTTCATCGTGGAGCCGAACCGGGAGCAATTGACGGAAATCGCGCGTCTGCTCGACACCGGTGAACTGCAATGTTTCGTCGATGTCATCGTTCCCTTCGCGAACGCAGCGAACGCTTACTTCGGAACGATCGCAGGGCGCAGTGGACGCGGGAAATCCGTTCTCTCCATCATCGACTAGAACGGCCTTCGACCGAATTGCTCGCGTCGGCAGGAAGGGTGCGTCGCCGCAGAACGATCGTGCCGAACCCGTAGGCGCTGTGGGTGAGGCGCAGCTTGCCGAAGAGGCGCAACGGCTCGCGCGGGAGATTGTCGGCGACGACTTCAAAATTCGTGCGGACGTCCTCGCGGTAGCGGTCGTTTTCCGGCTGCACCCAGACGCCGGGAACGCGCGAGCCGTTGCCGTTGGCGACGAAATACTCGACGGGTTCGGTAGCAGGAACCTCGGAGAAGGTCGGATCATAGACGACCCGATCCCGGGCCAGCGACCACCAGCCGGCGAACGTGAGCACCGTCGCGCCGGCGGGCACCTGGCTTCGCAGCCGGGCTTCGCTGCGGGCGGCGGTTTGTTCGGCAGGCAAACAAATGCGAGTCAGCAGGTTGGTCACCGGCCAAAGCGCCGCAGCGCCGCACCACGCGAGCAGCCATGCGGTGCCGGCCGCCGCGGCCAGATGGCGGTGGTATTGCCAGAGTTGGATTAAGCATACGATCGCCAGCATCAGGAACCACGGCTGGAGAAACCACCAGTAGGTGAACGCGGAGCGCAGATACCAGACGAGCAGGAATCCGACGAACGGAGCGACGTAAAGCACGAGCGCCGGCTGCCAATACTGCGAAGCGCCGGTCTGTCGCTGCGATGGGCGAACGTTGAGCCAAAGACCGAGGGACACGAGCGGCAGCGTGGCGGCCAGGAGAAAGACTCGGAAGCGGGCGACCTGCCAGGCTTGTTGCCACGCTTCGGAAATGCGCTCGACGGCGCCCTGCTCGGCGACGGCGCCGGCGTGCCGCAGAAACTGCCGGTAGAAGTGCGGCTCGGCGAGATAGAGCGGCCCCAGGCAGACCAGCACTGCCAGCGTGCTGCCGGCCGCAAGTGCCAACCCAGATTTGAGCAGGCGTCGCTCACCCATGAGCGCGCTCCGCAGCCAGAGCGCGGCGTGGAATGGCAGAAAGCAAAGAAACACGCCGAAGCTGGTGCAAAGCTGTAGCCCGGCCAGCGAGCCGGAAAGCATGGCGACCCATGAGCGGCGCGAGGCCGGAGAACCCAGCAGCAACCATGCATTGGCGTAGCCGAGCAGCATGCCGAGTTCGTCGGGCCGCGCGGGTTGGCGGAAGAGCAACGTGAACAGTGTCGGAATGAGCGCGAGGATCGCGCGCGTGCGTAACGCGAGCGGCGCGGCGGACCGCAATAGGTGATTCGCCAATCCGTAAACGCAAATTGCCAGCGCGGCGGAGATCAGCGCGTCGTAACCGACGCAGGATTGCCAGCCGAAACCGACGAGTTTGGCGAGCTGACCGAAGAGCCAGGGATACAGTGGCGGGTGGGGGAAGTAGATCACCTCGATGGGCGGCTGGAGGCCGAGAAAGCCGCGCAGCTCCGGCGCAGCGAACGGCCCGCCGGCGCTCAAGTTGCGGCCAGGCGCTTTGAAAAAGACTTCATCAACGTCCGGGAACCGCGGGAAGAGAAACTCGAGCGCAAAAAACAGGCCAAGCGCCAACAGCAGCGGGAACAGATGGTAGTGAAGCGGCGCGCGTGCGCGGGAGATCGGTGTTTGCACGTCGGTGGATGGCGACCTCCGGGTGCCATTAGGTGCAGCGAAGCTGCCTGGAAATAATAGGCGACTTCGTCGCATCCTCATGGCGCCCGGAGGTTGCCATCTACCGACGAGTCGCAGTTTGCGCGCCACTCACGGGAGCACAACCTTCAAACGCAGGAAGCGCTGCGGATGCGCGGGATCGCTGAGCGTGTAGAGATCGCGCACTTCGACGCTGCGCGTGGCGCCGGTGCCGGTTTCCGTCACGGTCACGCCGCCGACGAGCGCCGCCATCGCCGCGCCGCTGGTGCTGCGCGCCAAGTCCGTCCAGGCGCCGGTGAGACTGTCGGTGCCTTGCACGGTGATCGTGGCGTCCGTCGCCGAAGTATTGCGCGGGAAGGTGAGGGTGAGGCGATTGCTCATGCTGCTCACCTGCCAGGGGCGCGCGCCGTTGAGGGTCTGCGGGTTTGTGCTGAAAACGTATTCGAACGCGTTCACCAACCCGTCGTTGTCCGGGTCGGCGAGTGGCGCGGCGGAGCCGGTCGGCAGCGGGCTGCCGAAGTTGTCGTTGCGCCAGATTTCCACGGCGGTCCACGGCGTGAAGCGCGCGATCGCGCGGCCGCCAGTGGAAATCCAAACCGTGCCCGGTCGCCACGGATCGACGGCGACGGCTTCGGTCTTCGCGAAGCGATTGCCGGCGCGCGTGATTTCGTTCCACGTCGCGCCGTTGTCCCCGGAATAATAAATGTGGTCGGCGACGTCGCCGGTCATGCGGCCGATGACCGCGAGCCGGCCGCCGCAGGCGTCAAGCTCGGTCACGCCGCCGGTGAAGACGTTGTTCAGGAACGTCCACGACGCGCCGCCGTCCGGGCTGTATTCCAAGCCGACGACCGTGCCGACCCAAATCCGGCTCGTCGCCGGGTCCACGCGCAGCCGGCCGAACGTGGCGTTCGGCTGCACCGCCGGTTTCGTCCACGAAGCGCCGCGATCCGTGCTCTTCCAAAAGCCGCTGTTGCGCAGGAGCAGGTAGCGCGTGCCGACGGCGCTCGCGTCGCGCTCGAGCGAAACGTTCCAGTAAAACTCCGCGCCGGGATCGTAGGGGTTCGGCAAGCCGGTCGCGCGCGTGAAATTCGCGCCGCCGTTCGTCGTCCGGTAAACGCCGCCCGAAGTGGCGTCGATCGCGCCGCCGGTGAAGACGAGAAAGTCGTCCGCGTTGTCCGACGACGCGACGGTCTCGAGAATCTCGCGGCCGTAGGAAAACGGCAGGCCGTTGCCGGCGAGCTTCGTCCAGGTCGCGCCGTTGTCGGTGGTTTGGTAAATGCGCGGCTGATGATTGGACTGTTCGCCGCCGGGCGCGATGACTTTGTTCGCGCTGACGAGCAGCCGGTGGGTGAACATCACGTTGTCGTCGGGATACGGAAACTTCGGCGCGATGTAGCCGGTCGTCGCGCCGCTGGCGCCGGCGTCGCTCGCGGTCGTCGCGCCGAGATCAGCGAGCGGGAACCAGACGCGATTTGGGTCGGTCGGATGGAAGTTCGCGCGCCACGCCACCGTTTCGCCGATGCCGTTGTTCATGAAGCTCCACGTCGCGCCGCCGTCGGTGCTGCGGAAGGGCGAATAGCCGCCGCCGAGAAAGAGCCGGTTCGCGTTCGTCGGGTCCTGGATGAGGCCGTTGCGGCCGCCTTCGATCGTCGTCGAACCCGGCCGCGCCCAACCCGGCAATGGACCAGCGGCGAGCGTGCCCGGCACGTAGGTGAACGAATTGCCGTTGTTCGAGCTTTTCGCGAGAAACTCGAACAAGGTCGCCGCCCACACGTCGCCGTTGGCGAGCACCTGCACGGTGGCGAGTTGGTCACCCTGGTAAGGGGGATACGGCAGCGAGGCGTTGAGGAAGTTCGCGTAAAGGTCCGCCGGGTTGTTGTCCGTGGCGGAGGTGAAACGATAGAGCACATTGCTGCCGCCGCTAGTGAAGCCGGCGGCGAAGGCGGTGCCGTCCGCTTTTACTGCCAAGCGGTAGATGCGCGCGACGAAAAGTTTTTGCGTCCACGACGCACCGTGATTGGTGCTCACCCACAGGCCGCCGTCGCCGCAAACCCAGATGGTGTCCGGGGCGCTGGGATGAATCGTGATGCCGGAGATGACGACGTTCGGCGTGTCGAAAACCGCCGGCGACACGTTGGTCCAATTCGCGCCCGCGTCCGTCGAGCGCCGCAGCCCGTCGCCGCGCGTGCCGGCCCAGATTTCGCTGTCGTTGCCGGGCTGGATGACGAGGCATTCGCTGCCCCAGCGCGGCTCGTCATTGCCGGAGAAATTGACGCCCGCGAGCACCTGTGTCCAAGAGCTGCCGCCGTTCGTGCTCTTCCAAATCCCGCGGCCTGGATCGGTCGCGGCGTAGGAAACACCGGTGGCCTGATAAACGACGTTCGCGTTCCCCGCGGCGACCGCGACGCCTTGCACATAGTAGCAGGCGGCATACGGCAGATCGCCGCTGAGGAAAGTCCACGTGTCGCCGTGGTCGTCGCTGCGATACATGCCTCCGATGTCCGTGCGACCGTAGAGCCGCCCGGAGGAGTGCGGGATGACTTGCTCGAACCAGCCGCCGCCTTCGCAATCGAGCTGTTTGAACGAACCCGGAATTGTAGCACCTGATGCTGGCACCGACGGCGCCGCGCTGAGGCCGAGCGCCGCTGCTGCTGCCGCGATGAAAGCGAAAAAGTGGGCGGGGGGCATTTTCATCTGGAGAAAAACTCGTCCGTTTCCAAAGGGGCGTCGATACTCCTTTGGGAGTAGACGGCGCACAGGATGTGCCGAACTCGAATTCAGCGATATGAATGGAACGCAAACGGAATCGGTGAGAGACAAAGAGGTCCAGCTCGCCGTTTTTACCGGCGACGGCATCGGCCCGGAAATCTCGGCGGCGACGGTCGGCGTGCTCGACGCGCTGAACGGTCCGCTGAGTTTGCGGCTGAAATTCGAGACGCACGAGGTCGGGCTGAGCCGTCTCGAAAAAGAAGGCAGCACGATGCCGGAGCCGGTGTATGCAGCGGCACGGCGCTCCGACGGCATCATCCTCGGGCCGGTGTCGCACTCGGACTATCCGCCGCGGGCGCAGGGCGGCATCAATCTGTCTGCCGAGCTGCGCGTGGTGCTCGATCTTTACGCGAACGTGCGCCCGAATCGGTCGCGCGAAGGCTTGCCCCATTTTGGGCGCACGCCGATGGACCTAGTCATCGTGCGCGAGAACACGGAAGGGTTTTATGCGGACCGCAACATGCACCTCGGGCCGGGCGAATTCATGCCGACGCCGGATTTGGCTTTGTCGATCCGCAAAATCAGCGCGAGCGGCTCGCGGCGCATCGCTCGCGCGGCGTTTGAATTGGCACGCGAGCGCCCACGTCGGAAAGTCACCGCCGTCCACAAGGCGAACGTGGTGAAAGTGTCCGACGGATTGTTTTTGCGCGAAGTGCGCAAGGTTGCGACGGAGTTCCCAGAGGTGCAATACGACGAACAGCTCATCGACTCCGCCGCCGCGCTACTGGTGCGCGACGCGGCGCGTTTCGACGTCATCGTCACCACCAATATGTTCGGCGACATCCTCTCCGACGAAGCCGCGGAACTTTCGGGTAGCCTCGGCTTGGGCGGCTCGATCAACGCGGGCGATCACGCCTGCATGGCGCAGGCGCAGCACGGTTCCGCGCCGGACATCGCGGGCCAGGACAAAGCCAATCCGGTGTCGCTGATTCTTTCCGCCGCGATGCTGTTGGAATGGCTCGGGCGGCGGGGTCGCGGGGAAAAATTTTCTGAGGCCGCGCAGCGCATCGAGCGCGCCGTGGACACACTACTGCGCGACCCGCAACGCCGCACGCGCGACCTCGGCGGCGCGCTCGGCACGCGCGCGTTTACGCAGGCGCTCGTCGAACAACTTGCCGCCTGAATGTCAGCCGCCGATTCGTCCGAGAATAATCAACACGACCGTGACTGTGATCGCCCCACCGATACGCGTCGCCACCTGGGCAAAGGGCATGAGCTGCATGCGGTTCGCCGCCGTGAGAATCGCCACGTCGCCCGTGCCGCCCTGTCCGCTGTGACACGCGTTCACGATGGCGGCTTCGATCGGATACAGCTTCATCCAGCGGCCGACAAAGAAACCGGTCGTCATCAGCGACACCACCGTGGCCACGATGGTGATGAGGTTCGGAATCGTGAAGGCGGCGACCAATTTATCCCACGGCGTGAGCGCCACGCCGATGGCGAACAAGAGCGGGTAAGTCACTGCCTTTTGGAAAAATTTATAAACCACGAACGCGCCTTCCTGCAGCTTGGGCGACGCGGCGTTGCTGAGTTTCACCGCAACGGCGATGAAGAGCATTGTCACCGGCGCCGGGAAGCTGAAAAGCTGGAACGCGTAAAGACCGATGAGATAAAGCGACGTGGCCATGATGCCGGCCGCCGCCACGTGGCTGACATCCATGTGCCCGGTGATTTCTTCGTCCTTCGGATCCATGTCATCGTGCTCGCCGGGCTGCAGGCGGCCGTCGCCGGTGAGGTGCGGATAGCGTTTGCCGACGAAGTTCAGCGTGCCGGCGAGCAGGATCGCTGTGAGACTGCCAAGCATCACCGGCGGGAGCACCTGCGCGAACAGATCGCCCTGCTTTTCGTGCAGGATTTCGGAGTAGCCGATCGAGAGCGGGATCGCGCCTTCACCGACGCCGCCGGCCATGATTGGGATGACGATGAAGAAAAACGTTTTGTAAGCGCCAATGCCGAGTGCCGTGCCGACCGCGGTGCCCACGAGTCCGGCCACAATCGAACCGGTGGCCAGCGGCACGAAGATTTTCAGGAACCCGCGGATGAGCACCTGCCGATCCATGCCGAGAATGCTGCCGACGATGATCGCGGTGATGTAGAGATACAGAAAGTTCGTCGATTTCGTAAATTCGGTGACCGATTTGACGATGATGTCGGGCAGCCAGTGGTGGTAAACAAAGAGCGAGGGCAGAAACGTGGCAAAGATCGCGGCCGCGCCGATGTGCCGCAGCACCGGCAGACGCTTGCCGATTTCGCCGCAAGTGAATCCGCCGACGGCGAGAATGGCGATCGCCATGTTGATCTCGCTCGGCACCTTGCCGGTGGCGACAAAGCCAATCACCAGCGCGAGCAGAATGAAATAGACCGGCAGCGGAATGATGCCGATGCGGAACTCGACGATTTTCCACCAGCCTTCCGGCCAGAAACGGGTCGAGGGTGTGATCGCCGGCTGGGTTGGTTCAACCGCGGCGGGGCCGAGCGGGGTGGGGAGCGGAGAAGGCGTATTTTGCACGGGAGTGATGGGTTGCGGGGGGCTCCGGTCGAGCTGGGAAGTAAGCGGCGTGCGCAAAACGTTACGCGCGCCGTCCTGGGTTTACGTGTATAACGCCCGTGCTAATGACCGCTGGAGAGAATCAGCAGACGGTCCGGCTGCGGTTTGTTGTTTGTGATGAGTAACTCGCCGGCACATACGGAGATTAAAGTTCTGAGGGTGGGTCGGCCGCCCTTGGCGTAAAATCTGGGCAACTCATTTATGCATAAGAAAGGTTGGATTGTTCTCCTCTGCGTCGTCGCGCTCGGCGCATGGTGGTTCGTTCGGCATCGTCAGGCCGCTGCCACCCAGGCCGCGGGCGCGCCGGCAGGTTCGCCTCGCAGCGGTGGACGTGGCGGCGGATCCGGCGGAGGACCAGGCGGCGCCGGCGGTCTGGTGCCCGTGGTGGCCGGCGAAGTGAAGCAGCAGGACGTGCCGATCTATCTCGACGGCCTTGGCACTGTGCAGGCGTTCAACACGGTGACCGTCCGGGCGCGCGTGGACGGCGAACTGCAAAAGGTCATCTTCACCGAAGGCCAGGACGTGAAAGCCGGCGAGTTGCTCGCCCAAGTGGATCCGCGGCCATATCAGGCGCAGGTCGATCAGGCCGAGGCGAAGAAAAAGCAGGACGAAGCGCAGCTCGCCAACGCGCGGCTCGTGCTCGGGCGCAACGACGAGCTGCTCAAAAAGAAAGTCATCGACCAGCAGACGTTTGACGCTTCCAAATTCGCCGCGGACGGACTCCAGGCCACTGTCCAGGCTGACCAGGGCGCGCTCGACAACGCGCGCACGCAACTTGATTACACGCAGATCAAGTCACCCATCGACGGGCGGGCCGGTGTGCGCTTGATGGATCAGGGAAATATCATTCGCGCCAGCGACCAAAATGGATTGGTCGTCATCACCCAGCTCCGGCCCATTACCGTCGTCTTCACGCTGCCCGAGCAGAGCCTGCAATCCATTCTTCAACAGGGCGGCGATCCGCGGGAAATGCGGGTGAGCGCGATGGATCGCGCGAATAAGTCGGCGCTCGGCGAGGGCCAGCTCGCCGTGGTGGACAACCAGATCGACCAAGCCACCGGCACGATCCGCTTGAAGGCGACATTTCCCAACGACGACCTGCGGCTCTGGCCCGGCCAATTCGTCAACGCGCGGCTGTTGCTCACCACGCGCAAGGACGGCCTCGTCATCCCGGCCAGCGTGGTGCAGCGCGGGCCGCAGGGGACGTATGCGTATGTCATCAAGCCGGACAAATCGGTCGAGATGCGTCCGATCAAAGTCGCACAAACGGAAGGCAACGAAGCGCTCATCGACGATGGCCTCCAAGCCGGCGAGCAGGTGGTCGTGGATGGCCAATACAAGTTGCAGCCCGGTTCTCGCGTCGAGTTGACCGGCGGGCCGAAATCGTCGCAAGACGGCAAGCCGCCGGCGGGTCAGGGCCGTCCGCGCGACGGCCAGGGCGCGAAGCCCGCAAAGTCATAATGCGCCACGCTCAGCACAACAACGAAAGCCGGCGCGGGTTGCACCATTTTCTCCGGTGAACATTTCCGAGCCCTTCATTCGCCGGCCGATTGCGACCTCGCTGCTGATGGTCGGCGTGATCCTGCTCGGCCTGCTCGGCTACAAGCTGCTGCCGATCTCCGCCCTGCCGGCCGTCGATTTCCCGACCATCCAGGTCACCACGCAATATCCCGGCGCCAGCGCGGACGTGATGACCTCCGCGGTGACGACGCCGCTCGAGCGTCAGTTCGGCCAGATCAGCGGGCTGGCGTCGATGAACTCGACCAGCTCGTTCGGCGTTTCGACGATCACGCTGCAGTTCAATCTCGACCGGCCCATCGACGTCGCCGCGCAGGACGTGCAGGCCGCCATCAACGTCGCCGGCGGCTTCCTGCCGCGCGAACTGCCCAACCCGCCGAAGTATAACAAGGTCAACCCGGCTGACACCGCGGTGCTCACGCTGTCGATCACCTCCGACAGTCTGCCGCTCGACCGGGTCAACGACTTCGCCGACACGCTGCTCGCGCAAAAGCTCAGCGAAGTCTCGGGCGTCGGACTCGTCACCATCCAGGGCAACCAAAAGCCGGCGGTGCGCGTGCAGGTGAACCCGGCGGCGATCGCCGCGCTCGGGCTGAGCCTGGAAGACGTGCGAACGATTTTGGGTCAGGCCAATGTCAACGCACCGAAAGGAAGCTTCGACGGCCCGCGGCAGTCGTTCACCATCGGGTCGAACGACCAGATCTTCTCCGCCGAAGCCTACAAGCCGATCATCGTCGCCTACAAGAACGGCGCGCCGATCCGCCTCGGCGACATCGCGAACATCATCGACAGCGTCGAGAACGATCAGCTCGCCGCGTGGGTCGCCAGCGCGCGGGGCGAGAAGCCGGCGGTGCTGCTCGACATCCAGCGACAGCCGGGCGCGAACATCATCGAGACCGTCGAGCACGTGAAGAAATTGCTGCCGCAGCTCACCGCGACGCTGCCGCCGAGCGTGCGCGTCGATGTGCTCGCGGACCGCACAGAGACGATTCGCGCCTCCGTGGAAGACGTGCAGTTCACCTTGCTGCTGACCATCGCGCTCGTCGTCGCGGTCATGTTCGTCTTCCTGCGCAAACTCTGGGCGACGGTGATTCCGAGCGTGGCGTTGCCGCTCTCCATCATCGGCACCTTCGGCATCATGTATCTGTGCGGGTTCACGCTGGACAACCTGTCCTTGATGGCCCTGACGATCTCGACCGGCTTCGTAGTCGATGACGCCATCGTGATGATCGAGAACATCGTCCGCTTCATCGAGCAGGGCGACAAGCCGCTCGACGCCGCGTTGAAAGGCTCCAAGCAGATCGGCTTCACCGTGGTCTCCTTGAGCGTCTCGCTCATCGCGGTCTTCATTCCGCTCCTGTTCATGACCGGCATCGTCGGCCGGTTGTTCCGCGAGTTCGCGATCACGCTCAGCGTCGCTGTCGTCGTCTCGGCGATCATCTCGCTGACGCTCACGCCGATGATGTGCGCCAAGCTCCTGCGCGCGGAAACACCCGAGGACGAGAAGAAGCACCAAGGCCGCTTCTACCGCTGGACGGAAAGTTTCTTCGAGGGCTTTCTCAACCTTTATGAGCGCGGCCTCGTGTGGGTTTTGCGCCACCAAAAGTTCACGCTGCTCACCGCGCTGGCGACGCTCGTCGCCACGATCTGGCTCTACGTCATCATTCCCAAAGGACTCCTCCCGCAGCAGGACACCGGCGTCATTCTCGGCGTCACCGACGCGGCGCAGAACATCTCGTTCAAAGCGATGCTCGAACGCGTCCACGCAGTCTCCGACATCGTGCGGCGCGACCCGGACGTGGCCAATGTTTCCGCATCGGTCGGCGCGGGCACGGTGAACGCGACCGTCAACACCGGCCGTCTGCAGATCGTGCTCAAGCCGCGGCACGACCGCAAAGCGAGCGCGGACGAAATCATTCACCGCTTGCGCGACACGACGAGCGGCGTCGAAGGCGTCTCGTTCTTCATGCAAGCCGTGCAGGACTTGCAGATCGACGCGCGCGTCAGCCGCACGCAATACCAATACATCCTGCAAGACGCCGACGCCGCCGAGCTGTCCGAATGGGCGCCGAAGCTCGTCGCCAAACTCGCCGCGCTGCCGGAGCTGAGCGACGTGACGAGCGATCAGCAAACCGGCGGCTTGCAGCTCAACGTCGATGTGGACCGCGTGAAAGCCTCGCGGCTGAACGTGCTCACCCAGGCCATCGACGACACGCTCTACGACGCGTTCGGCCAGCGGCAGGTGTCGATCATTTTCACGCAGCTCAATCAGTTCCGCGTGATCCTCGAAGTCGAGCCGGGCTTTCGCACTTCGCCGGACGTGCTCGACAAACTTTACGTCAAATCGAGCACTGGCCAGCCGGTGCCGCTGAGCGCCTTCGCGACGTTGCGCGAAGGCAACACGGCACTCTCCGTAACGCACCAGGGCCAGTTCCCCGCCGTCACGCTTTCGTTCAACCTGCGGCCCGGCAGTTCGCTGAGCCACGCGGTGCCGGCGATCCAGCGGGCGGAAAAAGAGATCGGCCTGCCAGAAACCGTCGCGACGACTTTCACCGGCGCCGCGGCGGAGTTCCGCACGTCGCTGGCGAGCGAGCCGTATCTCATCCTCGCCGCCATCGTGGTCATCTACATCGTGCTCGGCGTGCTCTACGAGAGCTACATTCACCCGATCACGATTCTCTCCACGCTCCCGAGCGCCGGCGTCGGCGCGCTGCTCGCGCTCATCGTGTGTCGCACCGATTTCTCGCTCGTCGCGCTCATCGGCATCATCCTGCTCATCGGCATCGTGAAGAAGAACGCGATCATGATGATCGACTTCGCGCTCGAAGCCGAACGCCATCAAAAACTCGACGCGCGCGATGCCGTGTTCCGGGCGTGCCTGTTGCGGTTCCGTCCGATCATGATGACGACCGCCGCCGCGCTGCTCGGCGCGCTGCCGCTCGCGTTGGAAAACGGCACCGGCAGCGAGCTGCGCCGGCCTCTCGGCATCTCGATCGTCGGCGGCCTGTTGCTCTCGCAATTCCTGACGCTCTACACCACGCCGGTCATTTATCTTTATCTCGACCGCTCGGCCAGCCAGCGGCCGAAGC
>CAXTRS010000043.1:0-18820 GCA_964246635.1 uncultured Chthoniobacterales bacterium | reverse complement strand
CCGCCGGATGTCGCCACGGGTCGAGGCGCGTCGGGGCTTGCGGCAGGCCGGCGAGATAAACGCTTTCCGCCAGCGTGAGCGCAGCCGCCGGCTTGTGGAAATAAACGCGCGCGGCGGCTTCGGGGCCGATGAGCCGGTTGCCGTAGGAACTGGCGTTGAGATAGCGCGCGAGGATTTGATCTTTGGTCCAGACGCGCTCGAGTTTCCACGCGGCGACGGCTTCGCGTGCTTTCGCGGCGACCGTGCGCCGCCGCGAGCCAGGCAGGGAGGAAAGTTTGACGAGTTGTTCGGTGATCGTCGAAGCGCCGGAGACGATGCGGCCGGCGCGCAAGTCGCGCGCACCGGCGGCGAGCAGCGCGCGGAAATCGACGCCTCGGTGAGCGGAGAAACGGCGGTCTTCGAGCGCGACGGTCAGCCGCGGCAAATCCGCTCCCATCTCGCCGAGCGCGACGGGATGATGGCTGCGCGCTTCGGCATTCGCGAGTTCCGCCAACGGCTCGCCGCGCGCGTCGAGCAGCGTGACCGTCGCAGGCGGCGGCGTGCCCCGCAGCAACGCGTCGGGAATTTCCACGCTGGCGACGATCGCTGCCGCAGCCAGCACCAGCAGCGCAACGAAAACGCCGAGCACGGCGAAAAGTCTGCGCCGCTGCCGCCGGAAAAAGGATCGCAACCGCGTGGTCAAAGCGTGGACGTGAACGCCAACTATTCCCGACGGGAGCGGGGGAGATCAAGACCGGCCTGGCAGGGATTCCCACGAGCCGGAGGGCGGGGCCGAGACTCGGTGGCGCGCTGGATTCTGTTCGTCGAGACGGCGGGGGCGTTCGTCAATACTTCACCCGATACGAAACGAACACGCAGCCGTTTTTGAACCTCCGGCATTCGCGCAGTTCGAGTTTGATCGCGCGCTTCAGCGGATGAAAAAGCGGGATGCCGGAGCCGAGCAGGATCGGATGGATGTTGAAGCCGACTTCGTCGATGAGCCGGGCCTCGAAAAACGACTTCGCCAGCTCGCCTCCGCCCATCATGCAGATCTCTTTGCCCGGCGCCGACTTCAGTTTTCGCACAAATCTCACCGCATCGGTGGGGACGATCTGCACTCCTTCGGTCTCGCTGGGCGGCAGCGTCCGGGAAAAGACAAAGGTTTGAAAACCCTGAAAAGGATCGGCCTTGCCTTTCGTCAGCCGAAGGCCGGCTTCGTAAGTCTTGCGACCCATTAGGATGGTATCGACTTTTTTCCAAAACCTGGCGGAGATCTCGGCCGCTTCGCTGCTCCACGTCAGCCAATCCACCGCGTGGTTTTTGCGGGCGATGTAATGATCGAGACTATTGGCAAGGCCGAAGGTAATTTTTCGCATGATGCGCTCCTGTGGGTCTCATCAAGCATCGTGGCGGGACGCAGCGCGTCTTGGCGTTTTTTGACCTTCTTTTCGCTACCTCTTCGTCGGCTTCAGCATCGCTCGACAGACTCCTGGCGAGGTCTTGGTGTGCTTGCGAAATTGTCGGTAGAAGCGGCTGAGATCGTAGTAACCCAACTCGTGGGAAACCCCGACGATTTCCTCGCCCTGCGCAAGCCGTAGCGGGGCATCGGCGAGCCGCAAGCGGTGCAGATAGTCCCGCGGACTGAGGCCGAAGTCCCGTTTGAACTGACGGGAAAGGTGTTCGTGGCGCACGCGGAGTTTCGCTGCAATCGCTCCGATGGCTGTGGAACCGAGGCAGCTCCCGTCGATATGCTTTTTTGCCCGGACCGAGAGCGCCGATGCTTTCGGGTTGAGTTCCACGGCGCTGGGATTGCTTGCGCCGCGCAGAATTTCTGCCGCACTTTCGCCGGCGGAAAGCGCGCCGATGTCTGCCTCGAATATTGTCGGCACCGTGGCAAAGCCGGCGAGGGGATGACCGGTGCCGGCAAAGCCGAGCACGCGACTGTGTGTGTTCTCGAAGCACAGCTCGGCAATGCTGAAGCGCGGATAGAAAATGCCGAAACATTTTCCGCGTGGCCGCACGTGTTCTTCACCGCGGCGCAAAGAAACCGCACCGGAGCGGACTTGAAACAATTCGAGCAGCCACGCGGTGCAGGTGATCAGTCGAAAGCGGAACACGCCTTTTATCTCCAACTCGTCGCGAAAGACGTAGGTCCCATCCGGGAGGAAGCGCGTTTCCCGGCGCGTGATGGCTTCGCGTTCACCCGGTTTCATCAGTGCAATCCTCGGCGAGGAAATAGCCCAGTTTTTCCCAACGTTGCGGCTCGGCGAGGCGCGCCATCGCGGTTTGCAGCCGCCGAAAGCCGAGCCGCTCGTAGAAGCCGATTTGCGCGGGCGCGCTGACTAAAAGAATTTGCCGCGCGGGCAAACGCGCGAGCAGACCCTCCATGAGGCCGCGCCCCACCGACTCACCTTGGTGCGACGGCAGGACGGCGACATCGTAAATTGCGGAGACACTGACCCCGTCGGAAATCGCGCGTGCGGCGCCGATGAGCATCGCACGATTATCGTCGTCCTCCGCGACTGCGAAGCAGCGGGCATAACTGCCGGTGAAGGCGCGTCCCGTGAAGCCGGGATCGCGCTCGCCGAGTCCGGCCGCGGCGAGCAGACGTGCCAGCTCGGCCCAGTCGATGCGCGTGCTGTCGTCGTGAAACGCAACGCGGGGGCGGGCACGAGCGACGGCGCGTCGTCGCGGAAGCTCCGCTTTCCTCCTTCCCATCGGATTTTTATTGCTCGACGACCAAGTTCGCCGCCGGCGACAACCCAGACACGCTGGGGTCATACATTGGCGCGGCCTGCGTGCTCGGCCAGCGGAAGTTGCCGGCGGCCACGGCGCGGCAAAGGACGCTGCACGTCGTCACGCCAGGCTCGAGCACGTCGAGATACAGGTTCGCTTTTTGGTCGCGCAGTTCCGTGTGCGACGGCTCCGCGACGCGCTCGCCGCGCGCCGGCTGCGGGATTTCGTAAAAGCCCGCGAACATGGCCAAGTCCGGGTTGACGATTTCCAGCCCGGCGGGTAACTCATCGTCGAGCGCAAGGTAGTTGCGCAGCTTCGTGCTCGCCAGCCGGTAGGTGACGAGCAACCGGTCGTTGAGCTTCACCGCCGGCGCGCCGGGAAGGCCGGTGCGCGTGGGATCGGTGAGGTTGCGCACGACACGCTCGACGCGCAAGCCCCCGCGGTCCGCGCGCACCTCGTCGTCCACGTTGGCGACGCGGTATTCGGCGTTGAGCACGTAGAAGAGCGCGCCCATTACCGCGGTGCTGTTCAACCCTTCGAGCTTGAGGTCCGCGCCACCGCGCACGAGGTCGTTTTTCACCCACGCCGCCGCGGTGCCGTCGGCTGACACTCGCGTGGGCTGCGGCTTGGCGCGCGGGACTTTGAGCTTCGGATATTTGTCGCCCTTTTGCAGCGCGTCATACGCGAAGAGCGACCACAGGTTTTCCTGCGTCGAAAGCTGCGGCGCGCGTTCGAGCAGCGCGTTCAGGCGGGTGCGCATCGCCGCCTGTTTTTTGGCGTCCCAAAATGCCGGACGAATCGTGCTGAACGCCAACGCTTCCGTGGCGAACGTGCGCGTGTTGGTCGAAAACGTGCGCGGATTGAACGCACGTTCCGGCCCCTCGGTCGGCGGCGGGCGCTTGTCGATTTCACGCAGGAGCTGCTCCTTCTCCGCCGACAGGATTTTCAACCCGTGCATCGCCATGGCGAGCAACGCGCGGCCTTCGTCGCCGAGCGTTTCGCGATTGAGGAAAAGCTCGCGCGCAGCTTTCTCATTCGCGCCGCCGTCCTCTTCCTCTTCGATCACGCTGACCATGAGCGCGAACGCGCGCAAATACGCGGAGGTCGCATCCTTGCCGCTCGCACGTTCGACGATCTTGCCGACGGCGCCGTTGAGTTTTTCCGCAAGCTCTTCAGGCACGGTAAAATCGGCGGCGACCGCGCGCTTCACCGCCCAGGCGGCTTGGACGGTCACAAATGGGTCCGCCGTCTGTCCGCCCGGCCAGTAGGGCAGGGAGCCATCGCTGAGCAGCGACCGCTCGTAGAGCCGGAGTTGGCGCTCGACCGTCAGGCGCCACGCTGCCGTTTGCTCGGGATCGGCCGGCACCGCGGCGAAGAGCGACTGGAGCGCGCTGAAGGCCATCACGCGCGAGGAGATTTGCTCGAAGCAACCGTGCGGATATTCCAGAATTCCCGGCAAACCCTGGAGCCGCGGGAGGTTTGGCGAAGTCGCGATCGCGAGGTCGTAGCGACCGCCCTCCGCGGCGAGTTTCCAGGTCGGTGGCAGGAGCGCGCCGATGTCGGGCGAGGAGCCATCTCGGCTCGGGGTCACTGTGCCCGCGACCGACTCGCGTCGCAAAATGGTCGGCGGATAAATCGGCAGTGTCATCTCGACGGCATCCGCAATGTTCGCGTCGTTGGCCGAAGTGGCGGTGAAGGAAATCTTCGCGCCGGGAAGATCGGCGACCTTGGCGCGGAAACGCGCCACCAGCGGCGCGTTGCGGTCGGCGTCGGCGACGGTCGGCGCGGCGGAGTTTGCGTCGAGCAATTTCAAGCCGGCGTCGGTCGTGCAAGTCACGCTCAGCTTGTCGCGATCCCGCGCGCTCTGGCGCACGACGGCGCGCAGCTCGACCTCGTCGCCGACGCGCAGGAACCGCGGCAACGATGGCTCGATCTGCAACGGCTTGGCGACCTCGACCACGTCGTCGCCGGCGCCGAATTGATTGGCGCGCGTTTGCGCCACGGCGACCACCCGATAGCGGGTCAGGTTGTCCGGCGCGTCAAACTCGAACGGCACCTTGCCCGCGGCGTCGCTCTTGAGATTCGTCTTCCACATCGCCAGTGGGCGAAAATCCTTGCGCACAAAACGCGCGCCAAATTCCTCGCCACCGCCGCCGACCGTGAAGCCTTTCTGAAACAGGCTGCGCCGCTCGATACCCGACACATAATCGTGCAAGGCACCGTAGGTTTTCACCCAGTGTGAACGCCGGGGATAAAACAACTTCAGCGGTTCGAGCGCCTTCCAGCTCCCGAGCGCCAGCACGGCGTCATCGACCGCATACACGGTCACGTCCGCGTCGGCGACCGGCTTGCCTTCGCAGCGAATCTCCACGCTGCCGCTGACTTTTTCGCCGGGCCGCACACTTGCTTTCGCGAAGCGCGGTTTTGCTTCGAGCTGCAAGTCGGGACGTGAAACGTTGAGGTCGGCGCTCGCGAATCGCTCCGCCGGCAACCGGTCGTCCGCGCCGGGCCGCACGAGGTAAATGGCGACTTTCGCGTTCGGCGCGTATTCCTTTTTCACTGGCACTTCGATCTTGCTCGTGTTGCCGGGCAGCTTCACGAGCAGGGTGTCGAGAATGTGGTCGGTCTCGATCGATACCCACGCCACGCCAGTGATCGGCGCGCGCGTGACAAACGCCGCGACTTGCCCCGGCGTGTATTCCGCCTTTTCCGCCTTGGCTTCGAGCGAGGTGTCGTTCTTCACCGGCACTTCGTCCGGCTCCGCGCCCTCGACAAAAACTTCCGCGCTGACCCGCTTGAGTCCCGGCGCTTCGGCGACGAGCACGTAGCGGCCCGGCTCGTTCACCGGCACCGTCTCGCCGCCGCGCACGGTCAGCTTTTTGAACGACGTATAGACCGGCGTGTTGCGATAGCGAAAGACGAATGGCGCCACGCGCTCTTTCGCGGTTTTCGTGGTGACGCGAAACACCTCGACGGCCGCGCCCGCTTTGCCGACATCTCCTTCCGCCGGCTCGTCACTCTTGTTGAGGAACGTCGTCTCAACCTTTACGCCGCGCGGCTGCCCCACCGGCGCCGTTTCCGCTTTGATCCCAAGCAGCGCGGGCTGGAGCATCACGATCGACTTTATCTCCGAGTCGGTCGGGCTGACGCTCTGACCGTCCGCAGAAGTCACGGCGATCGTCCACTGCGCGTCATACCGCGCGCCCGGCAGATTCGCCGGCGGTTCGACGCGCACGATCGCGCTGCCGTTCGCATCGAGCTTGGCCTCGCCCTTGATTTCCGGCGCGTTGTCGTCCGCGGACGGCGCGGCTTTTTCGCTGTAGTGATCGCTCAACGTAAACTCGTTCGCGGTGTAATCCGTGCGGTTCCAGCTCGCGCGCCACTGCACCTTCGCGCCGACCACCGGCTGGCCGGAAAAATAGTGTGCGTCCACCCGCAGGAGCGCGGCCGGCTTGTCGCTCTTGCCCGGCGCAGGGTCGGCGTCGGCGAGCGCCTTCACCTCGAAGAGCGGCGTCTTGTATTCCTGGAGCATGAAGGTCGCGCCGACGGCCACGTCGTCGCCGCCGGCTTCGCTCAAGCCGCCGACCGAGCAATGCACCGAGTGCCGGCCGAGCTTCGCGCCTTCGGGCACGATCCACTCCGCTTCCCAGCCGCCGTCGGCGTTGACGAACGTTTCGCCTTCGACGGCCAGCTCGCTCGAGTAGCCGCGCGTGATGCGCCACTCCAGTTTTTTGCCCGCCGGGATGACCAACTGCTCGTTGCCGTCCGCCTGGCGCTCGACCGTGCGGGCCAGCCCTTTGATCTTCACCGTGTGGCCCGGCCGATACAAAGGACGGTCGGTGAGAATGACGTTGCGCAACTGTGTCACCGCGCGCTCGTTCGCCGAATCGGTCGGGATATAAACGTCGTCGAGACCACCGCTGTCGAGCGTGCGCAACGCCGGGCCGGCGTCGGTTTCCGCCACGAAATATTCCGCCGGCTCGCCGCCGCGCGCGTCCTTCGGCGGGCGGAGCTGGCGCGTCGGAAAACGCGCGAGGCCGTCGCTATCGGTGACTTCGCTGGCGACCTCGAAATTGCTTTCGCTGAGCGCACGCACTTTGACCCCCGCGCGGGGGAGCCCGTCGTTCATGCCGGCGACGCGCACGGTGACCGAGCCGTAGTTGCGTTTCTGCGTGAGGATCGCGTCGCTGAAAACGACGAGCGAACGGTGGCCGACGAGGTGCGGCTTCGCTCCGTCACCCGTGGCGTCCTGACCGCTGACTTCGAGCAGGAAAAAGCCCGACAGCGGTGGCTCGCCGGCGGCGGGTTTCCACTGGATTTCGCGCAAGGTTTCCGCGTCGCCGCCGCTCGCGGGAAAATCGCCCTTGGCGCGCACGGGCAGTGCGAACGTCTCGACGAGCAACTCGGTGTCGCGCTGCACCGCGAGGCCAGTCGTTTTGTCGAAAATTTCGTCACCCGTGACCGGGTCTTTCTTCGCTGTTTCAAACTCGCGCCGCCGCGCTTCGACCGCGGATAATTTTTCCATCGGCACCGCGGCCAGCCGCCAGCTCAACGCGCCCGTGTTGACTTGGAGAAACGCGAAACGCAGTCCGAGCTTCGAGCGTTGAAACACACGCGGGCCGGGAAAAAACACCGCGCCCGCTTTCGGCCGAAACGTCGCGCCCCAGCGACGAGTCTCCGCGAGTCCATAGCCGCGCGTTCCTTTCAGCTCAGTGCCCACCACGACCCGATAGTGGGTCTTCAAATCGAAGTCGCCCTCGGCGATGAGATCGTCGCCTTCCGCGCGCACTTTGAGGTTCGGCACAGCCGGCTCGATGCGCAGGGCTTCCGGCTTGGCCGTGGCAGGATCGATGTAGTCGTCGAACTTGACGTTGATCGACGGCTTTTGGAGCGGGTTGTTGATCGCGCCGAGCCACTGGATTTTCAGCGGCGCGGTGCGCCCGAGCGGAATGCGGCGCAGGAACGGCAACGGCGCCCCGCTCGTCGCTTCGCGCACGCCGTCGATGATGAGATCGAACGTGCGGCCGAGCGGGAGCTGGCCTTCGCGCAAGGAAACGCGCAGCACCGCGCCTTCGGGCAAATCGCGCTCGTTGTCGTCCTCGCGCAAACCGATCTCGGCGGGAAAACGCTGGAGGCTGTCGCGGTCCTGAAACCAAATGCGCTCGGCCGCGTCAGCCAGGCGCACCGCGTAGGAAAATTCGACGACGACCTGCGGATTGCCGGAAAGACGCTCGGTTTCGGTGAACTCGCTCTTCGCGGTGAACTCCTCGGTCTTCAGCTTTGCGCCGACCCAGTTTGCCGGCACTGGCAGCGGCTTGCCATCAAGTGTCTTCACGCCCGGCGCGAGGCCGACGCGGTATTCCTGGCTCGGCAGCAGTGTGCCGGTGAGCTGGAGTTCGCCCTCAGTCTGACTTTTCCAGTACCACTTGCCCTCGATCGGAGGAGTGAACTTCAGCGGCGACGTTTGCCCGCCGGCGTCGATTGCATCCGTGCCGACCATCGCGGCCGGGAACGAAACGTGAATCGTGCCGCCGCGTTCGATACTGCCCTCGGCTGGGTCGATGACGATGCCGGAAGGATCGGACGGCGCATCTTCGGCGGCGAAGACAGCGGGCGCGAATAATGGGAGGAGCGCGAAAAGCAGGATTGCGAAGCGGCGTTTCATTTTTTCTAGAGAAAGCTGGAAAGCCAAGGGAGAGCGCGATCATTCTTCCTTTGTCATCCTGAGCGGAGCGCGCAGCGCGCAGCGCACAGTCGAAGGATCTTTCACTGACAATTCTGTTTGGATGTTACTGGCGCTGGCAGCGTCGAACAACGGACTGTCAGGGAGAGGTCCTTCGGCTTCGTTACACTCCGCTCAGGATGACAAGGGAAAGAAAACACTCGCCGGGAAGTTTACGAGTTCGTCGCGGCGGGAGCTGGCCGGGACGATTGCAATTCGCGCAGTCGCCGCGCGTCCTTGTCGGCTTCGGCGGTGCGGCCAATGGCGCGCAGACAATGCTCGCGTCGCTGCAGCCAGCGCGGCTCTTCGCGGACCGACAAGGCGCGTGTCAAGTCGGCGACCGCGGCCTGAAAATCGGCGCGGGCTTCCTGCTCCAGCCGACCCAGGATTGCCCAGGCGTCGGGGCTTTGCGGATCGACCTCTGTCGCGCGCCGGGCTTCCGCGAGCGCCTCGGTCATGCGGTTGCAACGCAACAGCGCGGCGGCGTGGACAAACGTAGCCTCGACCGAGCGCGGATTGAGTTTTGCAGCCGCGGCCGCGTCGGGCAGCGCGAAGGACGGCTGGTCGGCATCGAGCAATGCGACGGCGCGCCCGGCGTGCGTGGCGGCGAGCTTGGCCGGATCGGTGCCGGGTGGGTTGTTCGCGGCGAGCGTGAGATCAAAATTTCCCACCCGCACTAGCTTCGCGCGGTCGGCGAGCCAGCCGGTGAGCGGCATCTTGCTCACGCCCAAACGTCCCGCTTCGTCTTTGCGGTTGAGCTGCCAAAGGCACTGGCTTTTCAGCAGCGCAGCGGCGCGGGAATCCGGCAGCGCGGCCAGTGCGCGGTCGGCGTCTGCCAGCGCCGCGGGGAGGGCGCGGGCGACGAAGAGCAAGTGTGCCCGTTCGAGCAGTGGCGTGAAACGGGCGCGGTCGTTCGGAGCGGAGGAAATCTTCGTGCCGAGCGCGCGCAGCGTCGCCGCTTCCGCGCGCAGCCGGTCGAAGAGCGGGAGCGCGGCTTTGACCGTGTTGTCCGTGGCGTCTTTCGCGCTCGCGGCGCGGATTTCTTTGTCGGCTTCCTCGAAGCGGCCGAGGTTGAGCAGGCAAACCGCCAGCCGCGCGCGCCGGGCGACGTGGTTGGGACGTTTTTTCAGAAACTGCGCGAACCAATCGGCCGCCGTGGGCCAGTCTCCACGGCTGTCCGCGAGGTCCCCGAGTTTGCCCAAAATCGAGGCAGCATCGGCGCCTGAAGCCCCGAGCGCCGTGCGCCAGGCCGCAGTGGCTTCGTCCTGTGTGTCAACGGCGAGCGTGCTCGAAGCGAGCAGGAGATCACCACGGAGTTCGAAGACCACGCCGGGCAGACGCGCACCGCTCTGTTCCATTCGGTTCAGCGTCTCGTGCGCGCGGGCGAAATCGCGCTCGGCCAACTGCGCGCGGAAGAGCGTTTCGAGCAGCGTCGCGGTGTCGATGCCGGTGCGCAGCTTGCCCTGGGGAGGCTCAGCCAGCATCCGGCGGCAGATTTCGATCACCGAGGCGCGATCTTCGGCGGCTTGCGCAGCGGCGAGTTGGTCGCGCAACGGCGCCGGCGCGGGTTCCGGCGTGGCGGCTCGCGCCGAAATCGCGGCGAGCCAGAGAGTGCAACCGACAGCGAGGAGGGACGCTGGGCGAAACATGGAGGGCGACGCGAACATTATCTGGCGCAAAGAGTTTGGCGAGTCCGATTTCGTGTGGCGCGGCGCCTATGGACAAGACGTTTGAGTTTTTCGTTTTTGAAAAAAAGCCGCGTCCGTTAGCGTCGGCGACATGACTTCTCCCAAGCAATCGCCCAACGAAAAACGCGCTGTCGTGGTGATCGGCAGTTTCGTGCAGGACCTCACCTGGGACTGCGCGGAGTTTCCACGTCCGGGTCAGACTGTGATCGGCCGCTTCCGCACCGGCCCCGGCGGCAAAGGCTCGAACCAGGCGGTCGCCGCGGCGCGGGCGGGCGCGCGGACGACGTTTGTCGGCGGCATCGGGCACGACGCGTTTGGCAATGGCGCGCGCGAATTCCTCCAGGCCGAGGGCATCGACTTTCGCGCGGTGGAAAAGGCGCAACCGACGGGCACCGCAAGCATCCTCGTCAACGCGGCGGCGGAGAACGAAATCGTCGTCGCGCTCGGCGCCAGCGCGGCGCTGCTGCCGGCTGATCTCGACGCGAGCGCGGCGGACGTTTTCGAGGCCGCGGCGGTCGTCCTTGTGCAACACGAAGCGACGCTCGAAGTGAACGCGCACGCGCTGCGCCGGGCACGCGCGGCCGGCGCGCTGACGATGCTCAACCCGGCGCCGATGCGGGACGATTTCGACGCGAACATTCTCGGATCGGTCGATCTGCTCGTGCCGAACGAAACGGAGTTCGCCGCGCTGGTCAATCGCCTGCCCGCCACGGTGTCGCACGTCGGCAGCCGGCTGTTCAGCGAGACGGAATTGGCGGGGATGAGCGCGGAGGCGCTGCACGATCTTTGCCGGCGCTTCGGCGTGCCGACGCTCATCATCACGCTCGGCGCGCGCGGCTGTTTTATTTCGAGTCCCGACGGTTGCGAGCACGTGCCAGCCGTCGCGGGCGTGCGCGTTGTGGACACCACCGGCGCGGGCGACGCCTTTGCCGGCGCGCTGGCTGCCGGGCTGGCAGAATTTGGGCGCGACGCCCTTGGCCGTGCGGCGCGTTTTGCGAACGCCGCCGCGGCGCTGTCGGTCACAAAGGTCGGCACCGCGCCGGCGATGCCGCGGCGGGCGGAGATCGACGCCCGGTTGGCGCATTGAGCAAGTGCAAACTCAGCGCGCAGGCGTATCGAGCGCTCCAGCCGCCGGCAGCGTCGGCGCGACCAAGGGTGTCGCAGGTGCCTGACCCGGAGTCGTCCCAACAGCACCGGGTTTTGTCACGGTGGTCGTGGTCGTCACCGGCGCGGACGGACGCGGCAGCGAGGAGGCGGGCACGCCGAGGTCTTCGGCGACGGATTGGCGGTGCGCGAACTGGTGCCACGGGCCGAGGCCGTGTTGCGGAAAATAGAGCGCGCGCCGATTCGACGGCGTCGCGCAGCCGGTCACACTCAGCGAGAACGCAGCGGCGGCGAAGAGCAAACAAGGCTGGGTTGGAAACATCGCCGCAAATTTCACCGCGGCAGGGGAACAAAATGTGTGGGTGTTGTCAAAGCCGTTGTAGAGGCGGCTCGGCTTGCTGCCTCTGCAACATTCACGATTTCCCGCCAGCGCGTCCTTTGTCGGCCCGGTAGCGGGTCAGTTCTTCACTAAGCCAGAGACCGGTCGGCCGTTCTTTCCCGTCGGGTGTTTTCACGAGATACGATTTGCCGCTGAGATAGCTTTTGCTCGCGATGCCAACGATGAAATCCTCGGCGGTCTTCACGCGGTCGCCGGCACGGCCGAGCTTGTCGCGGAGATGGTCGGCGCTTTCCTTGGCGCTGTGTTCAGAGCCGTTGCGGATGAAGCGCACGTCGGATTTTTCGACGAAAGCGAGCAGGTGATCGATCTCCTCCTGGGCGACCGCCGGTCGCGCGGCGCGCGCCGGCGAGATCAGCGTCGAGAGCAACAGAACCCCGAGGGCTGCGGAGAGAAGCGAGCGCATGCCTTCGGTTCGTGCGCGCCTCCCGTTCTGGTCCCAGGCGGACGGGAGTCGAGCGTCTGTTTTCCCGGTGCAAATGCTGCTCGACTGCGGACACGTTTCCACGATGCTCGCCCCTCCGTTCACGCCATGAGATTTCCGAAATTGCTTCTCCTCGCTTCGCTTGCCGCGCTTGGGGGTTGCTCGCTGGCCGGCTGCAGTGCGCCGGCGAAAATTCGCGAGCCGCTGCCGAGCGTCAGCGCGGTGCACAGCGCGGAGTTTCGGCAGGCGATGGGCTCGCTCATCACACCCGGTTTTGTCCCGGCGAATCGGATCACGACGCTGAGCAACGGGCGGGGGATTTTTCCCGCGATGCTGGCCGCGATCCACGGCGCGCGCCGGACGATCAATTTGGAAACGTATATTTTCGGCGACGGCGAGGTGCCGCGGGAATTTGCGGCGGCGCTCGCGGAACGGGCGCGCGCCGGGGTCGAAGTGCGCGTGATCCTCGATGCGCTGGGCGCATTCAGCTCGCGCTCGCTGCACCCGGCGCTGCGCGCGGCGGGTGTGCAGTTGCAGATCTATCGTCCGGCCCTTTGGTCCAATCCGCTCCGGTATAACTACCGCACGCACCGCAAGCTGCTCATCGTCGATGGCACCATCGGCTTCACCGGCGGCGCCGGCATCGCGGACGAATGGAACGGCGACGCCCGTTCGCCGCAGGAATGGCGCGACCTGCACTTCCGCGTCGAAGGTCCGGTCGTCGCGCAGTTGCAGGCAGCGTTTTTCAGAAACTGGTTCCTTACCGCGCACGAAGTTCTCCAGGGGCCGGGCTTTTTTCCACCGTTGCGTCCGGCGGGTTCCGTGCTGGCGCGCGCGTTTACAAACACTCCGTCCCGCGGCGGGGCAACGGTGGAGTTGACGTATCACCTGGCGATCGCCTCAACGCGGCGCACGCTGTTCGTCGAGAATGCGTATTTCATTCCCGACGACGCGCTCGTCGAGGCGCTCTGCGCGGCAGCCCGGCGCGGAGTGAAGGTAAAAATCTTGATGCCCGGAAAACACATCGACCAAAAGGCGGTGCGGCTCGCGTCGCGCAGGCGCTGGGGACGGTTGCTCGCCGCTGGCGTCGAGCTTTACGAGTTCCAGCCGACGATGGTGCACACAAAACTGCTCATCGCGGATGGTCTCTTTGTCACCGTGGGATCAGCGAACTTCGATTCGCGATCGTTGCGCATCAACGATGAAGCGAATCTCGGCGTGCTCGACGCCGGGTTTGCGCGAAAGATGACACAAATTTTCGCGGGCGATCTCGCGCGCTCGGTGCGAGTGACGGATGCGGGACAGGGCCTCGGCTCGATCATCACCGCGCCGGTGTCCGCCGTGCAGGCGCTGCTGGAGGGACAACTGTAGCGGCGGTCTATGACCGCCTTTCGGTTGATGCGTTGCGGGTTGCGGGTTGCGAGGAAAAATGGGGCGGTCATAGATCGCCGCTACAGTCTCCATTTAGCGCTCAAGTTGTGCTTTGTGCGCCGCCGGCTATCATGCTGCGCGCCGGCTTCTCGCCCGGCTTTTTCTCATGAAACAGTTCTTCGCTTCCTTCTTCGGTTCGTGTCTGGCGCTGGTGCTTTTTTCCGTGTTTTCCGTGGTGCTCTCGCTCGGTTTCATCGGGGTTGCCGCCAGCAACTTCAAGTTCGGCAAAAAGGACGCGAAAGTCGAAAAGGGCGCGTATCTCGTCTTCGACATGTCGGTGAACCTCACCGACGCGCCGGCCAACGAAGGACAGCACGCGCTGAACAAATTGCTCGGCGGCAGCGACAACACGCGGACGCTTTCGCTGCGGCCCGTGCTGGAATCGTTTTCGCTGGCGGCGAAGGACGAAAACGTCGCCGGCATTTTTCTGCGCGGCAGCTTTCAGCCGGCGAATTACGGCGCGGGCTACGCGGCGCTGAAAGAAGTGCGCGAGGCGCTCATCCATTTCAAAACGTCGAGCAACAAACCGGTCGTCGCGTATCTCGTCGCGCCGACGACGCGCGACTACTATCTCGCCAGTGTCGCGGACGAAATTTACCTCAATCCGTTCGGCGAGATGATCCTGCCGGGGCTCAGCTCGCAGCCGATCTTTTTCGGCAACGCGTTTCAGAAATACGGCGTGGGCGTGCAGGTCACGCGGGTGGGCAAATACAAGTCGGCGGTGGAGCCGTTTACCCGCAATAGTCTCAGCCCCGAAGCGCGCGAAGAATCGCAGCGGCTGCTTGATGACCTATGGCGGCACATTCTCCAGGGCGTCGAGGAATCGCGCAAGGTGCCGGCGGCGGAATTGCAGGCGCTGGTCGATGGCAAGGTCATCATCGATCCCGACACCGCCCTGGCGAAAAAGCTGGTCACGAAAAAAGCGTATCTGCCCGACGTGATCGAGGAATTGCGCAAGCGCACCGGGCGCGACGATCAGGAAAAAGGGACGTTCAAGCAGGTGAGCCTGAGCGGCTACATCGCGCAAAAGGTGAACCCGGAAAAAGATCGCCAACAGGAAGCGAGCAACCGGCTCGCGGGCATCACGGATTCGACGCCGAAAGTGGCGATCGTTTATGCCGAAGGCGAGATCGTCGATGGCGACAGCTCGAACACGGGGACCGTCGCCGGCGAGCGTTTCTCGCGCGAGCTGCGCAAGGTGCGGCGCGACGCGAGCGTGAAAGCCGTCGTGCTGCGCGTGAACAGCCCGGGCGGCAGCGCGCTGGCGAGCGAACTTATTCAGCGCGAGCTGGTGCTCATCCGCGAGGCTGGCAAGCCGGTGATCGTGAGCATGGGCGCGGTGGCGGCGAGCGGCGGGTATTGGATTTCGACGGCGAGCGACCGCGTGTTTGCGGAGCCGAATACGATCACGGGTTCCATCGGCGTGTTCGGCATTTTGCCGAACATCCAGAAGATCGCAGGCGATTACGGCGTGACGTTCGACACCGTGCGCACCGCGCAGCACGCCGACCTTTTCACCGCGGCGCGGCCGAAGACGGACGAAGAATTGCGCATCATTCAGAACGTCGTGGACCGGATTTACAATGACTTTATCGAGCGCGTGAGCAAGGCGCGCAACCTGCCGCCGGCAAAGGTGCAGGAGATTGCCCAGGGCCGGGTCTGGAGCGGCGAGGAAGCGAAGAAGATCGGGCTGGTCGATGAGATCGGCGGCTTGCAAGCGGCGCTGGCGTTTGCGAAGGAGAAGGTAAAGCTGCCGACGGATGCGAAGATCGCGGAGTATCCGGCGCAGAAAGAATTTGCCGAGCAGCTTGCCGAGATTTTCGGCGGCGAGAAAAAACCGCTGAGCCTAATCGGCACATTTTTGGGCAAGGGCCGCGGCGGCGGCGATACGAGCGACCCGGTGATGCGAGAGTTGGAAGCTGCGGAGGCGGAACTCCAGCTGCTGCGGCGCTTCAACGATCCGCTCGGCGCGTATGCGCGGATGCCGTTCGAGTTGCGGGTAAACTAAAATTCTCACTTTTATGAAAGCGATCCGCGTCCATCAACATGGCGGTCCCGAAGCGTTGGTCTATGAAGACATCCCGACGCCGTCGCCGGGCGCCGGCGAGGCGCTCGTCAAAATCGCGGCGGCCGGCGTGAACTTTCTCGATGTTTACCAGCGCACCGGCCGCTATCCGACGAATCCACCGTTTACGCTCGGCATGGAGGGTGCCGGCGTCGTCGAATCGGTCGGGCCGGACACGAACGTCGAAGGCATCGCGCCGGGCGTGCGCGTGGCTTGGGCGATGCACCTTGGCAGCTTCGCGGAATACACCGTTGTGCCGGCGGCGAAGCTCGTGGCGATCCCGGACGGCGTAGACGAAAAATCCGCCGCGGCCGCGATGCTCCAAGGCATGACGGCGCACTATCTTTGCGAGACGACTTACCCAGTGAAGACCGGGGAAACCGTGCTCATCCACGCCGGCGCCGGTGGCGTCGGCTTGCTGCTCATCCAGATGTGCAAACGCCGCGGCGCACGCGTGCTGACGACGGTTTCCACGCCGGAAAAAGCCGAACTCGCGCGCGGGGCCGGCGCGGATGAAGTCATCCTTTATACGCAGACGGATTTCTGCGCCGAAACGAAGCGGCTGACTGACGGCAAGGGCGTTCACGTCGTCTATGATTCCGTCGGCAAGACGACGTTTGAGGGCAGCCTGGACTGCTTGCGGCCGCGTGGTTATCTCGCGCTCTTCGGCGCGTCGAGCGGCGCGGTGGCGCCGGTGGATCCGATCGTGCTTTCGCAAAAAGGCTCGCTGTTTTTGACCCGCCCAAGTCTGGCCAATTACGCGGCTGAACGCGGCGAGTTGCTGCAGCGCGCCGGAGACGTGCTTGGCTGGATCGCGAAAGGCGGATTGCGGTTGCGCATCGAGCACGTTTATCCGCTCGCCGACGCCGCGCAGGCGCACCGCGACCTCGAAGGGCGTAAGACGACGGGCAAACTGCTTCTGACACTGTAGCGGCAGTCTATGACTGCCCCATCGCTGGGCCGCGCCCGAAGAAGGCGGTCATAGACCGCCGCTACAATTACCCGTGCCCCGGCGCGCGCACGGTGCCGCTTTCCAGCGCGGCTTGGCGGCGCGCTTTGATCTTCGTCGCGATCTCCGCGACCATTTCATCGAGCAGCAAGCGCAGATGGCTGCCCGCGCGAAAGTCCGCCGGCGCGATGTGCCGCACCCGGTCGGTGTGCGCGCAAAGCTGGTAACACTTGCGGAACGCCGAGCGCGTCGGGTCGTGCGGATTATAGACCGCGATCGCCTGGCCGCCTTGTTTGCGGATGACGTTGAAGCACGGGATGTCCGTCGGCCCGTCGCCAACGTAGATCATGTGCGCGAACGGGATCGGCCGCAGGCTGTCGTCCATGTGGTCGTTCACATCCTGGCTGAGATCGAGCAACCCTTTGTTGACCCGGAAAAGGAACTGTGTCTTCTGAGTGTGCGAGATCACGCGCTTGGGAAACGTGATGCGCCCTTCGGCGTCCTCCGCGTATTCGCAGCCAAAGACCGCGCGCACGAACGGCCGCAGCTTCGAGCCTTCGATCACCGCCTTCAGCCCGCTGGAGATGATGTAATACTCGACGCGGATGCCGAGCGCGATTTCCTCCGGCCCGAGCAGGCCGCGCTCGAATTGCTCGAACATTTCCGGCAGGCCGGGATAAAACGTCAGCCCGGCGCCGAGCTCGGCGAGCTGCGCGTTCGTCGGGCGATCCAACCCAAGCGTGTCGAGCAGGACTTTCATGTAAGCCAGTTCGCTGTCGTAGCCTTCGGCTTTGACCAACTCGCCGCAACGGCTCCAAAACCGTTTCGGCTCGATGCCGAATGCCGGGAAGATGACCTCGTCCTGCATGTAAGTCGGCGACAACGTCTGGTCGTAGTCGAAGACGAGGGCGATGATGTTTTGTGGGGCGATCATAGAGCGATAAAGGTGCGGCTCGTGCGCGCGAGACATGCGGGACGTCATCAATTCACTGGCACAGTGTCACAGAATGCTGCGGCCAAAGTCGGAAACTGAAATTCGTAGCCTGATTCCTGCGTCCGCACCGGCAGCACGCGTTGACTGTCGAGGACCAAATTCGACAGCTCGCCGAGCGCGGCACGCAGGGCGAACTCAGGCGCGGGCAAGAACGCTGAGCGGTGCAGTGCAGAGGCCAGGGCGCGGGTGAAATCGGCGTTGCGCACCGGCTCGGGACAGACGGCGTTGAACACACCGCGGGCAGCGTCGTTTTCCAACAGGAACGCGATGAGTCCAGCGACGTCGGCGACGTGGACGACGCTCATCCACTGCTGGCCGCTGCCGAGCCGGCCGCCGAGGCCGAGGCGGAAAATTTTCCGCACTGCCAGCAATGCGCCACCGTCAGCGCCGAGCACGAAACCGATGCGCACGGCGGCAACGCGCACGCCGGCGGGGATGCTTTCCGCGGCAAACGCAGCGGCTTCCCACTGGCGGCAAACGTCGGCGAGAAACCCGCTGCCGGATGGGCTGCTCTCATCTAGTGTTTCGTCGCCGCGGTCGCCGTAGAGGCCGGTGGCGGATGCATTGATGAGCACGCGCGGGCCGGTGTCGGCGGAGTCGCGCGGCGCGGCGGCGAGGGCGGCGACGATGCGCTCGGTACCGCGGATGCGGCTCTCGGAAATGCGCTGGCGTTTCGCCTGCGTCCAAAGCCCGAGAATGCTCTCGCCGGCAAGATTGACAACGGCGTCGAGGTCCCAGAGATCGACCGGCGTGCCGGGGCGGAAGAGGCGCGTTTCGCGGCAGCCGGGCACCGCGCGATCCGGCGAGCGTGAGAACGCGATGCAGGTCGAGCCGCGGTCGTTCAGGACGCGCACGACATGTTGTCCAACGAAGCCGCTGGCGCCGGTGATGCCGACTCGCATGTGGATCAGTGGTTTTCCCCAAGCGCCGCCGGAGCCGGCTCAGAGTCGGGCGCAGGATTTTGTTTCGCGGCGAGGAGCTGGCGCATGGCGGCATCGAGGCGCGCGAAGTTCACCGGTTTGATGAGGTGCTCGCTGAAGCCGGCTTGCGCCGATTTTTCGAGATCGCTCTCCATGCCGAAGCCGCTGAGCGCGATACCAGGCGGGCCGCCGCGTTCGCGCAGCTGGCGCATGAGATCGAAGCCAGTGGCATCGGGCAGGCCGAGGTCGCTGATGAGCAAATCGAACGAGGCTTCCTCCGCGCGCGCGAGTGCTTCGGCGACGGTGTGCGCGAGCGTCACGTCGTAGCCGCGGCGGCGCAGGAGGAGCTTCATCCCGGTGCAGGTGTCGATGTGGTCATCGACGAGCAGCACGCGCGGTGCGGGCGACGGG
>CAXTRS010000042.1:17985-19174 GCA_964246635.1 uncultured Chthoniobacterales bacterium | reverse complement strand
CGTTGCTGCTCCGGCGCTAGCGCAAACCCACGGTGCGGGGGCGGGCCGCGGCGGGGGGCAAGGGCAACGGGAACGGCAGCGGTGGCAATGGGGCCTCGACATCAGCGCCGCCTCCGCGGCCCGCGGCCGCACCAGCCGCTGGCCCGTCGGTGGCGGCGAAAGTGGCTTCCTGAGCCGGCGCGACTTCGGGTCGAGCGTTTGTTCGCCGACCGGGCGAGATGGAGATTTCCGTGACCAATTGCCAGCGCGGGGTCGCGGCGGACCTGCGCGCCATGCGGCAATTTGCGCAGCGGGCGTTGGCGGCATGTCTCAGCGAGCCCAGCGGTCCCACGGCGTCGGTGTTGCGGGGGTTGGAGGAAGTCGCCGTCGTGCTGGTGTCTGACCGGGTGAGCGCAAAATTGCACCGGCGGTTTTTACACGAGCCAGGACCGACCGACGTGATCACGTTTGCGCACGGCGAAATCGTCATCGGCTGCGGCGTGGCCCGCGCGCAGGCCAGCGAGCACGGGCAATCGCTGACCCACGAGTTGTGTCGCTATCTCGTCCATGGCTTGCTGCACCTGCACGGTTATGAAGACGGCGAGCCGAACGCTGCCGCACAGATGTGGCGGGTCCAAGAGCGCCTGTTATCGAAAACAGCAAAATGGAAGTAACCTGCTACCCCCTGCGGGTAGTGGGTTGGTTTCGCTGCGGTGGCGAAAAAAGGGGAGCACGGGCGTCCCGCCCGTCTGCAGCCGGCGTCTCGCCGGGTGCCTCTCGCGCGGGGCCGAGCGGCCTGCCAGCTTGCCGGCGCGACGCCCGTGCTTCCCTCCTCAACCGCGGGCGCGGTTGAAGCGCGGGGTCGGCTATGATAAATGGGCCGTCGGTCATGATCGCGCCGCTGTTCCCCTTGCCCGACGGCGACCGCGCCGCCGGCGAATCGCTGGAGGACGAGCTTGCCCACGCCTGGGCTGCGTGCAATCCTGGTCGCCGCGCGCTGGCGCGCGGTCGGCTGACATACTGTCCGCCGGCGTCGTCCGTTGGAAGCGCGAGCACGCTGGAGACATGGACGTCCTGGGTCCGCGACGAATTTTCTCCGCGGCTTGCGCCTGCGCTGCTGGAGGCTTGGGAGCACGCGGCCAGGGGCCGCCTCCGCGAGTTGCGCGCGCTCGACCTCCGGCTCGGCGATGGATTCGAGGCTGGTCAGCGC
>CAXTRS010000042.1:14616-17975 GCA_964246635.1 uncultured Chthoniobacterales bacterium | reverse complement strand
GGCCGGCGGGGGGGGGGTGGCTGTCGCGGCGGGTCCGCGCGCACGGCTCTGTTTCGCCGGCCGCGCGCTTTTGGAGCGCATGCTCCCGATGCGCACGCTCGTCTGGCCGCAGAAGTTTTTCTCCTGGGTCGAAACCGGCGTCTCCCCCGGGTTCCTGCCGATCGTCTTCGCGGCCCGGTGCGCCTCTTTTCATCTCCCTCCCCGGACCACCCTGCTGGGCTATGCGCTTTGTGAATGGCGTGCCGCCGGCTGTCGGCGGGCGGACGAGGGAAGAGCGACCGCGCGCGCCCTCGCGGGAACGGAAAAGCTCTGGCGCGCCCCTGCCCCGCCGCTGGGTTCCGCTTTCCCCGGCGCGGCTGCGGCGTGAAAGCTGCGATCCACTTGTTGACTCTCGTCCCGCCATGCCGACGCCGCTGAGCACGCCGGAAACCACGCAAGGAACCGAGGCCGACGAACTGCTCGACTTGCCCTGGACGGTGGTGGTCCATAACGACCCGATCACGAAGATGGAATACGTGACGATGGTGTTTCAAAAAGTCTTCGGCTACGCCCGCGCCCGGGCGGAGCGTCACATGCTCGAAGTGCACCACACCGGCCGCTCGGTGGTTTGGAGCGGCGGCCGCGAGCGGGCCGAATTTTTTGTGCAGCAACTTCACGGCTACCAGTTGCTCGCCACCGTCGAATCCACGGGGTAATGAAGGTGCGAGTTTAGTCCGACCACGCCCGCCTGCCCGTTCGGAAATTCCTTTCCCTTCCCGCCATGATTTTCCGACGCACCGCGGACGACGACGACGGCATTTCGCTCGCTGAACTCGAGCCGTATTTCACCCGGCTGCTGGCCCAGCTCCCGGCGTGCGCCGACCCCGGCGCGCATCCGGCCGCGCGGGCGCGTTTGTTCAGCGCGCCGAGCCACGACACCGGCGAAGAAACGCTTTGCGACGACTGGCGCGAATTGGTGCAGCCCGAGCTGGCGCACCTGTTCATCACCGCGCAGGAAACCGTCGCGGCCGATCTGCGCAGCCTGCCGGCTTCAGACACCCTCGGCCTCGAAGGCGGCCCGGCGGATTACCTGCCCAGCGCGGCGACGCTGCGCATCCCGCGCCGGCATTTCGACGCCTGGCTGAGCACGCTCAACCAAGCCCGGCTCGTGCTCGCCGCGCGTCACAACATCGGTGAACCCGAGACCGCGCCCGACCTCTCCGCGCTGCCCGCCGAACGACGCGCGCGTGCGGTGTTGCACCTTTATTTCCACGAGGTCGCCGGCCAATCGCTGCTGACCCCGCCGACCGACGCGCGCGAGCGCGCCTTGCTCGCGATGTGCCAACACCAAATCCTGCGCCAGCTTCTCGACGAGCCGCCGGTGGCCGACGCGCGCGAGCGCGCGCTGCTGGCGATCAATTTCTACGACGTGCTCCAGCAGGTGCTGCTGCGCGAGATGGGGTATGCTTAAGAGAAATGCGGAATGCGGAATGACAGAAGCGCGTGGTCAAGCCTGCCTTTCATGCCGCGTTCCGCATTCCGCATTCCGCATTTCTTCCAGTAAGCGCACCGCGCCCGCGGGCTGCGAATCTTGGGAAGTATGCTCACCACACCGAACGAAATCGCCCCCGTCCTGAAAAATCTCATCGAGACTTGCCGGGACGGACAGGAGGGGTTCCGCACTGCGGCCGAGGCGATCGAGAACGATCCGCGGCTCAAATCTTTCCTCTCATCCTGCTCTGAACAGCGCGCCCGCTTTGTCGGCGAACTCGAGAATGAACTCCGCAAGCTCGGAGATTTTTCCACCGAGTCGAGCTCGATCGCCGGCAGTTTGCACCGCGGTTGGATCAATCTGAAAGCGGCGCTCACCACGCGCGACACTCACGCCGTGCTCAGCGAGTGCGAACGCGGCGAAGACGTCGCGCTCAAAGAATATCAAGACGCACTCAATGCCGGCTTGCCCGCTTTGCTCGACGCCATTGTCGCCCGGCAGCGGCAGGAGATCGTCGTCACGCACAGCGCCGTGCGTGATGCGCGCGATGCCAACCCGTCGCTGGTCAAGAGCGGCGGCAGCGGCTTCGTGCAAAGCGTGAAAGACAAGGGCAGCGACTTTGCGTCTTCAGCTTCCGACACGTTTCAGAGCGCGAAGGAAGGGACCTCGCGTGCGCTCAGCTCGAGCACGCAATACGTGCGTGAAAATCCCACGCCGATCATTCTGGCGGCGTTTGGTCTCGGCTTCGTCATCGCCCTGCTCATCCGTATGTATCAGCACCACGAAGAAGAGCAGACCACCGCACGCAAGGTTGAGCGCGCGTATGATCGCGCCGCCGAAGCCGTCGATGTGCGGCCCTACGTGTTGCCGCTGATCTGGCCATTGTGGAAGGCGATCCGCGGCGGCTATGAGAGCACTTCGCAGTCGGCCCAACGCGCTTACAAGGATTCGTCGAAAGGCGTGCGCAAAGCGTATTCCAAGGCGGCGGGCGCCGTGGAAGATGCCGTCGACGACCTCAAGGACATCGACGTGTCGAAGCACGTGAAGCCGGTGGTCAAGAAGATTAAGAGCTTTTTCTAAGCTGGTCGACGTGGAGCGGTCCCAGCCAGGGGCGGTTTCGCAGACAAGCCAGTCGGGACAACAGCCGGCAGGAGGGAGCAATTCTCCGTTCTGCCAGTTGTCATTTTCAGCCAGGCGATGGCATGCAGCGCCGCCACCGGATAGCGAGATCAGCGAGGTTTGATGCTCGCCGTCGCGTCGGAAACGCCGATCCCATCGAGGGCATAAAATTCCAGCCCGGGCCGCAGGGGGAATGGCTCGCGCAACTCGCTTTTCCACAGCGGACACGCGATTTCTTCGAGTTGCCGATAAAACGCGCGCCGCCGCACGAAGTCGGTCTCGACGCTCACGGCCGGACGTTTGGCGGCATCCAAATATCGGCGGGTCGAATAACGGCAAACCGCGACGTGCGTGACGCCGGCTGCGCGCAAGGCCGCGAGGTCGCCCAAGTCCGCAACCGACTTGCGCGAGAGCACGCACGGCAAGCCGGCCGCAGCATCTCGCGACGGTGTGTTTTCCGCGAATTCGCCGGCCATCTGGCCCACCGGCCCGGCCAGGCAGGCGAGATCGTCTTGTGCCACGACAGCCCCCGGCGGCAGGTGTGCTTGCACCCAGCGGCGCAACGCGAAGCGATCGTCGGCGCTGAAGTTGCGTTCGTAGCGAAGAAGGGTGCGCCCGTCCCAGGCGAGGGCCGGGGCCAGCGACGTGGCGATAAGCGCGGCGCGGCGCGCAAATCGCCACCGGCCAGGCTGCGGCCCGCTTCCGAGCCGCTGGATGCATTCGGCAATACCGACGCTGCCAGCGCACGCCGCCAGCGCGTGGACGGGCC
>CAXTRS010000042.1:0-14606 GCA_964246635.1 uncultured Chthoniobacterales bacterium | reverse complement strand
AGGTAACGGGGCGCGATCAACGCGGAAAAGGAGAGCACGAGGACGATGCCGAAAGGCGCCAGCGCGAGCAGCCAGCGATCCGCCTCGGCTGACATCCGGCGGCAACGAAGGAGGCTGGTCAGCGCCAATCCAAGCCCGACCAACGTCACGGGCGACGTCAGCGCGAAGAATATGCCGACGAACTGCAAGTGCGGCACACGCGCGCCGATGGAATCGTTGCCTTCGAGCGTCACGCGCCCGATCTGCCCAAACGCGCCGCGCAACTGGGAAAAGTGCATCGCGGCTGGCCCGGCATTGAGCAGGACAAACGCTGTGCCCGCCGCCAGCCAGAGCATCCCGATCCGCTTGACGAAGGAAACCCGCTGCGCCGTGGACGCATTCCCTGTTGGCAGCGCAGCTTCCAGGAGGCTCGCGTAGGCCAGCGCCAGCACGCCCGGGTATTTTGCCGAGATCGCCACGCCCGCGGCGACACCGAGCGCCCAAAGGCTGAGCGGCCGCCCCGGGATTCGCCAGCGCCACGCGCCCGCCGCGACGACGAGCGACCAGCCGAGCAACAACAGCGGGTCTTCCTTGAAATAGTGGCCGACCAGGACGGATTGCGGGTCGATCGCCAGCAAGCACGCGGCGAACACGGCAGCGAGCGCGCCGCCGTAGAAGCCGGCGACCGCGGTGAGAAGCGCGTTCGCCGCGGAAAGATACAGCGCGGACAGCCAGCGCCCGACCTGCACCACCCGCTCCGGCTCCGCCGTGAAGCCGCCGGCATCCAGGACCAGCGCGGCGGCCGTCAGCATGAGCGGCGGATGATTGAAATTGCGCTCGCCCGAGAGCACCTGCGCGACTTTCGCCGGCTCGTCGGGATGGTAGTAACTGGGAAAATCGTTGTGCCGGACCGACAACAGGAGTGTGGCCAGAAAAGCCAGCGCCGTCGCCAGGAAGACGGAGTGGGGAAGGCGCGAAAGCGACGGGACGTTCGCGTCAATCATGGAGCCGCAGTTTCTCTACCGGAGCGAAACACGCAGGCGAAGTGACCCCGCGCCGCGGAAACCCACACTGGGAACGGATTGGACACTGGTGTTGTCCGATTGGGAGCGGTGGAAGGCACCGAGGACGCGGTTGCGAAGAGTCAGAATGGCTAATCAGGGCGGGTGTGCCGCACGCCTTCGCGGTCGAGCAGAGCGAAGAGTTCATCGAGGTGCGCGCGATCGCGGGTCTCGATGGTCACGAGCACGCTGACGGCGAATACGTCCGGCCCGGCAAAGGCGCGCTCGTGCTCGATCTCGCGCACGCTCGCACCGGCCTCCGCGATGAGCCGCGTAAGGCCCGCGAGGCCGCCGGGACGGTCGGAGATCATCGCCGTGAAACGGCAGAGCCGGCCGTCGGCGACGAGGCCTTTTTCGATGACGCGGCTGAGGATCGCCGGGTCGATGTTGCCGCCGCAAAATGGGAGCACGACCCGCTTGCCGGCGAGCTCGGGCAGGTGTCCGCCGAGCAGCGCGGCGAGGCCCGTCGCGCCGGAGCCTTCGACGATCATTTTCTCCAGCTCGACGATGCGCAAAATCGCGAGCGCGATTTCGTCTTCGCTGACTGTCACTAATTTGTCCAGGTGCGCCTGCAGGAGTGGCAGCGCGTTGCCGCCGATGTCCGGCACCGCGAGGCCGTCTGCGAGCGTGGGCTGACACTGAATGGTAACAGGCTCGCCGCGTTCGCACGCCGGCGCGAGCTTCGCCGCCCCGCGCGGCTCGACGCCGATAATCAGCACGTCGGGCCGCAGTGTTTTCACCGCCTGCGCAATCCCGGCCAACAGCCCGCCGCCGCCAACCGGCACGACGAACGCATCGACATCGGGCACTTGTTCGAGCACCTCAAGCCCAAGCGTCCCCTGGCCGGCGATGATCGCGGGATCGTCGTAGCCGTGGATATAGGTGAACCCTTCGCGCTCTGCCAAGGCGCGTGCGTGCGCCATCGCTTCCGCGAACGAGGAGCCCGCGAGCTCGACGTTCGCGCCCAGCCGCCGGCAGGTGCTGATCTTGATGAGCGGCGCGCTCTTCGGCATCGCCACGGTGACCGGAATGCCGAGCAGCTTGCCGTGATACGCCAGCCCGAGCGCGTGGTTGCCGGCGGAGGCCGCGATGACGCCCCGCTTGCGCTGCTCCGGGCCGAGCAGCGCGAGAGCGTTGCGCGCGCCGCGCTCCTTGAACGAACCGGTGCGCTGCAGATTTTCGAGTTTGCAAAACACCCGGCAGCCGACGACCTCGCCGAGCGGGATCGACTCAGGGCAGGGTGAAACGAGGACGGCGCCCGCGATGCGCAGGCGGGCGGATTGGATGTCGGCAATGGAAACAGTCATGGCGGGGAAGGGGGAACACGCAGATTTTTAGAATGAATTTACAGAATTAACAGAATTGTAAGATAGGCTGCTTCACCATTTATCCGCGCAACCCGCGGGCATTTCGGCGGGTTGCAACGAAAGCCAGCGTGCTTGCTCACGCACGCATTGCTTTCCTCGCGACGCGATCTGCATTCCGCAATTCTGTTAATTCTGTTAATTCTGTCGAAAGTAACGACCTTCTTCCCAAGTCTCACCATGAAAACCGCTCTCACCACTTTTTGCCTTTCCCTCTGCCTGCTCGTGTTCGCTTCCCGCCCCGCGCTCGCCGGCAAGCAGGACTTCACTTTGCACAACGAAACCGGCCTCGACATCGCGGAGGTCTATGTCTCGCCGAGCGACGAGAACGATTGGGAAGAAGACGTGCTCGGCGACGACAGCCTCGGCGACGGCGAGGAGGTCAACATTCATTTCAACCGCAACGAGACCGCCGCGAAATGGGATTTGAAAATCGTGGACGAAGACGGTGACACGGTGATCTGGAAGGGGCTGAGCCTGCTGAAAATTCGCCGGGTGACTCTCTTCTACAAAGACAAGACGCCGACCGCCGAGGTCGAATGAGCGCCGCGCTCGCCGCACGGCGTTGCAACACGCGGACGCCCGGCTAGTTTGGGCGGATATGCCGCAGACCGTTTCCCCCGACGCGCCGCTCGTTTCTCAAGCGGGAATTGAAGCCATTGGCGAAGAAATTTTCGACCGCGCCGACGCGCAGAAAAAAATCCCCGACGCCATCAACCCCTCCTACTGGCTGGGCAAGGTCATGGAATGGTCCATGGCCAACGAGGCGTTGAAAGTGCAGACGCTGCGTTTCGTCGATGTGCTGCCGAGCTTGGTGACCGGCGGCAGCGTGGTGGCGCACATGCGGGAATACTTTGGCGGGCAAGAGGCCGCGCTGCCGCGCCCGCTTCGGCTCGGACTCGATTTGACGAAGCTCGCGCCCGGCCTCGCGGCGTGGGCGGTGCGGTTCGGCGCGGGCAGCATGGCGCGGCAATTCATCACCGGACGCACTGGTGCGGACGCCGTGCCGGTGCTGCGTAAGCTGCGCAATCGGACCATCGGCTTCACGGTGGACATTCTTGGGGAAGCCGTGGTCAGCGAGCGCGAGGCGGACGAATATTTTCACCGCTACCTGGAGCTTGTCGAAAGCCTAGCCGCGGAGTCGCAGAATTGGCCGGTCATCGAACAGCTCGAAGGCGGCCGGAAGCCGATCCCGAAAGTCAACGTCTCGGTCAAAATCAGCGCGCTCTATTCGCAGATTCATCCGGCCGACCCGGACGTGGCCATCGCGCGGTTGAAGGATCGCCTGCGGCCGCTGTTCCGCCGCGCGAAGGAACTCGGCGTGTTCATCAATTTGGACATGGAGAACTACGCGCTGAAGCGGCTGACGCTCGAGTTGTTCAAGAGCATCCTCGAAGAGCCGGAGTTCGCGAACTGGCACGATGCCGGATTGGTCATCCAGGCGTATCTCGCGGATTCCGCGGAAGACTTCGACGAGCTGCTCGCATGGTCCATCGGGCGCGGGCGCAAGCTGACGGTGCGGCTCGTTAAAGGAGCGTATTGGGATTACGAAACCGTCATCTCGCGCCAGCGCGGCTGGCCCGTGCCGGTGTATCTGCAAAAGCCGCAGGCCGACGCCAATTTCGAACGCATCTCGCGCCGGATGCTCGCAAATGCAGAGCACGTTTATGCGGCGTTCGGCACGCACAACGTGCGCAGCATGGCGCACGCAATCGGCACCGCCGAACAGCACGGTTTGAAGCCGGGCGATTACGAAATCCAGATGCTTTTCGGCATGGCCGAGCCGATCAAGAAAGCGCTGATCGAGATGGGCCACCGGGTGCGCGAATACTGTCCGGTCGGCGAGATGCTGCCGGGCATGGCGTATTTCGTCCGGCGCTTATTGGAGAACACGTCGAACGAAGGATTTCTCAAAGCGAAATTTTCCACCCGGCTGCCGAGCGCGGAGCTGTTGCGCGATCCCATGAAGCTGATCCGCGGCGGGGTTGGCTTGAATGGCGCGGCGACCGGCAACGGGGCGCACGCCAGCGCCAATGGCTCTATGCAAAAAAGCACGAATGACGGCAATGGCAGCGAGTTTGAAAACGATCCGCCGATCGATTTCACGCTCGCGAAAAACCGCGACGAGATGCGCACCGCCCTCGACGCTGAGCGCAAGGACTTGGGCCGCGACTGGCCGCTCGTCATCGGCGGACGCGAGATCGTTTCCGACGAATGGATCGATTCCGTCAACCCCGCGAAACCGGACGAGCGTGTCGGCCGTTGCGCGCGCGGGACGACGGCCCACGCGCAGTCCGCCGTCGATGCTGCGGTAGCCGCGGCGCCGGCATGGCGCATGACGCCAGTAGAAACCCGCGCGCGGCTGCTGGAAAAAATGGCGGCGTTGATGCGGGAAGACCGTTTCCGCCTCGCCGCGCTCGAAGTCTATGAAACCGGCAAGCCGTGGATCGAAGCCGACGGCGACATCGCGGAGGCCATCGACTTTTGCGACTTCTACGCCGTGGAAATGCGCCGGCTCGGCCAGTCCGAGCGCACCCACCCGGTGCCGGGTGAAACGAGCGATCAGGAATACGTGCCGCGCGGCGTCGGGCTGGTCATTGCGCCGTGGAATTTCCCGCTCGCCATTCTTTGCGGCATGACCACCGCCGCGCTCGTCGCTGGCAACACGGTCATCATGAAACCGGCCGAGCAATCCGGCGTCGTCGCGGCGCGTTTCATGGACATCGCGCGGCGTGCCGGCGTGCCGGCTGGCGTGCTGAATCTGGTCAGCGGCCACGGCGAGGATGTCGGCGCGTTTCTCGTCGAGCATCCGAAGATTGATTTCATCGCCTTCACCGGCTCGAAAGAAGTCGGCTTGAAAATCTGGGAAGCCGGCGGCAAGACGCGGCCGGGCCAGGCACAGTTGAAAAAAGTCGTCTGCGAAATGGGCGGCAAAAACGCGCTCATCATCGACGCCGACGCCGACCTCGACGAAGGCGTGCTCGGCGCGCTCTATTCCGCGTTCGGCTACCAGGGCCAGAAGTGCTCCGCGCTGTCGCGGCTCATCGTGTTGGAAGACAACTATGACCGGCTCGTCGAGCGTCTCGTTGAAGCCACGCGGGCGGTGCGCGTCGGCCCACCGGAAGACCCTGGCACCGTCGTTGGGCCGGTGATCGACCGCGAAGCGCACGAGCGCGTGCTGCGCTACATCGAGATCGGCAAAACCGAAGCGACCCTCGCGTTCGGCGGCGTCGTGCCGCCGGAGTTGGTGGCGAGCGGCGGCTACTTCGTGCAACCGACGATTTTCATCGACGTGCCGCCGACGGCGCGCATCGCCCGCGAGGAAATCTTCGGTCCCGTGCTCGCGGTGTTGAAAGCTCGCGATCTCGACGACGCGCTCGCAATGGCGAACGACACCGAGTTCGCGCTCACCGGCGGCGTTTTCTCGCGCAGCCCGGCGAACATCGAACGCGTGAAGCGCGAACTGAACGTGGGCAACCTCTACATCAACCGCGGCATCACCGGCGCCATCGTCGCACGGCATCCATTTGGCGGCTTCAAGATGAGCGGCGGCGGCACCAAAGCGGGCGGCCGCGATTACCTGTTGAACTTCCTGTTCCCGCGCGTCGTCACGGAAAACGTGCTCCGCCGCGGCTTCGCGCCAGTTGAAGAAAGCGGCGGCGATCACGGTCTTGGCCCCTCCAGTCACGGCAGCGGGCAGGGCTACGGAATTTAGACGACCACGACCTGTCGGGGACTCCGCCGCATGAGCCTTTCCCGCTTCTCAGCCTGGCTCACCGCGAGTGTTGTCGCCGTCGTGTGTTTGCAGCCGCAGTGCGCAACCGCCCTCGCCGCCGAGCAGCGGCTCACTCCCGGTTGGCAGAAGCTGCGTTTTGCGCAAATGCCGGGTGAACAGTTCGAGGCTTACGTGCCGAAGAACCTGCGGCCCGGCAAACCCTGCGGCGTGTTGGTGTGGGTCAGCCCGTTCAACCAGCTCTACGGCATTCGGCGTTTCGAGCCGCTCTACGAGGAATTCAACCTCATCGCCATCACCGCGGCCAACAGCGGCAACGATCAGCAGACTGACCGCCGGCTGAGTCTGGCGGTCGGCGGGGTTGCCGGTTTGGCGAAAATGCAGCCCATCGATCGGCGGCGTGCGGTGCTTAGCGGGATGAGCGGCGGCGGGCGCATCGCGGCTATCGGTGGCTTCGTGCAGCCCGACGTTTGGGCTGGCGTAATCTCGTGGTGCGGCAGCCGATTTTACCGAAAATTTCCGATCTCCGCCGGCAGCAAGCATCCGGGCACCGGGATCAATACGCCGCAAAATCCAAACCTCGTGACCCCGGAATTGGTGCAGAAGGCCAGGGCGCACGTGAAATTCGTGCTGCTCACCGGCACCAACGATTTCAACCGGGATGAATCGATGGACATCTGGCGGGTAATGACGGACGAAAAATTTCAGGCCAAGTTCATCCAGGAAACCGGCCTCGGGCACGAGATCGGCAGCGTGGAAACGATGCGCCGCGCGCTCGAGTTCGTGCTCGGTCCAGCGCCACGCTGACCTCCGCTTGCGCGGCCTCCCCGGCGTGAAAAAGAAGAAGCACAAATCGTTTCGCTTGCCGAAAAAATTCCTGTGGGGAACTGCCACCGGTGCGCCGCAGATCGAGGGCGCGTGGAATGAAGACGGTAAAGGCGAATCGATTTGGGACCGCTTCAGCCGCCAGCCGAAGAAAGTGAAACGCCGGCACACGCCGAGCGTGGCGTGCGACCATTATCATCGTTACCCAGAGGATGTTCGCCTGATGGCGGCGTTCGGCATCGGTGCGTATTGCTTTTCCGTCGCTTGGCCGCGCGTGCTTCCCGAGGGGCGCGGCGCGGTGAATCAGCCGGGGCTCGACTTCTACGATCGCTTGCTCGACGCGCTGCTCGGCGCGGGCATCCGGCCGTTTCTCACGATATATCACTGGGACCTGCCGCAGGCGCTCGAAGACGCCGGCGGCTGGCGCTCGCGCGCGACGGCGGAGGCGTTCCGCGATTACGCGGAGATCCTCACCCGTCGCTACGGCGACCGGGTGAAGCATTGGATAACGCTCAACGAACTGCCGTCGTTCATCGGCCTCGGCTATCGCGACGGCATCCACGCCCCCGGCGCGCGGGAATCGGCGCGCGTCGTCAATCAGTGTTATCACCACGCGCTGCTCGCGCACGGCTACGGCGTGCAGGCAGTGCGCGCACACGCGCAAAAATCGGCGCAGGTCGGCCTCGTTCACAATCCGGACGTGCCGGTGCCGGTGACAGAAACCCGCGCCGACCGCGCGGCGGCGCGCACCATGTGGGAGGCGGGCACGGCGGCCATCATGGGGCCGGTCTTTCACGGCTGCTATCCCGCCGCGATTGTGAACAACCTCGGGTCAGACTCGCTGATTATCGCACCGGGCGACCTCGAAACGATCTCAGCGCCCACTGATTTTCTCGGGCTGAATGTTTATACCGGGTTTTTCTGTCAAGCCGGCCCTCAAGGCGCACCCGACTACCTCTATCCGGCGAAGAGCCATCCGACCGGTCATCTCCCGTGGCTGAAGTGGCTGCCGCAGTCGCTGTATTGGGCCGTGCGTCACTCCGCGGAAGTTTATGGCGTGAAAAAATTTTACATCACCGAGAACGGCTACTGTGCGAACGACGAACGCGCCGCGCGGAGGCCTGACGGCGAAATTCAGGACCTCGACCGGCGCGAATATTTGCGCGCGCACCTGCTCGCGCTGCACCGCGCGATTTCCGAAGGCTACGACGTGCGCGGCTACTTTCCGTGGAGCCTGCTGGACAACTTCGAGTGGGCCGAAGGCTACGCGAAACGCTTCGGTCTCGTGCACGTCGATTATGCCACGCAAGCGCGCACGCCGAAGCTCAGCGCGCGTTGGTATCGGGAGTGCGTGCGGACGAACGCGGTGGTCTGAGTTCGACGAGCCGGATGGTCCCTTCATACAGCGCCCGGCCGATGATGGCGCCGTGCAGTTTTTTGCGGTTCGCGAGTGCTTGCACGTCGGCCGGCGTCGTCACGCCGCCGCTGGCGATGAGAGGGCAAGCGAGCGCGGCGAGCAACTCGTCGAGCGCGGCGAAGTTTGGCCCTTGCATCATGCCGTCCGTAGCGATGTCGGTGTAAATGATCGCGCCGACGCCGGCTGCCTCTGATGCGCGCGCGAGGTCTAGCGCACGCCGCGGCGAAGTTTCCGTCCAGCCTTTCACCGCCACGAAGCCGTTCTTCGCGTCGATGCCCACCGCCACGCGCTCGCGTCCAAACGTCCGCACGAGCCGGCCGACAAATTCCATCGCTTCCGCCGCGCGCGTGCCGATGACGACGCGCGCGCCGCCAGCGTCCCGCGCCGCGCGCACCGCCGCTTCGTCGCGCAAGCCCCCACCCAGCGCGCACGGAATCGCCACCGCTGCGCAGATCTTCCGCACCACTGCGGTATTCGCGCCCGCGATGCCGGAAAATGCCGCGTCGAGATCGACGAGGTGAAGCCAATCGCCGCCCTCTGCTTCCCAGCGTCGCGCCACCGTGGCCGGATCGTCTGCATATACCGTTTTCTCCGCCGCCCGGCCCTGGCGCAAACGCACCACCTGGCCATCCATCAAATCAATCGCCGGAAGCAGGAACATGCTGGGAGTTTCTGTTGGTTTCCGGCTAGGTGAATTGCGCTATGTGGTGACGCAAAGACCGCGGAGAAAATTGCGCAGGATCGTGAGGCCGACTGCCTGGCTCTTCTCGGGATGGAACTGGACGGCGGTGACGTTGTCGTGCGCCAGCGCGGCAGCAAAAGTGACACCGCCATATTCGGTGACGGCCGCGGCGAGCGTAGCGTTTGCCGGGGCGGGGAAATAGGAATGGGCGTAATATACGCTTGGGTCCACAGGCAGATTTTGCCAGAGCGGCGAGCCGGGCTGCGTGAGCCGGAGCGTATCCCAACCCATGTGCGGAATTTTGAGGCCGGGCGCAACGGTGAATTTCCGCACCTCGCCGGTGAACACGCCGAGGCCCGGCGTGCCGGGGGCTTCTTCGCTGGAATCGAAGAGCAACTGGTAACCGACGCAGATGCCGAGAAAGGGTCGGTCGGCGTGAATCCAGTCGAACACCGGCTGCCAGAGGCCGCGGGCACGCAGTTTTTCCGCGCAGTCACGGAAATGACCCTGGCCTGGAAGCACGAGAGCGTCCACTGCGGCAGGCTCGAGTCGATCCGGCGCGGCGTGGATTTCCACCTCAGCGCCGGCAACTGTGAGCGCGCGCGCGCCCCTGCGCATGTTGCCAGCGTCGTGGTCGAGCAGGGCGAGGCGTGGCGAGCGAACAGAGGCAGCGTTCGTCATTCGCGGCTGCCGCCGTCGCCGTTCGAGGCCGGCGGGTCGGGAAGTTCGCCGCTGGCAGGGCCGGCCGTCTCCAAGTTAGTGACGAGCAACAAGTCCACGTAATGCATACGGTTATCGGGCGTAAGAACAACCAGCGTTCGTCCGACTCGCGGTAACGCGACAAAATCGGGATGATCGATCACGATGGTCCTGCCGTCGGCGAGGTAGAGTGTAAACGGCTGAAACGGTTCTGCGGCATAAAGACGGCGGAAGCGTTGCAGGGTCAAACGGCGCAAAAATCTACACCAAAGTGCCCTTTGTGCTCGGCACGCGATCAGAAGCGCGCGGGTCAATGCGCGCGGCGGCGTCGAGCGCGCGGGCGAGGGCTTTGAAGATCGCTTCGGCAAGGTGGTGCGGGTCTTTGCCGTAGAGAATTTCGACGTGGAGCGTGAGGCCAGCATGCGTCGCAAAGGCGCGCAGAAATTCTTCGACGAGCCCGAACGCGAAATGGCGCCCGGCGTGAAGTGCATTCGCCTGCGCGGCGATGTCGTCGGGCAGCCGATAAACGAGCAGCGGACGGCCGGAGAAATCGAGAGCGACCCGCGCGAGAGTTTCGTCCATCGGTAGAAGAAACGATCCGTAGCGCACGATGCCAGCGCGGTCGCCGAGCGCGCGATGCCACGCCTGGCCGAGCACGATGCCTGTGTCTTCGACGGTGTGGTGGCTGTCCACATCGAGGTCGCCTTCGGCAGCGAGCACGAGGTCGGTCATGCTGTGCCTTGTGAGCAGCGTGAGCATGTGATCGAAAAACGGGAGCCCGGTGCGAGTGTCCGCATTGCCAATACCGTCGAGGGCGAGGGTAGCTGAGATGCGAGTTTCTGTGGTCTCGCGACGAACGGTGGCGGAACGCACCATGAGAAAAATTCCAAAATCCAAAAAACCAAATTCCAAGGAATCTGACCAAAAGTAAGAAAAATTAAAAAACGAAGAAACGGCGCGGGTGCGCAGTGTCAGCGTGAATGGGCAACGACGCCAAGAGCTGTTTTTAACGTTTCGAAAGTTTTCCTCTGATTCCTTGGAATTTGGATTTTGAATTTTGGAATTTTCCCGTCAGCGTCTCAATTGCCGCCGCAAGGTCCCGTGCAACATGCCGAGCACGAGCAGCGCGAAAATGATCAGCACCACGCTGTTAAAAGGGTGCACGCTCACCGCGTGGCCGCGGATGGTTTTGCGCAATCCGAAGAAGATGTTGCGCTCGCGCGAACTGCTGCGGTAATCGCTCTGCTCCATCTCGGCTTTGGAAACCAGGTCGCTGACTTTTTGGTTCACATACAACTGTTCGGCGCTCACTCCGCGACCGCGCACCGGCAGCTCGAAGTGTTCGCTCGGCGCGCCGGTCTGCTGCCGGTCGATGGCGGAGATGTCGCGGTCGATGCCTTTGGAAGTCGGCGCCTCCAGGCCGCTGAGCGTGGCGAGCAAGTCCTTCAAGGTGTCGAGCCGCTCGCTCTCCTCGTGGCTGAGCCGCTCGCCGCTTTCGACGAGCTCCTGGATCTCGGCCTGGAGCTGATCCTGACGTCGGGTCAGCGGGTTGAGTTTCGCCTGCGCGACGATCACGCCTTCGTAGCTCCAGCGCGTCGGCAAAAACTGACACAGCAGCGGCACTTCGAGCTTGCTCGGCGGCTGCACTTGCCTGCCCTTGGGCGCACCCGGCGGCGGGTGCTGGGCAAACCAGCTCGTCATGCGATACACGAAGTCGAGCGAGCGGTTCATCTCCTCGTATTTGATGAGCGCGCCGCTCATGATGATCTGCGGAATCAGGATGAGCGGCACGAGATTCACCGCGGTCTTTGCGTCGGCCACGAGCGAGGAAACGAGCAGGCCGAGCGCGACGCCGCAAAACGCGGTGAGCGCGTCGTAGCCGAGGTAAATCCAGAACATCCCGCGCACCTGCAGAATCCAGTTGCCGAGCAGGACGAAGAGCACGCACTGGAGCAGCGCGAAAAGGCAGAGCGTGAAAAATTTCGCCAGGATGTAATAGGGGAGACGGATGCGCAGATTGCGCTCGCGCTGGAGCACGGCACGGTCGCGCACGATGTCGTCGGCGCTGTTCGTCAGGCCGAGAAACATCGCGACCACCAGCATGAGAAAGAGGTAGGTCGGAATGTGATACGCGCTGGCGAAATCGTAACGGCCGCTCTCGTTGTAACGCAGCACGAGCGCGACGAGCAGCGCGAGCACCGGCGCCTCGACAATCGTGGTGAGCAGGTTCGCGCGGTTGCGCAGTTTGGAAAGAAACGCGCGACGAAACAGAGTCCGCAGTTGGGTCCATTCGTCACGCCAGCGGATCGGCTCGAAGCGCGGGCGTCGCGGCGCCGCGGGCAGCGTGAGACTGGTGCCGGGCACCGGCGGCCACGTGGCGGAAGGACCGAAGACGGTGGCATTGGCGTCGATCACGCTGGTGCCGGGCGCCAGCGTGGCGGTGCCTCGCATCCGGTTTGTCGCACTGACGCCGACGTGTTTCACGTCCTGCATCAGCCGGTAGCTCTCGAATTTGTCGCGCCAGAATTCCGGCGAGAAACGGCGCGCGGGCACGAGCTGGCCGCGCGTATTTTCCTCGAAGATCACGTCGCCGCTCATGTCGCGCAGCGGCGTCTCGAGCACGTCGAAAATAAACTCCGGCCGCGTCGAGCCGCACGCCTGGCAGCCTTCGATGCCGACGCCGTGCGCGGCCTGGTGCTCGGCGTTGGCAAAATAGGCGAGCGCCTCCGCCGGCGTGCCGAAAAACACCATCCGGCCGCCCTTGTCCATGAGCAGCACCTTCGAGAACATCTGGAAGAGCTTCGAGCTGGGCTGGTGGATCGTCACGAGCACGATCTTGTTGTGACTCATGCTTTTGATGATCTCGATGACGTGCTCGGAATCCTTCGACGACAATCCGCTGGTGGGTTCGTCGAAAAGGAAGACGTCGGCCAGCGAGATCATGTCGAGGCCGATGTTGAGTCGCTTGCGCTCGCCGCCGGAGAGCGTCTTCTTCGTCGGGTTGCCGACAATGGAGCCGCGCCGCTCGTTGAGGCCCAACTCGATGAGCTTGCCGTCGATGCGCCGGGCGCGTTCGCGGTAGGAGAGGTGCGGGGAGCGCAGGGCCGCGGCGAGCTCGAGATTTTCTTCGATCGTGAGGTGCTCGTCGAAGGCGTCGTCCTGCGGGATGTAGGAAATGTAGGGCCGCAGCTCGTCCGGCTCGTCGTAGAGCGCACGGCCGTTGAGCAGCACCTGCCCGCGTGAGGGCCGCTGCTGGCCGGCGAGCGTCTTGAGCAGCGTGCTCTTGCCCGAGCCGCTGGCGCCCATCACGCAAACCATCTCGCCGCGCGTGACGGTGAAGTTCAGCGCGTCGAGCGCCTTGCCCGTGCCGGGGGCGCCGCTGACCATGCCGCCGAAGGAGTGCGTGAGGTCGCGCACTTCCATCATGCGGATGACGTTGCGCTCCTCCTCGATGATGCGTTCGGAAAAATTGCAGCGCAGCACCTGGCCGCTGTCGATGCGGATCACGTCGCCATCTTTGAGCGTCGCGGAATTGCGCACCGGCGTGTCGCCGACAAGGATGGGCCGGCTGGCCTGGAGCACTTCGAGATTGCCGACCTTCGCGTCGTAGTCGCAGGTGATTTTCAAGAGCACCTCGCCGCTCGCGCCGGGCGACAGGAGAATGTCGTCCACCGCGAGCAGGTTGCTGTTGTTGGAGACCAGGTATTCGCTTTTGGAAGCGATGAGCTGAAAGCGACTGCCCATCGCCCGGGCGCGTCGGCGCACGTCGATGAGCGGCAGCTCGCCGGCGTTGTGAAAGACGATCTTGTCCTCCAACGCCGCCTCGACCGTAGTGCCGGCGATGAGCGGGACCCCGTTGAGGGTCGCCATGATCGTCTTCAGCGCAGTGACGCGGACCTTCAGCGCGAAGCGCATTTCGAGCACGCTGTCGCGCGTGCGCCCGCGCTCGAAGTGGACCTCGTCGTCCTCGTCGATTTCCAGATACACCTGCGGAACGGCGACGTTCTTTTTGGCGTTGAAATAATTTTCCAGTTCCTGGAACGCCAGCACGCGCTCGCCGACGACGAGCCGCTGGCCTTGATAAATGCGGCTCACCGCTCCGCGCGCCACCGGCCGGCCGTTGGCGACGACGGACTGCGAGTCGCACAGATTTTTGACGAGGATCAGGTCATGGTAGCGATACGCCACGAGCCGGTCAGTCGCCGCGAGGTCGCGAAAGAGCACGTCGGCGGCGGCGAACGAGCCGAACGTCAGCGTCTCCAGCGGCGTGCCGCCTTTTTGCACCGCGTCGGCGGCGGCCTCGCCGCCGACTTGATCGGGCGCGTTGAGCTGGAGGACGATGTCGATCGCCTGCGCGGCCATGCCGAGCTTGTTCACGAAGCCGTAGAAGGCAATGAGGTGCTGCGGCTTTTGACCCGCGCGCGTGATGAGATCGTAGAGCTGAATGGCGAGCAAAATCTTCCGATCCGGCGACAGCTCCGTCGCGAGGCTGGCCGCCATGGCGTCCATGTCAGGCTGCTCGTTGAGCGCCTGGCGGAATTGCTTGCGCAACTCGGAGTAAACGGCCTCCGGATAATCGTGCCGCAGGAACCCCAGGGACGAGTCGATCTCTTCTTCGAGCACCTCCGCATCGAGCCGGCTGAAACCGGCCAGCACGCGGATGAGCAACGGCAGCAGGTTCGTGCCCTCGGGCACCTCGCCGCCGGCGCCGAGATTGCGCGCGCGCCGATACGCGCGACCCGCCAGGCGGCGCGCGCGGAAGGCCGAGGGCCGCAGCGAGCGCCAGACGTGGGTCAGCCACGATTCTTCCTTCGGCTCGCGCGGCGCTGGCGCGGCTGGCGAGGGC
>CAXTRS010000041.1:0-19414 GCA_964246635.1 uncultured Chthoniobacterales bacterium | reverse complement strand
GGAAACGGTTGGCGGATTCGATCACCGTTTTGCTCGGCATGCAACCGCGCAAAATGCACAGCCCGGCGGCTTCCTTGCCGCCTTCGATCACCGCCACGCGCAAGCCGAGCGCGACCGCCGTGCGCGCCGCCGCGTAGCCCGCGCTGCCGCCGCCGACACACACTAAATCGTATTCTTCGCGACGGTTTGGAGCGGAGGGATCAGTGATGCTCATGGGGGTGCGAGGGCGAAAACACTCGGCGCGACTGCATAGACCTTCAAATGGGGATTCGCAAAGGCCAGCCTCAGGAACGGCGGCGCGCGCAGCGGATCATTCGCCAGGATATTCCCCACCACTGGCTCGCTCGATTCCGGCGTGGGCCGGGCGAGCACTGCGGCGGAATTTGGCAACACGCGCGCAGGATCGGCGGCGACGACCCAGCGCACGCACCGTCTGCGCAGCATCAGGCGCGCGAGGTTTTCCTCCCCGGCCGGAACGAGGAAAAAGCGCGCGGTATCCGCGATGCCCGGCAGGCTTTCGTGCGAACTGCCCGCGACCGCCGGCTGCCCAGACCAATAGGCCAGCGCCGGCGAATCCCACCACGGCGCAAGCACGCCACGCGGCAAACTTTCATCGGGTGCCTCGCGACGCAGAAAATCGGCGACCTCGCGCAACGCGGCCGCCTCGGCGACACGGTCGCGATCGGCCGCGCTGCTGTGGAAAAGTACGTCGAGCCTGCGGTCGAATTCCCGAAGCACCGGCAGCATCAGCAGGAGCCAGCACGCGTAGCCAAGGAATGCGCGCCGGCTTTGTCCGAAAACGCCCTCGAGCTGCCACGGTAGGGTCAGCGCGGCAAGGAGGGCAAGGAAGTAACCCCAGCGCGCCTGCCAGCACGTGAGTGTCCACACCAGAGTCAGCCAAAGCGCCAACGCCAGCGCCATCCGCTGCGAGGTGCGCCACCACGCGAGCACGAGCAGAGCAGGCGCAATGAGCAGGCTCCAGCCCGTCCACGCGAGCAGCGCCGGCGACCAGGGCGGCTGGCTGCGCAATTCTCCGATTGAGCGCGTCCACGACGCGAGGAGTTCCCGGTGGGAGGGTTCCGGCAGCGCAACAGGCGCGCCTTCGGTGATGAACGCTGCCAGCGCAATAATGACGAAGAGCGTTTGCCCCGGCCAACGCTCGCGCCGCAGCAGGGCGGGGCAATTCAGCGCCAACCCGGTCATGACCAGCGCGAGGCCCAGCACGCTGGGTTCGTAGAGCGAGGTCCACCACGCGAGTGCCCACGCTGCGCTGCTGGCGATGCCCCAGCCACGGGAAGGTTGACGCCACAGCGAAATCTCCGCGGCGAACGCCACCGTAATGCACAGCGCGAGGAGCGATTGGTGGTCCGGCCGGCCCAGCGCGAAGCCGTGCGCCAGGATCGGGCTGATCGCGGCCAATCCCAGGACCGTCCAGCCGTAGCGCAACTTTTCGTGTTGCACCCAGCGCCAGAGAAACGCCAGCGTCGCCACGCCGAGCAGCGGCGAAATCCACGCGCCGGCGAAGTCTCGCGCGAAGTCGGCATTCCCAACCACGAGAGAAAAGCAGCCCGCCAGCGCCGCGATTAGATAATCCAGCGGCGCGGTGGTGTGCGGCCGCGTGCCGGCGGGATAATTTTCGAAGGCGTGCGTGCGAATGACGCGCCCCGGCTGCGCGAGCACGAGTTCCACCCGGCTCATCCGCGCGTAACAATCGGCGTCCACGAAGACGACCCGGCCCGGCGCGGGGAACACCGCGCGCCAATGCGCGCAGGCGCTGCCGAGGAAGGCGGCGGCCATGACCCCGAACAGGACAATCGACCCGACGGCGCGAGCCACCGAGCGCAAGCTGGGTCCGGTGGGATTCGAACCCACGACCAAGGGATTATGAGTCCCCTGCTCTAACCGCTGAGCTACAGACCCGAAGATATTGTAAATGAACGACTTGTCAATCTCGATATAGTGTTAGAGTTGAAAATCCGATACTATGATCTGATACTAATCGAAATGCAACCTCATTCGCTGACACGTTCCGTGAAATCCGACGCAGGCCGTTCCACGACGTCGCCTTGGGAAAGGATGCGCACGCCAAATTTGAAACGCTTTCGATCATCAGGCGTATTTTTTGCCGTCGCACGGGTGAAAGGCAAGCTCTTGCGAAAATCATTAAAGACCAAAGTGCGCTCGGTCGCTGAGTTGAAGTTGAGCGATTTTTTACAGAAAGAGCGCGCCGCTGCCGCAGGCGGACGACCCGAGCCTAAAAAAGGCGGATGCACATTCGGCGACCTGCTCCCTGTCTATCGACAAGAACTCGCCGATGAGGTTAACAACAAAGAAAGTTCGCGCCACTATAGGGAACAAACGATCAACGCGCTACTGCGCAGTTGGACAAAGCTCGCTGCGACAGACATCAAGAAAATCACCCCAGAGGATTGTGGCCGTTGGGCGGCTAATTTCAGCAAGAAATACTCAGCGACTCGTTATAACAACACTTTGGGCACCTTGCGTGCGGTTATGGATATTGCAGTCCGCCAGGGCTACCGTCTCGATAACCCAGCTAGGGCAGATCGGCTCAAGCGGCGGCGTGTCGTCAAGCGTCCTGTGGATCTGCCGGATTCAGAGTCGTTCGCGGCGTTTTTGGATGAAATCCGAAATGGCCATGGCCGTTATTCGGACGCTTGCGCCGATCTCGCGGCATTGTTGGCCTTCTCTGGCTGTCGAATCGGCGAGTCCCGCCGGCTGACTTGGGCAGACGTAGATTTTACTCGCAACACTTTGAGAATCGCCGGCGATCCCGTCACGGGCACTAAAAACTGGCAATACCGCACTATTCCAATGACGCCGGAGTTGGGCCAGCTATTGAAGCGGATGCGTGCCGAACGACAAGACGAACAACGGACGGCTTCTGTCTGTCAAGTTGGCGAATGTCAGCACTCCATGGATCGCGCAGCGAGGGTTGTCGGAACAACCCATGGTGGTTTTCTGCGGCTTACTCACCATAAACTGCGCGATTACTTTGCCACCGCATGTTTAGAGCAAGGTGTGGATGTTCCAACCATCGCACTCTGGCTTGGACACAAGGACGGTGGAGTCTTGGTGCTGCGGACCTATGTGCATCCACGCCAAGGTCACGGGCGCGAGGCAGCCGAGAAGGTGCGTTTCACCCCAAAATCGCTAAAACCAGCGTGACAACTTAGCTCAGCGGATCGCATTTTTTCAATTAAGGAAGTCAGCTCTTCCGCGGCTTCGTGACGGCTACCTGCCACAGAACAGTATGGATACAAACGATAGTCGATCACTGAGAACATGGGACATACGAGTGAAAACGCACGTTGCTAACCTATCAAAGCAGCTCATCTCTCATAGTAGCTACAGTTTCTCATGTTTGATATTCAAAAGTGAGCGATCTTTTTGAATAGTCCACAAAACGCAAGAAAATTTGCGGGACAAAAAGGCGTATCTTTTTTCATTGTAACACTCACAAAATAAGCAACTTGCGAATGAGCTTTTCAAAACTTGTCATACCATGTCAAATAATGTCAAAGTAGCAGAAATTTATTAGTGAATTTCGATTTTCCCTCTAAGTTCATGACAAGTTTTGACATGAATTGACAACTCTACCTGTTTTTTTGTTAAAACGCTTGAAAATGGCATAGCTTTGGTAGCTGCTTTATCACAGCCGTGGTCCTACACGGCACGTCACAACGAGCTAATCCAATTTATCGCCGTCTGTTTACGGTGTGTGAGATTGGACGCCTGCTTCGGCAGTCCGACGATACAATCCATCGTCTGGTCATACGCGGAAAGCTGCCGTGTTGTGCTCGGATGCGGCCGATCCGAATTCCAGCGAAAACGCGCGAACAATATTTTACCGACTCGTGCGGCTATCCGGTTGATCTGTCGCTGGAGATGCAAGCGTCGGGAGCATTACCATTGGTGCTTACAGCCGATGAGGTTGCCACCGAGTTGCGGCTATCAGCCATTATTGTTTACCGTTGGCTCGATCAACAAGCACTACGCTCGTGTCTTTATCTGCGCCGCAAGAGAATACCATGTTGGGAACTTGAACGGTTCATGGCAACCGAGAAATGCTTAAGGACGAGCTATCAACGGGAGCGCCAAATCCAGTTATGACTCAATGTAGCCTCCTCGGAGCTCAGCGTTCATCTTTCCGAGATATACTTTCTAATGCTGGATTTGAAATTATTACACCTAGCCGGGGCATTTAGCATTATTTGCTTATCATCCCAGCGTCAAACGCGCAATGCGCTAGCGAGAGCACTTCGGCAATCGTTAGTCGTCCCATGCGCACGACGGTGTGCGAAGGTATCTCTACGCTGGTCCCTTGCAGAGCGCGGTTCCCAGAGGTGAGCCAACGAGCCGGCAGTAGCTTCGGTAGAGCGGCAGCGCGACGCAGTGAGTATTAGCGATGGCGCTCTCGCCGTCGAAGGGGAGCAGGTGGCTGAGCGCGCGCAAGCGTTCTCCCAGTTCGTCGGCGACCAGCGACAAATGACTGGCGACTTGGTCAAGAGGTGCGCGGAAATCCAGCGCCACGACCGGTCGCACGCGGGAGAGCAGTTCGAGGCCAGCGTTGAGGCGGCTGTTTGCGGCGACAGCGCGGTTCAGAAAATATTCGATGTCGCTGACGATCTCACCGAGCGCGTAGAGGCTGTGCTGTTCGCGTTCCTGCTCGCCGACATACCAAGCGCAGAGCGCGAAATCCTCCTGGGCGGCTCGGGCGGCCGCTAGAGCCTCGTCAATGATTTCACCCAGCATCCGATACAGAGAAAGCGCCGTTCGACAGGAAGCTGAATCCTCGTTGCTCATCGCTTGATGACAGCCTTCAAGCGTGCTTTGGGCGGCTTTCGCGAGAAAACTCGGCCAGCGCAAGCGCAGGACGAAATGCCGGTGCAAGGCAACAAGCAGTCCGAGGGTGAAACCGCCTAGGCGCCTCTCGGCTGCCTGTGCGAGAATGCGGTTGAATGAGCCGGGCCGGATGCGACCGTTGGCTGTGGACCAGCGGCGTGTGCCGGCGCGGGCGGCTGTCAGAAACATTCTCTCGTTGCGCACAATGCACGTGGGTCTCAACGTCGCCATTTACACAGACCGGAGGGCGTGACAGCCTCGAGGCTACTATGAGGCACTATAACGATGAGGGTTTTGCTGATCGATGACGAGCGCAACATTAGTCGGATGATGTCGAGCGCACTCGAAACCGAGGGCCATGAGATCGCGGCCGTCGAGAGCAGTTCCGGGGCGTTGCGCCAACTTCAGAAAGAGTCGTTCGACATTGCCTTTCTCGATCTTCGGCTGGGCCACGAAGACGGGCTCGAAGTGCTCGCAAAGCTCCGGCAGGCCGACGCCGGGTTAGCTGTCGTAATGATCACGGCCCATGCCTCAATTCATACGGCGGTCGAAGCGATGCGACGCGGCGCGACAGATTATCTACCAAAGCCTTTCACACCTGAACAAGTGCGATTGACCGTTGAACGCATCGCCAAGACACGCGGCTTGGAGCGGCGCGTCGAGGAACTGGAAGCGCAGGCGTATTCACCTGCTGCCGACCTCGCTTCGGAGGAACCGGCAATGCAGAAAGTGCTCGATTTCGCTTTCCAAGCCGCCAACAGTCCGGCCTCAATCCTTCTTCTCGGCGAGAGCGGCACCGGCAAGAGTTTGCTGGCCCGGGCGCTGCACCGGCGCAGCCCGCGCGCGGAGCGGCCGTTTGTTACCGTGAGCTGCCCGAGCTTGTCACGCGATCTGCTGGAAAGCGAACTCTTCGGCCACGTCAAAGGCGCATTCACTGGGGCGCTGACCGACACGCAAGGCAAGGTCGCGGCGGCAGCCGGCGGCACGCTTTATCTAGACGAAGTCGGCGAGGTGCCGCCCGAGATCCAGGCGAAGCTCCTGCGCCTCCTCCAGGAACGTGAATACGAGCGGGTCGGAGAGACGCAGACCCGCCGAGCAGACGTGCGCGTGATTTCCTCGACGAACCGCGACCTCACCACAGCGATGAAAGAAGGCCGCTTCCGCGAGGACCTCTTCTATCGGCTTAACGTGGTTGCTCTGCACCTGCCGCCCTTGCGCGAACGACCGCGCGACCTCGTTCGGCTGGCTGCAACGCACCTGCGTTTCTTCGCCCAACAGATGAGCCGGCCAATCACCGAATTCAGCCCGGCGGCGCTCAATGCGATGTGCCATTACCAATGGCCGGGCAACCTGCGCGAGCTCCGCAACGTGGTTGAACGCGCCGTCATCCTGTGCGCGGACGGCACGCAGATCGAGCTGGGCCATTTGCCCGAAGCCATGCACGCGGCGGAAGCGCCAACACTGGAAATCGGCGGGCGCGCGACCTTGGCGGAATTGAGCGACGAGCATACGCGCCAGGTGTTGGCGAAAACGCCTCGGCTGGAAGACGCCGCCAAAATTCTCGGCATCGATCCGGCCACGCTCTACCGCCGACGCCGGAAGTGGGAAAACGAGGCATCTTGAAGCTCGCCGGCGCTTGAAATCGCGCCATCGTGTATTCTGCAATTTCGACCCCGTGGCACGTTGCATTTTGCAACGTATCGGCACTTGTGTGGTCGAAGAGCTTTATTTTTAACTAAGGAATCCACAGCCAGTTACACCTGAACTTGGCGGGCGTGGCACGTCGGTGGCTAAGGCTCGCCGTCCCTGCGTCATGCTTAGGAACCGCATCCTCCTTGGAGTCGCTCCGCTGATCATTCTGTTGATCGTGGTTGGCTCCTACGCCGTCTGGCTTTTCGTGCGTTTGGGCAGCGCGACGAACACCACGCTGCGCGAAAACTACCAAAGCGTCGCCGCAATGCGCGACCTCAAGGAAGCGGCTTTCAGCATTGACCGCTCGCTGAGCTTCTACCGCGCCGGTGCCGCCACGTCCGAGCGCACGCGCACCGCCTTCGACGCGCAAGCCGCGATTTGCCGGCGCTGCGTGGAAACTGAACTCGGCAACGTCACCGAGAAGGGCGAAGTCGAACTGGCGCAACAACTCCATTCCCGCAACGACGCTTTCCTCGTCGCGGCGGAAAGCGCGCTGACCAATCCTGCCTCTACCGATTTCGGCAACCCGCTCCACGAGTTGCTCGATGCCGCGCTGGCCGTCCAGCAGCTCAATGAAAGGGCGATGGTGGGTAAGGATCAGCGCGCCCGCGACACCGCCGCGAGCTCCACGCGCATCATGCTGGTGGCGATGGCGACGGCCTTGCCGCTGGGTCTGTTTTTCGCCTACCGGTTGAGCCGTTCCATCCTGCGGCCAATCAAAACTCTCACGGTTTCCGCGCGTGAGTTGGGCGAGGGCAACCTCGACCAAGTCCTGCCGGTTCAGTCCAAAGATGAACTCGGCCAGCTCGCCAATGCGTTTAACAAGATGGCCGGCAAACTGCGGCTTTATCGGCAAACCACCGCCGATGAGTTGATCCAGGCGCGTCATGCCACCGAGGCGACCTTCGCCGCGCTGCCCGACCCGATCCTGATTTTTTCCGGCGAAGGCGAGGTCGTTTACCAAAATGCCGCCGCCGAGCGACTGCGCAAAAAGCTAAACGGCTCCGGAGTCGTTCTGCCCATTACCCCACTGGCGATGGAAGTGCTCGGCGGCGGCGAGGACTACGTGCCCGACAGCTTCGAGAAAGCGGTCTGCGTGCGGGTGGACGACCGCGAGCGGTTCCTGCTGCCGCGCGTCATCGGCTTCCGCGAAGGTGACGGAGGCGCGGTGGCGATCCTGCAAGACGTGACCCGCTTCCGGCTCATGGACGACGTGAAGACGAACCTCGTCGCCACGGTGTCGCACGAGCTGAAGACGCCGCTCACGAGCATCCGCATGGCCGTTTACCTCCTGCTCGAGGAGCGCATCGGCTCGCTCACACCGAAACAAGCCGAATTGCTCATCGCCGCGCGCGACGACGCCGAGCGGCTGCTTGATCTCATCAACAACCTCCTCGACCTCGCCCGGCTGGAGAGCGGCGCGGCGATCAGCGAACGCCGCACCAGCCGGCCCGAGGAACTCGCGCGCAGCGCCGTTGAGGACGCGCGCGAACTCGTGGGCGCAGCCGGCTCCAAACTCGTCGCGCAGATCGACGCAGACCTGCCGCCGGTGCTCGTCTCAACCGACCAGATCGCGCACGTCTTTTCCAACCTGATCTCCAACGCTGCGAAGCATTCGTCGCCCGGGGAGGAGATCGTCGTGACCGCCCATCGCCAGCTCGACGCGAGCAACACCGTCCGCTTCAGCATCATCGACCGCGGCCCTGGTGTGCCGGCAGCGGAGCGTGAGCGCATTTTCCAGAAATTCTATCGGCTGCCGGGCGAGCGTCGCGAAGGCGCGGGCCTTGGACTGGCCATTTGCAAGGAAATCGTCGGCGCGCACGACGGCGCGATCGGTGTCACCGACGCACCGGGCGGCCGGGGCAGCGAGTTTTTCTTTACCCTACCCGCACAGGTATCCGCGCCGCTCCTCCCCGAAGCCCAGGCTTCGCACCGCTCATGAGCGCCAAAATTTTCATCATCGACGACGAGCGCACGATTCGCCTGACCTTCCGCACCGCCTTGGAAACCGAGGGTCACGAGGTGCAGGAAGCCGCCAGCGCCGACGAGGCGATGATGGGTTTCAAAACGGAGACCTTCGACATGGTCATCCTCGACCTGCGCCTCGGCGACGACAGCGGTCTGAAAATTTTGGAAGGAATGCGCGCTGCCGGCATCGGGACGCCGGTGGTGATGATCACCGCTTACGGCTCGGTGCGCGACGCCGTGCGCGCAGTGAAACTCGGCGCGATCGACTTTCTGCCGAAGCCCATTGAGCCAGCCGCGCTGCGGGCGCTGGTCACGGAGGTCCTGCGCCGCCACGCGCACCTCGCACCCTTGGAAATCGAGGCGGAGCCGCGCACCTTTCAGGAATTCCTGCGCGCCGCCAAGCGCCAGATCAACTTGCGGGATTTCCCAGCCGCCCAAGCCAGCCTGGAGGCCGCGCTCCGTCTCGACGAACGCTCAGCCGATTCGATCGAAGCGCACAATCTCACTGGCGTGCTGCACGAGATGCAGGGCAACTACGACGCGGCCCAGCGCGCCTACGGCAAGGCCATCGCGCTCAACGGCCGTTACGAGCCGGCGCAGGAGAACATGCGGCGCCTCTACGAGCTGTTCCATTTCGGGACGAGCAAGCGCCCGTTTCACGTCGGCTGCTGAGCCGGGAGACATCCGCCGCTTTGGAGCACAAGACCGCTCTCGATGAAATCTTTTCACATCCTGCTCGTGGACGACCACCGCCAGATCCGCTTCACCTTCCAGGTGGCGCTGGAAGCGGAAGGCCACGTCGTCGATTTGGCGGCGTCCGTCGAAGAAACGCTGACGAAGACACAGCGCCACCGCTACGACTTGCTCATTCTCGATTTGCGCCTCGGCGCCGAGAGCGGGCTGAAGCTGTTGACGGATCTCCGCGCGCGCGGTGTGGATTCTTCCGTGCTGATGATGACGGCGCACGGGCGCGTAGCGGATGCCGTCGAGGCGATGAAGCTGGGCGCCATCGACTTTCTGGAAAAACCCTTGGAACCGTCACGGCTGCGAGCCGCGGTCGTGGACATCATTGCGCGAAGCCGCGCCACTGCCGCCACCGCCAACCAACTCAAAGGCTCCGCCGCCGACAGCTATGCGCGGCAGATCGTCGAGGCCAAGCACGCGCTGAACTGTCGCGACTTCGCCACCGCTCGCAGTCACCTCGCCTGCGCGCTCGAACTCAACAACGCCTCGGCCGACGCGCACTACCTTTACGGAGTTCTCCTGGAGCTCAACGGCAAGGATCACGATGCGCGCCGCTTTTATCGCCGCGCCCTGGACCTCTATGCCGGCCACAGCCTGGCACAGGCCCAACTCGCCCGTCTCGAAGCGCCGGCTGTCTCACACAGGCAGTGGGACGCTTGCCTTGTTTTCTACACCGCATCTCTCGCTTCACACTCTATGCACAAGTCCCGTTTCAAAACTCCGGAGATCATCGTTACCGCCGCCCTCGCGAGCTTGTTCGCCCTCGCGCAAGTCCGCGCCGGCGAACAAGCTGATGCTTCCGCAAGTGTGGAACTCACTCCGACCGAGAAAGCCGCCGCGAAGCTCAAATACAATCTCTTCAATCCAACGCCGAAAGAGCAACTGCGACCCTTTAACACGGACCGACCGAGCAAGACAGACAGCCCGATCACCGTGGATGCCGGGAGGCTTCAAATTGAAGCCGATTTTGCGAACTACACCTACGACCGCTACAACGCGCTCGGCACCGATACGCGCGTCGAAACATTCCTCGTAGCTCCAACCTTCTTAAAGGTTGGCTTGTTTCAAAACGCCGACTTCCAAGTGCTCATCCCAAGCTACGTGCGAGTTCACACGACGAGCACAGAGGTTACCGGCTTACGCACGGTCACAGTGCCCCAGCCCGGCGGCGGGACCTTGGTGACGACCGTGCCTGTGCGCACTCGTCAGTCAACCACGGTGGATGGCTATGGCGACATGGTTTTCCGGTTAAAAATCAACCTCGTTGGCAACGAAGGAGGTAAGTTCGCTTTTGCTGTCATACCCTTTGTGAAGGCTCCCACTGCTGAGCGCCCATTGGGCAACGGCCGGGTGGAGGGTGGCATCAACTTCCCGGTAAACCTTTCCCTGCCGGCAGGGTTTACCTTGTTCGCCCAAACTCGCTACGATTTTCTCTACAACGGCGATACCTCCGACTACCACGCGCTCTTCAGCAACAGTATCGGCGTGTCACGCGCCATTCCGGGAGTGCTCAACGGCAAGCTCAGTGGCTACGCCGAGTTTGCTTCCGCGGTCAGCAGCCGGCGCAGCGACACTGACTCGCTGGTGCTCACCGCTGACACCGGCCTGATTTATCAACTGACCGACAACATCGCCATTGATGTTAACGGCTTCTTCGGTCTGACGCGTGGCGCGCCCGACGTCAACGTCTTCGGTGGTATCGGAGTTCGCTTCTAACCTAGTTCACCAGCCAACTTCTCTTTGCTCTCTGTCTATGTTCGACCTCATCTACGTGCTGGCCACCATCGGCTTTTTCCTCGGTTCCATCGCCTATTCTTGGTGGTGCGAGCGAATCTAGCCTGTCCACTCTCAGCCATTTCAATCCATGGGAATACTTATCGTTGGCATCATCGCCTTTGCGCTGCTCGTCTATCTCTTCTCTGCCATGATCTATCCGGAAAAGTTTTGATCGTCGGCACACCTGACTTCCTTCTTACCGCTCCATTTATGAACGCGTCTGGCTGGATTCAACTTGCCGTTTACATCGGCATCTTGCTGCTGATCACAAAACCACTCGGCATCTATCTTTTTCAGGTGCTCGATGGCCGCAACACCTTTTTAGAGCCGGTGCTCGGCCCACTGGAACGAGCAACCTACAAACTGCTCGGCGTTGACCCGCGCCGGGAGCACGGCTGGAAAGGCTATACCGTCGCTATGTTGCTCTTCAGCATGGTTACGATGCTGTTCACCTACAAAATTCTACGCTTGCAGCACAAGTTGCCGCTCAATCCCCAGGGTTTCGGCGTGACGAGCGCCAGCAATCTCACCGGCGCTGGTGTCATTTCGCCCGACCTCGCCTTCAACACGGCGGCTTCGTTTACTACGAACACGAATTGGCAGAGCTACGTCGGCGAGAGCACCATGAGCTACCTCTCGCAGATGGTGGGACTCGCCAGTCATAACTTCTGGTCAGCCGCGGTGGGCATCGCTATCGCCGCCGCGCTGGTGCGCGGCATTGCCCGGCGGGAGTCTGCCACTATCGGCAACTTCTGGGTCGATCTGGTGCGCATTCACTACTACCTGCTGCTGCCGATTTGCATCTTCTACGCGATATTTCTGATCTCGCAAGGTATCCCGCAAAACTTCAAGCCTTACGACAGCGCGACACTTACCGAGAAGCAGACGATTCAGGTTCCAAAAATAGATGAAAGCAATAATCCGGTGAAGGATGCTGCCGGCAACGTCGTGCTTGTGGATCAGGCGGTGGAAACGCAGAGCATCGTCGCAGGACCCATCGCCAGCCAGATTGCCATTAAGATGCTCGGCACCAACGGCGGTGGTTATGTGAACGCCAACGCCGCGCACCCTTTCGAGAACCCGACGCCGCTCTCGAACTTTCTCCAGATGCTGAGCATCTTCGCCATTCCGAGTGCGCTGACTTACTACCTTGGTCGCATGGTAAAAAACCAGCGTCACGGCTGGGCGGTCTGGGGCGCCATGACCGCCTTGTTCTTAGCTGGCCTCCTTGTCTGTTGGAAGGCGGAGGTCGCGGGAAATCCCATCATGCACGGACTCGGTGTCGCCGCGACGGACGGCAACATGGAAGGCAAAGAGGTGCGCTTTGGTATCTTTAATTCCGCGCTCTTCGCCACTATCACCACGAGCGCTTCCTGCGGCGCGGTGAACTCGATGCATGATAGCTTCACGCCGGTCGGCGGATTGATCCCATTGTTCAACATCCAGCTCGGCGAGGTCATCTTCGGCGGTGTTGGCGCCGGGCTGTATGGGATGCTGATCTTTGTCATCCTCGCGGTCTTCATCGCCGGCCTCATGGTTGGCCGCACCCCGGAATACCTGGGCAAGAAAATCGGTGCCTTTGACGTGAAGATGTCCGCCCTCGTGGTGCTCGTCCTCACGCTCTCCATTCTCGGTTTTTCCGCTTGGGCAGCGATGGCGAACAACTTCGGCCCGCCCGACCCAGTGACTTCAGCGGCGACCAACGGCACGAACAACAACGGGCCGCACGGGTTGAGCGAAATGCTCTACGCCTATAGCTCCGGCACCGGCAACAACGGCAGCGCCTTTGCCGGCATCAGCGCGAACACACCTTGGTATAACACGACGATCGGAATGGCGACGCTCATCGGGCGATTCCTCATGATCGTGCCGATTCTGGCGCTCGCCGGCTCATTGGCGGCGAAGAAGTTGACTCCGCCGGGGCCGGGGAGCTTCCCCGTGGATGGTCCGATTTTCGTCGTGCTGCTCATCGGCACCGTGCTGCTCATTGGCGCGTTGAACTTCCTGCCCGCCCTCGCCCTCGGCCCCATCGTCGAGCACTTCCTGATGCACACCGGCAAGCTGTTCTAACCATCCGAGGCTGTCCCACTGCTTCGCACTCCGCATCTTCCTAAAATGGCTGCTCAATCCTACTCTATCTTTGACCCGAAGATCATCGTCCCCGCCATCGGCGAGGCGTTCAAAAAGCTGAACCCTGTGACGATGGTGAAAAACCCGGTGATGTTTGTCACCGAAGTCGGCGCGCTCGTCACCACAGCGCAAATCTTCGCCTCGGCCGAGCCGAAGCCGTTCACTGTCCAAGTCACGCTCTGGCTCTGGTTCACCGTGCTCTTTGCCAACTTCGCGGAAGCGATGGCCGAGGGTCGTGGCAAAGCCCAGGCCGATACTTTGCGCGCTTCACGCACCGAACTGAAGGCGGTGCGAGCGAAGGAAGGCGGCGGCACGGAAAGCGTCTCCGCCAACAGCCTGCGCAAGGGCGACGTCATCCTCGTCACCGCCGGCGAAACGATCCCGGGCGACGGCGAGATCATCGAGGGCGCGGCGACCGTGGACGAAAGCGCTATCACTGGCGAATCCGCTCCCGTGATCCGCGAAGCCGGCGGTGATCGCTCGAGTGTCACCGGCGGCACGAAGGTGCTCAGCGACGAGATCAAAGTGCGCATCTCCGCCAACCCTGGCGAGAGTTTCATCGACCGCATGATCGGCCTCATCGAAGGCGCGAAACGTCAGAAAACGCCGAACGAAATCGCGCTCACCATTCTGCTCTCTGCGTTGACGATCATCTTCCTCCTCGTCTGCGTGACGCTCTTACCCTACGGCGTGTATTCGGGCGTGAACTTCTCGATCACCGTTCTGGTCGCGCTACTCGTTTGTTTGATCCCGACGACCATCGGCGGCTTGCTCTCGGCGATCGGCATCGCGGGCATCGATCGGCTCGTGCAGAAAAACGTGCTCGCGATGTCCGGCCGCGCGGTCGAGGCCGCGGGCGATGTGGATGTGCTCTTGCTCGACAAGACCGGCACGATCACGCTCGGCAACCGACAGGCCGTCGAGTTCATTCCGGCGCCCGGCGTTTCCCCTGAGGATCTCGCCGACGCGGCGCAGCTTTCCTCGCTCGCGGATGAGACACCGGAGGGTCGCTCCATTGTCGTTCTGTCCAAGCAGCAGGGCTTGCGCGGACGCGAGGTGAGTCAATTGCCGCACGCGGAGTTCGTGCCCTTCACCGCGCAGACACGCATGAGTGGCCTGGACGTGGACGGTCAGAGCTTCCGCAAGGGCGCGGCCGACGCAGTGCGCACATATGTCGGCGGGAAATTTCCGGCGGAGATCGACCAAACGGTCGAGGAGATTTCGCGCAAAGGCGGCACGCCGCTCGTCGTCGCCACGAAGGAGCGGGCGCTCGGCGTCATTTATCTCAAAGACATCGTCAAAGGCGGCCTCGCGGATCGCTTCGAGCGGTTCCGCGCAATGGGCATCAAGACGGTGATGATCACCGGCGACAATCGGCTCACCGCCGCGGCCATCGCGAAGGAAGCCGGCGTGGACGACTTCCTCGCCCAGGCGACGCCCGAGGACAAGCTCGCCTACATCCGCAAAGAGCAAGGCGGCGGCCGGCTCGTGGCGATGACCGGCGACGGCACCAACGACGCGCCCGCGCTGGCGCAAGCCGACGTCGGCGTCGCGATGAACACGGGCACCCAAGCCGCAAAGGAAGCCGGCAACATGGTCGATCTCGACTCGAACCCGACGAAGCTGATCGAGGTCGTCGAGATCGGAAAGCAACTGCTCATGACCCGAGGCGCGCTGACGACCTTTTCCATCGCCAACGACGTGGCGAAATACTTCGCCATCATCCCCGCGATGCTCCTCGGTGCGTTTCCGGCCATCGCGCCGCTGAACGTGATGCACTTGGTCAGTCCGAACAGCGCCATCCTCAGCGCGGTGATCTTCAATGCGATTATCATCATCCTGCTGATTCCGCTGGCGCTACGCGGCGTGCAGTTCCGCGCGCTCGGCGCCGGCGTCCTCTTGCGGCGCAACCTGCTCATCTACGGGTTGGGCGGCATCGTCGTGCCGTTCATCGGCATCAAGCTCATCGACGTTCTCATCACCTCGCTGCACCTCATTAGCTAACGGTTCGCCGCACTTCCGTGACACCCATCTTTCAAATCCTCATGCGCACATCCAACTCCGTTTCCGAGCCTCCGACGCTCACCAGCGCGACTTCCGCTTCCCGCCGCAAAACTGCCAGCGACCCGCGCCCCGCGACGACGTTCCCCGACCGGCCCGGCGCGCCGCGTTACTCGCTGTTGGGCGAGTTGAAGAACGCCGTCGTCGCAACCCTCGTGCTCGGCGTCATCGTCAGCGGTCTTTACCCGCTCGTGGTCTGGGGCCTCGGCCAGGCGCTGTTCCGCGAGAAAGCCAACGGCAGCCTGATCCAAGCGGCCGATGGCACCGTGCTCGGCAGCGCTTTGCTCGGCCAGAATTTTAGCGGCAAGCAATACTTCAACCCGCGTCCCAGCGCCGCCGGCGCGGCCGGCTACGATGCCGCCGCCAGCTCCGGGTCAAACCTTGGACCGACGAGCGACAAGCTCATCAACGGCCAACACAAAAAGGACGCTGCCGGCAAGGACGTAAACGATCCGACGAACTTCGACGGCGTGAAAGACCTCGTCGCCACCTACCGATCCGCCAACGGGTTGAAGGAGACCGACGCGGTGCCCGCCGACGCCGTCACCCGCTCCGGCAGTGGGTTGGACCCGCACATCTCCCTCGCCAACGCAGCACTGCAACTGCCGCGCGTTGCCCGCGAAAGGAAACTCGATGAGGCCGCCCTGCGCGGGATCGTGGCCAAACACACGCGCGGCCGTGATCTCGGCATCCTGGGTGAACCGACCGTCAACACCCTGACTCTGAACCTCGAACTCGACGGCAAGCTGCCGGGCGGCAATTAGCGTCGAGCGACCCTATTACGTGGCGCATGCCCGCTGAACTTCCCCAGCCCCCGCGTCGCAACGCGGAGGACTTCCTGGCGCTCATCAAGCAGCAGCAACAGGGGAGCCTAAAGGTCTATCTCGGCGCCTGCGCAGGGGTGGGAAAGACGTTTCAGATGCTCATCGAAGGCAACCGTCTGAAGAAGCGCGGAGTCGATGTGGTGATCGGCTACGTCGAGCCGCATGCACGGCCGGAAACCACCGCGCAGATCGGCGACTTGGAGATCGTTCCGCCGGTGGTCACGCAATACAAGGGTGTCGAGCTGCGAGAGATGGACACCGCGGCTCTCATCCGCCGCGCGCCGACGATCGCGCTCGTCGATGAGCTCGCGCACACGAATGCGCCGGGCAGCAAAAACAAGAAGCGCTACGAGGACGTAGAAGATCTGCTCTCCGCCGGCATCAACGTCATCAGCACGCTCAACATCCAGCATCTCGAAAGCCTGTATAACGTGGTCGAGCAGGCCACGAAGGTGCGGGTGAAGGAACGCATCCCGGATGAGTTTCTGATGCGGGCCGACCAGATCGTAAACATCGACCTGCCGGCGGAGGATCTCATCGAGCGTTTGCAGTCGGGGAAAATCTATCCGACCGAGCGCGTCAGCCAGGCGTTGGACAATTTTTTCACGCCCGCCAACTTGACGCGGCTGCGCGAAATGGCACTCAGCGAGAGCGCCAACTTCCTCGACCGGCGCCAGCGCCACGAATCGCCCGGCAGCGAAAACACGACCGGCTTGGGTCAGGTAGCCGTCGCGCTGAGCAGCGGCGGCCCAAACCCCGGCGCGATCCTGCGCAAGACCGCCCGCCTCGCTTCGCAGCTCAACGCGCCTTGGTATGCCGTCTATGTCCGCACCCCGCGCGAAGCCCCGCGCGCCATCAGCGCCGAGGCGCAACGCAGCATCGACGACACCTTGGAAACCGCGCAACGCATGGGCGGCGTGGTCATCGTGCTGAAGCGCGACGAGGTCGCACCGGCGCTCATCGACTTCGCTCGGGAATACGGCATCACGCACTTCGTGCTCGGCCGGCCGGGACCACGGTCTTTTTGGCAACGGCTCCGGGGCAACACCGCGTTGCCGGAGGAGTTGCTGCACGCACTCAAGGACGTGGACCTCGTGATTGTCTGATCGAAAGAAAACCCAACATAGTATCGCCCCTCGCTTCTGCCATGATGAAATCCGCTGTCCTCGATCCCAACGCCAACCGCCCTCCGACACATCCCTTCACACGCTGGTTGCTCGCCGGTCAGGCGACGGCGGTCGAGGGCACCGAGGGACCCCACGCAAAGGAGCAAGGGAAGGACACCGCGCACGAGCATTCGTGGTGGAAAGTGATGTGTTTGACCGGAGTTGATTACTTCTCGACCCTCGGCTACCAGCCTGGCATCGCGGCGCTGGCTGCGGGCGCGCTATCGCCGCTGGCCACGCTCGTCTTGGTGCTCCTGACCCTTTTCGGCGCGCTGCCGATCTATCGGCGAGTCGCCCGCGAAAGCCCGCACGGCGAAGGGTCGATTTCCATGCTGGAGCACCTTCTCATCTGGTGGAAGGGCAAGCTCTTCGTGCTGACTTTGCTGGGTTTCGCGGCGACGGATTTCATTATCACGATCACGCTCTCGGCTGCCGACGCGAGCGCGCACCTGATCGAGAACCCGTTCGCGCCGCACTTTCTGCACGGCCAAGCGGTCCCGGTCACATTGGCGCTGGTCGGATTGCTCGGCGGCGTGTTCCTCAAAGGTTTCAAAGAAGCCATCGGCATCGCCGTTGCGCTGGTCGGAGCCTATTTGGCGCTCAATACCATTGTCGTCGGCGCGGGCTTGTGGAAGATCGCCGTGCATCCGCACTTGTTCGTAGATTGGAAGGCCGCTCTCTTCGCCGCGCACAGCAGTCCGCTGGCAATGCTCGGCGTCTCTTTGATCCTGTTCCCGAAGCTCGCCTTGGGCTTGTCGGGCTTTGAGACCGGCGTCGCGATGATGCCGCTCGTCAAAGGTGAACCGGGTGACGAGAGCGCCCGCCCGGCGGGGAAGATCCGCAACACCCATCGGTTGCTGGTCGTCGCCGCGGTCATCATGAGCGTTTTCCTACTCACCAGTTCCTTGGTGACCACACTACTCATCCCTGCTGACGCCTTCCGTGCTGCCGGTATAAATGGCGAGCCGGCTGGTCCTGCCAACGGGCGCGCCTTGGCATTCCTCGCGCACGAGTTTTTCGGCGACGCCTTCGGCACCGTTTACGATCTTTCCACCATCGCGATTCTTTGGTTCGCTGGCGCCTCGGCGATGGCCGGGCTGCTCAACATCGTGCCTCGTTATCTGCCCCGATATGGCATGGCACCAGAGTGGACACGCGTCGCTCGGCCGCTCGTGCTCGTTTACACCGCCATCGCTGTTGTAGTCACCGTCCTGTTTCGCGCCAGCGTCGATGCGCAGGGCGGCGCCTACGCCACTGGCGTGCTCGTGCTGATGACCTCCGCCGCGGTGGCCGTCACGTTGGCAACCCGGCGTGAGCGTTCGCGCGGGGCGACCGTGGCATTCGCGCTCATCACCGTGGTATTCGCTTACACCACGGTCGTCAATGTCGTCGAGCGCCCCGATGGAGTGAAGATCGCCGCGTTCTTCATCTTTGCGATTGTCCTTGTTTCTCTTCTCTCGCGGGTGTGGCGGACCACGGAATTGCGAGTGCGGAAAATCAATCTCGACTCCGAGGCGCAAAGCTACATCGATGCGATAGCCGACCGGGACATATTACACATTTTCGCCAACGACCCCGGCCTTTGCGACGAGGCGGAATACAAGGCCAAGGATCGCGAACTCCGCGACGATAACTTCATCCCGGCTGACGAGCCAGCCGTCTTCCTGGAAGTCTATGTTCGCGATCCCAGCGAGTTCTCGACCGACCTCAACGTGACCGGTGTCACGGTGGGACGCTACCGTATCCTGCGCGCAGAGAGCGCGGCGGTGCCTAACGCGATCGCGGCGTTCCTGCTCTACCTGCGAGACGAGACCGGCAAGATGCCCCATGCCTACTTCAATTGGTCCACGGGCAACCCGCTTATCTATCTTATCCGTTACATTCTCAGCGGCCGCGGCGACATAGCGCCGGTTACCCGTCAGGTGCTCCGCGAAGCCGAGCCAGACTCCGATCGTCGGCCAGCGATTCACGCCGGCGTCTGAAACGCTCGGTCTTCAGCCAGACTGGACTATCATTTCTGCGCTGCGGTTTTCGGCCTCATTTCTCTGTAAGCGGCTGGAGCGACCGCCGCCGACTAACGCTCCTGCGCCGAACCACCTCAAACCTTGATGATCGCTGGCAACGAAACGAGTCGTCCGCGCGACCTCGATTGGCCGCGCGCGGCGGCGATCCTTTACGGCGACTGGGGCA
>CAXTRS010000040.1:10874-19535 GCA_964246635.1 uncultured Chthoniobacterales bacterium | reverse complement strand
TTGGTGGAGCGCGGACGAGAAATTTTTCAACAACGCGCTCGCCACGAAGATCGGCGTCCACGTCCCCAAGACCGTGCTGCTGCCCTCGAACCAGCCGCCGCCCGACACCAATGACCGCTCCTTCCGCAACCTCGCGTATCCGCTCGATTGGGAAGGCATTTTCTCTTACGTCGGGTTCCCCGCGTATTTCAAACCGTTCGCCGGCGGCGGCTGGAAGAACGTGTATAAACTCAACAATCCCGAAGAATTTTATCGCGCCTACAGCGAGACCGGCCAGCTTGTGATGATGCTCCAGGAAGAGGTCGTCTTCGACAAATACTTCCGCTGCTACTGCATCGACCAGCGGCACGTGCGCATCATGCCATATGAGCCGCGCAATCCGTTTCACCTCCGCTATTCCGCCGGCTGGGAGCCGTCGAAGGAACTGCTCCAGGAAGTCGAGCAGGGCGTGCTCACGCTGAACCAATACCTCGGCTACGACCTCAACACCGTCGAGTTCGCGGTGCGCGACGGCGTGCCGCTGGCAATCGACTTTTGCAACCCCGCGCCCGACGCCGAAGTCACCAGCGTGGGTCAGGCGAATTTCGACTGGGTCGTCGAAGCGGTGTCCGAAATGTGCATCCGCAAAGCGCGCGAACACGTCCCCGGCCGCAACAACCTGAGCTGGGGCAAATTCGTGCAAACGGCCGCCGCCGGGCGAGCACTGACGTAAGAAAAACGATCCGCGGATTAACGCAGATTAACACAGATTACTTCTTGGTTTCAGAAAGCGATGCCGCCTGACCGAACAAAACAAATCCGCGTTAATCCGCGTTAATCCGCGGATAAATTTCGTTCCGTTCCATGTCCCTCAAAGACCACGTCTTCACCCTCGGCGTCGAGGAGGAGTTCCAGATCGTCGATCCGGCGACGCGCGAGCTGCGTTCGCACATCCAGCAGATCCTCGATCTCGGCCAGGACCGCATGACGTTGAAAGAAAACGTCAAGCCCGAGATGCACCAGTCCATGGTCGAGCTGGGCACCGACATTTGCCGCTCCGCCGCCGAAGCGCGCGAGCAAGTCATCCGCCTGCGCTCCGAGCTCGCCGAGCTCGCCGGCAAGCGCGGACTCAAGATCGCCAGCGCCGGCACGCACCCGTTTTCCCACTGGCTCGACCAGCAAATCACCCAAGGCGAACGCTACGCGACCATCGTCAAAGACATGCAGCAGGTCGCGCGGGCAAACCTCATCTTTGGATTGCACGTCCATGTCGGCATCCCGAGCCGCGAGATCGCGATCCACGTGATGAACCAGGCGCGCTACTTCCTGCCGCACCTCTTCGCGCTCTCGACCAACTCGCCGTTCTGGATCGGGCGCAACACCGGCTTCAAAGGCTACCGCCTGAAAGTCTTCGAGCGCTTCCCGCGCACCGGCATTCCCGACGCCTTCGAGAGCATCTCGGAATACGAGGATTACCTCAAGCTCCTGGTCAAAACGAACTGCGTCGATAACGCGAAAAAAATCTGGTGGGACATCCGGCTGCACCCATTTTTCGACACGCTCGAAGTGCGCTGCTGCGACGCCCAATCGCGGGTTGACGACACCATCGCGCTGGCCGCCGTCATCCAGGCGGTCATCGCCAAGCTCTTCAAACTTCAGGGTCGAAACATGACCTACCGCGTCTATCGCCGCCGTTTGCTCGACGAAAACCGCTGGCGCGCGAGCCGCTACGGCCTCGACGGCAAGCTCATCGATTTCGGCCGCGAAACCGAAGTCGAAGAACGCAGCCTCCTGCACGAGCTGCTCGAATTCATCGCCACCGAAGTCGAAGAACTCGGCAGCCAAAAAGAGATGGCGCACGTCGAGCGCATCCTGCGCGAAGGCACCGGCGCCGACCGTCAGCTCGCGATCTGGGAACGCACCCGCGATCTGCGCGCCGTGGTCGATAACATCGTCCACGAAACCTACGAAAACCTCACCGTGCCCGAGCCGGGAACGGCGACGGTGGGATAACCTCTGCCCCAACCTTCACCTTCCCGCGCCTCCGAAGCTTCTGGACGAAGCGTTGCGGCCGGTTCGCTTCATTCCAATTCGCGAGAGTTCGCTTCCAGCCACCGGGCGTAATCCGCCTCGGTGATTTCGCCAGCCGCAAGCGCGAGCGTTTGCATGACAACCTCCGCTTCACTCGCGGTGAAACGCCAGCCATTGCGTTCGAGAAAACCGGACCCGAGCATGAAACCGGTGCGCTTGTTGCCATCGAGGAACGGATGGTTTTTCACCACTCCCACGGCGTAACTCGCCGCCAGTTCGGCCATGCTTGGCTTGCCGTAAGCAAACAGGTTCTGCGGCCTCGCCAATGCGGACCCCAGCAGGGTCTCATCGCGCACCCCGTGCAGGCCGCCGTGTTGCGCGATCATCATCGCGTGCAGCGCCAGGCATTCCTCCCGCGTCAGCCAATATGGCTCCTTCATCCATTGATTTATTTCGCCAGTTCGCGGAGGGCATTCTCGTAACGGCGCGACAGATCGGCAAACACCTCCATCGTTTTGGCAGATTCCGGGTTAACGACGCTGACGTGGAACACAGCAGGTGTCTCGGTGAGCAACACCGAATCGCCTTCGCCGGCCTTGAGATGCGCGAGCGCTTCCTCCGGCAGCACGACGCCGATGGCATCGTCGACCTTGCGCAGCTTGAGTTCGAGCGTCATACCGACATCACCGTAGTCTCTGCTGGGACGGTGCCGCAAGCGTCTGTTCAGGCTGCAGACGCTTTGACATCAAAAAGCACTCGGTGGCTTGTGCTCGCGGGTGTCGGCAACGTATTGCTGGCGACGGTGAAAAAAGCCGCAGGTTCTCTCCGTTGTCTTGAGCCAGATTTGTTGGATTGGCCCGGAATCAGGCGCATCGTCGCATGGATCTTCTGCGTGGCGCTTGGTCTGCCTGCGCCGCCGACCGCCCGAGGGGACGACCTGCGCGAGCCGCTCCGCGCCAGGCAAGGGCACGCGTCGGCTGCGGGTAACAACGACCGCAGCGCAGCCTCCACACCGCCGCCAATCCAGGTTTTCTTCTCCCCGAATGGCGGCTGCACCGTGGCGATTGTGCGCGAAATCAACGCCGCCCAAACGGGCGTGCTCGTCCAAGCCTACCTGTTTTCCAGCGCGCCCATCGCCAAGGCGCTCGTGGCGGCGCACCGGCGCGGAGTCAACGTCCAAGCCGTGCTCGATTTCAGCAACGGCAGCGATGTGCACAGCGCGGCCAGCTTCCTCGCGCGCGCCGGCGTCCCGACGTTTCTGGATGCCAACTACAAAGTCGCGCACAACAAAGTCATGATCATTGACGGCGAAGTCGTCCTCACCGGTTCTTTCAATTTCACCAAGGGCGCCGAATTATTTAACGGCGAGAACTTGTTGGTGATCCGAGACAAATTGCTCGCGGCCAAATACACCGCCAACTGGCAGCGGCACCGGAGCAAAGCCGAGCCTTACACCATTGGCCGATGACATGGCGCTGAAAACACTGACCGATTCACGCGCCATCAAATACTCTGGCGCTGGAGACTGGCACTTCCACGGTTCATTTGCTCTTGGGTTCAACCGTGCGCCAGTCCGGCAAACGCAGGAGAAAACGAGGGGAGCGACCCTGCGAGGAAGAATGTGAACAGAAATCAGCAGGGGCAGTTTGTGAAATTTGCAACTCTTCGGCTCAGCCAGATAGCTACCAGTTCACACCTTGAAAAATCCGCAAAATACACAAGCTGACCCCGCTCGCACCTTAACTTACTACCATTCCAGACGCGCTCCGTGGCAGCGAAGCCAGCCCCGTGCTTTCTCCCAAGCTGGGACATGCACAGCGACAATATTCCAGAACTCGGGCGCGTGATTGGGTTCCAGCACGTGCGCAAGCTCGTGGGCGACGAGATAATCCACGACCACGGTGGGAGCCTGCACGATGCGCCAGTTGAAAGTGAGCGTCCCGTCAACAGAACAGGATCCCCATTGGTATTTCATTTCACGCACGACGATCCGTTTGAAGGCAATGCCCATCGCTCGCGCCATAGCCGCGACGCGCGGGGTAAGATGTGCTTTAGCCTGTGCAAGATACCAGCTTGCAAATAAGTCGCGCGCTTCGGCTTGAATAGTCCGTGAAAGCTCGAAACGGTTGCCATCGAAGCGCACCTCGCCATGTGGCTCGTTAACCAAATGAAGACCGAAGCTCTGGCCAAGGAAAAGAAACGTCTCCCCGGCCACGAATTCCTTGGTGGGGCGCGGCAGCATGTATTTGTGCGGGTCACGGAGCTTGCTCCAAATCCAAAACCGCTTCGCTTCCACCACTGTAGCGACAGCCTCAGCTCGCGCTCGGCTTGGAGCGCGCACGACCACGCGCCGGTCGCGTTCCACGGTGATGCCAATGGTGCGGCGGTCGGAATGGACGATTTCGTATTCGAGGTTCACGGCCGACAAATCAGCTTGGTATTCTTCGGCACGCGTGCCCATTCCATCAGCCGAGCACGAATGGCCGCTTCCTTCTGCATCATTGGTCCGGTGTTGTAGTGTTCAGGTCCGAGCAGGATTCCTTTTAGCTCACCATTCAGCCGGTTCTGCTTCGGTGCGGCTGACGCATCCCAGAACCCGACCTGCCGGATTTCCGTCTGCATCTTGAGGAACAGCAACTGCGTGAGATTCACAAGCTGTCCTATTAGCTCTTCGTTAAGGTCGGCAGAGTCAAAGAGCTCGGCATGCAGTATTCGGAAAATAGGCATCTGCCGTTTGCGGTCGAGGCTGTGTGTCTCCTGTTGCGCCTTCGCGATGAGCTTTTGCCGCAGCTTTTCCAATTCTTCTGCGATGGCGTCCCAGTTGCCGGCAAATTCGGTCAGAATACGTTCGATTTCGGCGGCGATAGAAGCGGACAACTCCGGATCATCGTCGTAGTTTACTTCAATGTGATGCCGGATCGCGTGCTCGACTTCGGCGGCCTTCGTTTTAGACCGGGAGCGGTGCGGTGCATTCTTCTGGAAATCAGGATCGAGAATCGAGATCGGCGAGACCTTTTGCTCGATGCCCTTGGATACGAGAAACTCGTCGGTGATTCCGCGCAATTTCTTTGGCACCCCCTTCATGCTGAGGCGATCGTCTTTAAGGAACTGGCTCGCCAGCTCGTTGATCATCGCGAGCCGTTGGTAGGTTTTGAAGTAGTCGAGCGCTTCGGCGCGCGGGAGGGCCTTGTTGAATGCAGACGTTAGTTTGCGGAAGGAAGTCAGGTATTCAAAGCGAAGGTCTTCGTCGTAAAAGAGGTCGTAGAATGCCTCTGGTTCTGTGGTATCGCTCACACCGTTCTCAGCAAGCATCGCGAGCATCGCATCGAGAGCTTGTTTGAGTTCACCAATCAATTCGGCCACGGGTGTCAGGCATTCGATTACTTCTTGCTGCTCGCGCGCGGCGTAGGCATCGAGTGCGCGGCGCAGGTTGTTGCCGACGCCGACGTAGTCCACGACGAAGCCGCAATCCTTGCCGTCGTCGCACACGCGGTTCACGCGGGCGATAGCCTGTAACAATCCGTGGTTTTTGATCACACGGTCCAGATAGAGCACCTGTTCCAGCGGCGCATCGAAGCCGGTGACGAGCATCTCAGTCACCACCACGAATCCGATGCGCCCGTTCAGCTTCTCGTCGCCGTCTGCTTCCTCGGCGTCGAACGGCATCTTGAAGCGTTTCACGACCTTCGCGACATCCACGTCGCGCATGGCATCCTTGATTTCCAAATCGTCGTCATTGCCCCATGTGATTACCAGCGCCACCTCGACGGCGCATAGCGTCTCGACACTAACGAGCAGCGGGTTGTCCTGGCCGAGCGCCTCGGCCTCTAACTTGATGGCGTCCCTGAGTGCTTGTGCATAGCGCACAGCAGCGACCCGCGAATTCGCCACGACCTGCGCTTTGTAGCCGCCGGGGAAAACGTGCCGCGCGTAATGCCTCACCATGTCGCGTGCCTTCGCCTCAATGGTTGGCTTCGCGTCGAGGTAGGCATCGCGCGTTCCGTAGCCGAGAATCTGCAAGCGCTCCGCCAGCCGGTATTCGGAGAAAACGTCGGCAAACCTCGCATCCATCGCCGCCGCGTCGGACACCGCAGCAGTATGCGTCCGCCCTTCATACACGATTTCCAGAGTCACACCGTCCTCCTGGGCTTGTCGCATCGTGTAGTAGTCGATGTATTCGCCGAAGGTCCGCTCAGTCTTATCAATCGGCGTGCCGGTATAGGCCACGCGCGTGCAGTTTGGCATCGCTCGCTGGAGGTTAGCTCCCAGCAGACCGTATTCGCCTCGGTGCGCCTCGTCGATCATCACGAGGATGTTCGCGCTCGTGTTCAGCACGGGGAAAATGGCGTGCAGGTCGTGCTCCTGAAACTTCTGCACCATCGCCATCACGCAGTTCGACGACGGATCGCGCAGCAGATCCTTGAGATGTCCGATGTTTTCAGCGGCCACAACCGTCTGCCCGATACTCAAGCTCGTCTCGCCGAGCTGCTCCTCAAGCTGTGTGCGGTCAGTGACGAAGACCACCTTCCAGTCCTGCAACGCCGGCCGGCGCCTCAACTCACGCACGACGAAGATCATCGTGAGCGATTTGCCGGAGCCTTGCGTATGCCAGACGATACCGCCGCGCTGCTGTGGTGTTTCGCCTTTCGTCATCCGCTCCAGTGCCTTGTGGACGGCACGGAACTGCTGATACCGCGCCACTACCTTGCTCGCGCGTCCGCGGCTATCAGTGCTGAAGATCGTGAACGACTGGAGCAGCGAGAGCAGGTTGCGATGCGCGCACATGCCGGCCACGAGCCGCGCTTGGTCGCTTGGCGAACCCGCCGCGCCTTCTTTGTGCGTTTGCTTCGCCACGTCGTCGAGCGTGAAAGGCCACGGATCGCTCCAGCGATAAAAGTGCCGCTCGGCGTGCGTCGTGATCGTGCCGAACTTCGCCATCTGCCCGCACGTCGCGACGAGGAACTGGTTGTAATAAAACAGCGCCGGCACGCCTTCGCCCGACGACTCCCGCTGCTCGCTGTAGCGCAGGAGCTGGTCAATCGCCTCCGCGATCGGCTCCTGCACCTTCGGGCTTTTGCACTCGAAGACCGCGACCGGCAGGCCATTCAGGAAGAGCACCACGTCCGGCGCGATGTATTGCTCGCGTCCGGGGATGCGCACCTTGAGCTGGCTCACCGCGAGCCAGTCGTTCTTCTCCGGGTGAGCAAAGTCCACGATCCGCACTGTCGGGCTGATTTCCTTCGTCCTGCGGTTCTCGGCGACGCGCGGCCCTTCCTCTGTCAGCCACCTGAGCACCTGCCGGTTGTTCTCGATCAGCGAATGACCGGGGAAACTCGTCAGCCGCCCGACGACTTCTTCGATCTGATCCGGCTCCAACCAGTCGTTGATCACCTGTAGTGCCTTCGCCAACCGGTCGCGCAGCACCACGTCGGAAAAATCGCGCCGCTCCGATCCCGTCGGCGTCTGGTGGTGCATGTCGAGCCGGAGCACCTGCCACTCCAGCGCTTCGAGATGCGCAAGCAGCGGATCTTCAACATGGGACTTCTCGTCCAGCCGCAGCGTTTCGGCGGTAGCGCGCAGCTTCGGGGCTGATGTGCCGGCGGTGAAAGCGGCCATCCCCCGCTTCTGCCGGTCGGGGTTGCGCAGCAGGTTCGCCGTCGTGGCTTCGGCATGGCTGAGCTGTTCAACATCGCCGACGAAACGCGCTGCCTCGGCCCATGTGAAGGGCTGCCCGCGCAGGTTCAATAACTCCTCCCGCACCGCCGCAGCGACCTCCACCCGCGGGCCGGCGACGAAGCTGCCGTCCGGCCGTTGAAAGGCGAAGAGCAGACTGTCTCCGACGCGACTCGTCCACGGTTCCGCGCTCCCGTTCGCTTGACGCAGCGGTGCGGCGAAGACATGCGTTGGGTTCGCGATGCACTCGACGAATCCCGTGACCCGGCCATCTGCGCCCGCCTCCTGCGCTACAAGCGCACCCGCGCCGTCCTGAAAAACCGGGATGGCGAAACCGGGTGGATCAACCCGTGGGCGATAAAGTCCGATCAAACGCAACTCTTCTTGGTGTTTCAAAAGAGCCCTCCTTCCTGAAAGCGCGCGCGAAGAATATTTCGGATCGTCACCACGTTCTCGTTTGGCGCCGTAGCATTAACGGTCTCGTAACCGATCGGATCGCACTGCCACGCCTCGCGCAGCGTGCGCCGCACATCCTCACGGTTGAGCATCTCCCGAGGCAGCACCACATACAAAAGGTGATGTTCGAGCGGGAGTGGCGAATCGAGCTGAAATTCGATCGCCGAGCGGCGGTCGTCGGCGACCATCGGAGACCGGTCGTGCAGCAAATCATGATACCGCCGCGCCACGCTGCCGGCGGAAAACGCCACGGGGGCGGGACTCACGGCGTGACCGGTGAAGTAATCCAAGTTCGAGCCGAAGACGAGCGGCACCAATTTGCGCGCGCTGTCGATTTGCGCGTTCAGCTCTAGGTCGGGAAGGTCGGGCCGGTCCAAGTGCGGCAGAAATTTGTGACGGTGCACTGCGCCTGTGTCGCAGACGTGCACGCGCTTCGTGAGAGCGCCAATCGTGTGGGGCCGAAAGACGAAACAGACCGGGCACAGCTCGACCCCGCCGACGGGCTGATAATGATCGCGGTGC
>CAXTRS010000040.1:3150-10864 GCA_964246635.1 uncultured Chthoniobacterales bacterium | reverse complement strand
ACGCCGGGCGCCCGTAGAAAAAGTAGAGCAGATGCTCGTGAAAGACCTCGCACTCGCCGGCCTGCAATTTGTGGCTGCGCAGGATCAGTTCCAGAATCTCGCAGCGCGTCGTGTGGACGAGCGGCAGCTCCTCCGCGACGGCGGTCTGGCTGGCGACGATTTGTTGGAGCGTGAGCACGAGTGAAAAGGTTCAGACGTAGGCGAGGATCGGTGGTGGTTAGGCGAGCAAGGGCGTCACTGGCACACGCCCGGTGAGCAGGTCTTGCATCAGACCGATTTTCAGGCGGCGGAGTTTGGCGAGATGCGCTGCTGATCGATCTCGTTGCTCGTCAGTTCCAGCAAGCAATCCAACGATCATTCGCTGCTCAATGACAGGCGGCAGCGCAATCGGGAAAGCCTTCAATTGACTAGAATTGATCGAGGCGAGGTTGGTGGATTGCTTGGAGTTGAGCACGAAATAGGACTTTCCCAACGCCGACGCCGAGAATGCTGCTAGGTATTCTGCAATCAATCGACTTTCGTCGACGCGGACGCAGAAGACATGATTTTGATGTAGGCATGGCACGATTTCTCCACGCCAGACCGTTCCACGCCCAAGCTTGTCGAAGTCGCCACCCTCGTTCATCAGGACATCACCAGTTTTCAACGCAAACCGCTCAACATCGGACTTGAAGACCCGAATAGTTTTGATTTCGGAGAGGTCCAAAAATCCATCCTGAACATTTGCGACACGCAGATAAGGCAACTCAACTGTGTCTGGTCCGCTCGGCTCGTTCCCGAGTGTGATACCCGATCCGATGCGGGCCAAAACTCCTAACGAAGCGACGGTCCATTCTATTGGGAGAAGACCGAGACGCGATTGTTTGAATTTGTGGGTGGCGGGGTCGCGGAGGCGGCCTTGGGCGTCGAGGCCGCGGGTAAGTAGGTCGTGCATCAGCCCGGCCTTGATCCGCTGCTGTTTCCTCAACAGCGCCTCCATCTGCTCAATCGCCCGATCAATCGTCGCGAGCACGCGAGCGATTTGTTGCTGTTCGGGTTTCGGTAGATTCGGAATCGGCAGAGCCTTGACGATCGCAGAGCTCAAATTGCTTTGAGTTGTATGCCCTGCCAAGCGTGAGACATCTGGCTCAAGTGCGGCTAAACAGTAGAATAAGAACTCAGCATCCGCTCGTTGCTGGTGGGGAATAATTCCAAGAATCGCTTGATTGGTCGCAGCAGGCACTGCCAACAAGCGTGCGACTCCTAGGGTGGCGTAGATCGAATAAATAATCGCACCGCTTGGAACCAGCCAACAATTTGATGCCTCCATACCCGCAGGAGTGAGCGTCTTCGCCGTGCGGGCAATCAGCTTTGACGTCGCTGTCATGTCCTCAATTGTGACGAAGGGAATATCCCCTCCGTAGAAATCTGCGCGATCCGACTTTGGCGTCCCGCCTGAACGTAATTGTGTGCAAAGGCTTGCTAGCGGGACAGTGCTCATGCGTAGCCGAGTTCAGCGAGAACGCCGTCGAGTTCGTCGAGCGTAGCCTCACGCTCCCTTTCGAGCGTCTGCGCGCTGGTGGCGTATTTGGTGAAGAGATTCTCGAAGATGCTGAAGAGCGCTCGTTCCCCGGCCTGCACATAACGCTGAAGCTGCCCGGCGACGAGGTCGTGGTGCTTTCGCAGGATCAGCTCGCGCGATTCCTCCACCGTGATGCGACCACCCATCGCCTGCACGAGCGCGCACAGGTCCGCAATCTTCGCCCGCAACACGGCCACGTCGGCGGCGAGGTCTTTGCGCTGCTTGAGCCGCGCCTTTTCTTCCGCCGTCGGCTTCGGCTCGCCCTTCGCGCGGCGTAGCGGATTCTCCGGCGGCGGGCCGCCGAGCGCAGTGAGTTCGGCTTCGGCCTGCGTGAGGAGCGTCTGCGTTTCCTCGATGCGGTCCTCCGGGCCGTGGAGCTTCAGCTCGACCTTCAGGTGCAACTCGTCGCCCAGCCGGTCGTGGTCGGCGCGGTGCTGCTTCAGCGCGGCCTCGACATTCTTGAGCGTCTCCGCCGCTTCGCGTAACGGGCGGTTTTCCTCCGTTTCCTCGTCGCAGATGACGCTCTTCAGCTCAGCGCGCATGGTGGCGGCGGTGACGGTCTCGTCTTCATCCGGCTCGTATTCGAGCAGCGCCTGCGCGGCCTCGACCGCCGCGGCCATAGTGGCCTCGGCTTCGGCGATGCGCTGCTCCAGCGCGGCCAACGCGTCGCGCTCGGCGGCGAAGAAGCGGGCGACGACCATCGGCTCCGGGATGAGCGTGGGCGCCCAGCCGAGCGAGGTGATAGTCTTGAGGTCATATTTGATGCCGTCCCACCAATTCGCGAAGACGCCTCGGGTCTGGTATTCATCGAGCACGCCGAGCGGCACAAGCGCGCGGACGAGGCCCTCGAGCAATTCGGCACGGACGCGCGGCAGCCGGGCATCGGTGAGCGTGAGGTGATCGCCGGAAGCCGGGCCTTCCTGCACGGTGGCAGTGCCCTGTGGCGCGAGCGCAGCGAAGTCCTCGCGCGCCGTCTCCCACCACGCAGCGAGCGCATCCGCCAGCCGCGTGCGCGTGGCAGCGAGCTGCGGCTGCTCTTCCACGCGCCGACGCACTTCGGTGGTGGAGGCGAGGCTGTCGCGAAACTGCAATCGCTTTTCATCCAGCGGCGCGAAAACGCAGTCGGGCGAGAGGCCGAACTTCGCGAACTGCCGCGTGGCCGTGTCACCATTCACCTCCGCATGTGGGACGCCGCCGAGCAGGTGGCAGCGCACGTCCTCCGGCTCGGGCGGCGGCGTGTTGTCCACGTAGCGGCGGAGATTGAGATTCCAATCGTGATCGCGCTCGATGTCGGCAACGGGCACGCGGCGCGAGTATTTCGCCAGCTCAATGCGGTGCTGGAAGACATGAACGATTTTCTCGATGTCCTCCGGTCGAAGCTGGTTCTGCTTTTTGCCTTCGGCGAACTCGCGGTCGGCATTGATGAGGAAGACATGGTCGCGCTCGCGGTCGGGGATGGATTTGTTCAGCACGACGATGACCGCCGGGATGCCGGTGCCGTAAAAGAGCTTTGGCGGCAGGCCGATGATGGCCTCGATGGTGCGCGCCCGCAGCAGGGCGATGCGGATGTCGCGCTCCTTGCGCCCGCGAAAGAGCACGCCGTGTGGCATGACGACCACGCCGCGCCCGGTAGCCCGCAGGCTCGCGAGCATGTGCTGGAGAAACATGAGGTCGGCCTTTTTTCCGGTTTCCGGCGCATCGCCGTAGAGGAAGCGGTCGGTGCGCTGGCACTTCGATTTCGTCCAATTCTGCGCGAAAGGCGGATTGGCGAGCACGCGATCAAATTGAATGAGCTGGCCGTCACGGACGTTGTGCGGCTCCTCCAGAACGTCGCCGTAGTCTACGCTCGCGGAAGCGAGGTTGTGGAGGATGAGATTCATCTTCGCAATGGAGACGACGCCGGGGTCGTTGTCCTGGCCGTGAAGCTCCAAGTCCGTGCCGTCGCCGCCTTGCTCGCTGACGAACTGGCTGCACTGAATGAGCATGCCCGCCGAGCCGACGGTGGGATCGTAGATACTCATGCGTTGCGCCGGCTGAATGAGCCGCACCATGAGCCGCACAACCGTGGACGGCGTATAGAATTGGCCACCTTTCTTACCCGCGCTGTCAGCAAATTCCTTGATGAGATACTCGTAGGCCGCGCCGAGCAGGTCGGGGAACTCGAACACGTCGTTGATCAGCGGGATGCCGCGCTTGTCCACGCTCTTAGTGAAGTGGTCGAGCAGATCCTTGAGGTCGCTGTTTTTAATCTTCGGCTTCCCGGCGACTTCCTCGTTGAAGTTGATGTTGCCCTTGAGCACGCCGTTCAGCGCGGCGTTCTCGTCCTCCAGCACAGCGATAGCTTTGTTCAGCGTCGCGCCGATATTGGTCTGGGTGTCCTTCAGCGCCGGGTGCTCCTCGGTTGAGCCATCATCCTTCGTTTCGGTCCATCGGTCATTCCATCGCGCCCGTGGCGGGACGAAAAAGGTATCGCCGTAGCTCACCTTGTCTTCCAGCACGGCCGCAAGAGTGTCGGGTGGAAGATGCCTGTATTGCTTGCGAACCTCGACGCGCTTTTCGTCGAAGACATCGGAGAGGCGCTTCAGAAAGAGCAGGCCGAAGATGTATTCCTTGTATTCTGACGCATCCATCTTCCCGCGCAGGATGTCGGCGGCGGAGAAGAGGAAGGTTTCGAGTTGTTGGAGAGTGATCTTAGAGCGCCGCATTACTTTTAGGACTGAAGAAGTTGGAGAATTTACGCTTCGGTGTTTCCTGCTGCGGGCATCGGTTCGGGTGGCGTCGCGCAACGGGCGGAGGGCGGCAGATTCAGAAGGTTCCGAAAAATGGCTCGCGTCACGCAGCACCTTGGGCCTGAGGCAGAGCGGCAGCATCACCCTTCACTAGCCGACAAGCGGTCAGCAGCGGCATGTCGTTGTTCCTTTGGCGAGCTTTCTTTTCAAGGGGAACGGCGACGACAGATGCAGGAAATACGACCGCGGAACTGTAGGCCAGCCGGCCGCGAGGGGGAAAGAGAAATGTGACCGCGTTGGGCCATCCGACGAGGTCTTTTCAACCGCCGAAGATCCTTGATAGTGCGTCGGTGAATGACCGCGTCGTGTAGGTCATTGCTTTAATTGGGTTTGCCGATTGTTTCCTGCCGCCGCACGGCCAGAGACAGCGCCAGCGCGGCCGTTAATGCCATGGGCATGCCAACCGCCCAAGGCAGTTTGGCCGAAACCGCGTAGAGGCAGGTGCCGACCGCCGGGCCGGCGGCGTCTCGCAGGTCGTTGACCACGCTGCCATGTAGGTCGCTTTGGCACGCTCGGGCGCCAGTTCGTTGACGAGCGCCTGGGTGAGCGGTCCCACCACCATTTCCGCGCAGGCCAGGAGCGTGACCGCGGCCACGAGAATCGGCAGCGCGTTCGCCGCGAGCAACCCGCCGAAGGCCAAAGCGAGGAGAACGCCGCAAGTCAGCACCAGCGTCGAGCCTGCCAGCCGGGCGGAGGCTTGCAGAATCGGCAACTGGAAACAGACGCTGAAGATCCCGGCGTAGGTGAACAACAAGCCCACGCCGGAGGGCGTAAGGGTGCCGGCGTCGGTGGCGGCGAGGGGCAGAACCGATTCGATCCAACTGCCTGTCATCTGGAGCAGCAAGACCGGCAGGAGCAGCGCCGCCAGACGCGGGTCGCGCAGCACGGCTCCCAGTGCCAGAATGTTGTCGTCGTCCTCGGCGTCATCGCCGGTTCGCGCCGGCGAATTTGGCCGCCGGGTTTCCGGCAAGGACGTAGCGACCACCAAAGCCGCCGTCAGCAACGAGGAGGCCGCGCCCACGAACACCAGGCCGAGCGACCATTGCACCAGCCAGGCGCCCAGAGCGGGGCCGGCCACCGCGCCCACTCCCGCAGCCATGCGTGCCAGCGCGAAGTTGGCGCGCGTGTTTTCGGCTGGCGTCACGTCGGCGATGACTGTGGCTGCGGTGGGATGCAGGGCGCATTCGAAGACTCCGATGACGATCAGCGCGGCGGCGCTGGCGAAGACCCCGTGCGTCAAGTAGAGCAACCCAAAGCCCAAGCCGACGCCCAAGGTGGAAACCAAAAGCGCCGGACGGCGCCCCAGCCGATCCGCGATGCCGCCCAAAAACGGCGTGGCCAGCAATTCCCCGCCGGCATAGCAGCCGAGCAGGAGGCCGATGTGCGCGGTGGCGATGCCGCCCTCTTTTTGCGCCCAGAGCGCGAAAAACGGCATCAACACGCCATCGGCAAACCCGGCGGCGAAGAAGAGAAAGAGGGCGACTTTCGCCGGCTGCGGCAGCCCGCGCAGGAGTGCGAGCTGGGAAGAGAAGAATCTTGGGAAGAAGGTCATAAGGTCACGTCATCAACTTTTTTGCGGAGATCCGGTCCCGCTGGCGCGTAGTGCAGCCGGCGTGGGATCTGCGCGTTGGTTGACGTGAACGCTTACGACCGCCCATTCAGCGGGCAGCAGGGACAGCTAAGGCGAACTGCCTGGCAGCGCAAGGGCGAAAGGGGGATATTCATGAGGGTCACTTGATTCAGAGAATGTGAGCCCGGCTCTTCTGGGGACCTGTGTCAGCTAAACAATTCTTCGGGCGACGGCAGGGAGCAGGAGCGGGATAAGTTACAGAAGCGGAGAGAGAAAGAGATTGGCTGTGGTCACCGCTGGAAGCGCGCCCGGACAGGCTAATTAGCGGCCCGGATGCGCTAATTTGCTCCCCGGCTGCACTAATTTGTGACCCGGGGGTGTTAATTTACGCCCAGGATGTCTTAATTTGTTGCCCGGCTGTCCTAATTTGTTGCCCGACTGTCCTAATTTTTGCCCTGGCTGTCCTATTTTGTTCCCCGGCTGTCTTAATTTGTGCCCCGGAAGTCTTAATTAGTCGCGGGGAGGTCTTAATTTGTTGCCCGGAGGTCTTAAATAGTGGCCCGGCGGGCTTATCCAGCGCCCCGGAATGCTTAAAAAACAGAGCGGAAAGGATAGGAAGTGCGCCGGGGGCCTTAATCAGCGGCGGGTGTGACCAATCAAACAAAGGCTGCCATGGAGCGTCGCGTCCGCCGCCGACGACAGTCCGTCTGGCTCCCTCTCTCTTGTCTGCGTCCATCTGCGCAATCTGCGGACTTTTCTCTTCTCCCTCTCCGCGCGTTAAGGAGTGACACCGGCCGCAGCCGGCGGCAGGACACCGAGGGCGCGCAGGCAAGCCCTTCCGAGCGACACGCGCTTGGCGGCGTCCTGTTCTCCGCCCGGCAGGTCGAGGTTCAAGGCGAACGTCGTCACTGGTTTGCCCGGGCGTTCCACCCAGCCGACCCACCAGCCGATTTCCGCGCTGCTGCCAGCGGCGGCGTCGTCCTGGTTGCCCGGGCCCCAGCCGGTCTTGGCGTGGAGAACATAACCGTCGCCCTTCTCCAGAATCGTGATCTCCCCCACGGCCGCGAGCGTTTTCGCGGAGACTCCCGGCAATTCGCCGTTCACCAGACGCAGGAGAAATTCCGTCTGCTCGACGGCGGAAATTTTCAGCGGGCCTTCCAGCCAGAACTGATCGACGACCGCGCCGGTCTCCGCGTTGCCGTAGCCGAGACGTTTTACCCATTCCTGCATGCGGGGAAGCCCCACCCGGCGGGCGAGTTCCTGATAAATCGGCACGGCGGAAAGCACGATCGCTTCGCGCAGGGGCATGTCGTGTTCCCATTGTTTGAAACGCTGCGGTTTGCCGCCGTAGGGCAGGACTTCGTCCACGCTGCCGACCGCGCCGGTTTCCAGGCCAATGAGCGAGTTGGGGATCTTGAATGTGGAAGCCGGGATGAAGCGGGTCGCCGCGCGTTTGGCGTCGCGGGTGGTCAGCGCGCCCGTCTTGCCGTCGCGCAGCACGAACGTGCCGCGCTGCACGCCGTGTTCGGCGAAGGCCCACGCCAGGAGCGTTTCTTTGGCGACGATGGAGGGCTTCGATGGTTCACTGCTGCGGCTCGTCGGCGCGGCGACGGTCAGCAGCGCGAGCAAAACCACGAGGGAGACGGTCCGGCCGACGAAGCGGCCATTCGCGGATTTCGGGAACATCGTGCGCATCGTTCTTTTTTCATGATCACCGCGCTAAGGATAGGAGGCAATCATAACGCAGCCGATGTTCCGGGGTAGGGCGGGGGGGGGGGGGCGGGCGGGGGGGCC
>CAXTRS010000040.1:0-3140 GCA_964246635.1 uncultured Chthoniobacterales bacterium | reverse complement strand
CCCCCCCCCCCCCCCCCCCCCCCCCCCCGGGGGGGCCGCCGCGCCCCCCCCCCCCGCCGCGGCCCCCCCCCCCCCCCCCCCACCCCCGGAACCATCGCCGCGTTATTTTTGGGTGAACACTTAGCTCAGGGCGGCGACGCCGGGTGAGCGGTCCTCCGCTGCTGCGGAGCTTCGTGCAATGAACCATTCGACGGTGGCGGAAAGCGTGTGCGCGCCCGTTTCATCGTGCAACTCGACGGTGACGCGGACGAACGCCCGCCCCTTGGCGGCGAGATCGGCGCGAAGCTGTTCCATCGCGCCCGGCGCCGTGGAAGCCCTGGTGGTGAGACATCCTCTGGCGGGTTGGCGAAACTTCGCCTCCACGCGGCGCACGACAGGCACGACGACGCCGGCGCCCGTCACCGAAAGATCATCGTCGCCGAACGCCCGCAGCAGAAACTCGCCGCTGGAAGCCTCGGCCAGCGCAAGCTGCGCGCCGGCATGGACGGTGCCCAGATGGTTGAGATAGTCTCCGCCGGCCGGCAGTTGCAAAAGCTCTGTCGGTTCCGCGGCGATCCGCAGACCGAGGAAGCGGTTGAAGGGGACTTCGGTAATGCGGATAGGCATCGCTCACTTAGGTGAGGAGTCAGCGGCAATCCTCGCCATCCGGAGCTTCACCAGCTTCCGCACCAAGGTGGCGGGCAGGGGCTTGTCCGCGGGAAAACGGATGGTTCCTTTGGTAGTGTCATAGCTCTGTAACTCCTCTTCCGTGAGATCGCCCATCACGGAACCAGGGTAGAAAGCGCAGTGCTTCGCGGCGGCGCCGTAGGTCACGAGCAGTTTGCCGTTCAGACGGAAAGCGGGAAGCCCGTAGCTGATGCACTCTTCGGCCTTCGGGGCAGCAGCCTTGATGGTCTGGCGCAGTTTTTCGAGCGCGGCTCGCTTGGCTTCGTCGCGCACCGTGGCAAGGTAAGCGTCGGTGGTCTCGGGCTGGTTGGCCTTGACGGGCGACGTCGCCGTGTGCGCACTTCGGCTAGTCTTTTTTGGTTTCATCTTGTTGGTCGGGTGGTTCGTTCCGTGCAGGTTGCTACTTCCAGGCGTCTCGCCACTGGTCAGGATACCAGCGGCCCTCGTCCATCTCGATGAGGTCGAAATCGGTGATCATGCTGCCGTCGTTCGGCAGGCCGTGCTTCTTGATCATCTCCGGAATGAAGCCGTCCGTCTCGTCGTCGCGCCAGCCGCGCTTGCTCATGAAGCTGTTGTAGATGAGCACCTCTTCATCGGTGAGCGGGCGTCCGCGGCCGTGCATTCGGCACCAGTCGAGCACTTCCTCGTCGCTCTTGCCGGCGAGCACTTGGGCGCGCACGTCTTCGTAGCGCACCGCCAGATACCGGCAGGTGCGCCCGTCGAACCCCTGGCCCAGCAGTTCGAGATAGCCCGCCGGCAGCTTGCCTGCGGCGTGCAGACGAATCTTCGAGCACATGCGGGCGAAGTAGAACAAGCCGCCGGTCTTTTCGTAAGCGCCTTTGAGACCTTCGATTTTCATGGGAATGGTGTCTGGGCGAGAATGGTCGTGACAAATCGCATGGACTGCAACCGCCACGCGTGGGTGGCAAGGATTCCAGGTCAAGGGGCTGACAGAGCGACCGAAGCAGCCGGAGTCTGGAGAACGCGCTCACCGACGCATCGGCAGAGGCAACCTGGCAGACTGAGCCGTCACTTTTCCTTCCGCCCATCCGGCTTCGGTGAGGAGGAAACTCCGTTCGCCTCCGGCGAAGAAAACCCATCGCCCCACTCGGCGAGCATCTCGCGGCTCTGGTGCGCGAGGCGGGTCGGGCGCAGCCGGTTGAGGGCGCTGGAAAGCAGGTCCCCGTGTCCTTGCACCTGCATGCGGGCATCGACCAGGCCATCGACCCGCGCCGCCCAACGCTCCAGCAGTCCGGGGTCGGACTTCGCTTGCGCCGTGGCTGCCACGAGTTGCTCGCCCGTGATCGCGCGCTCGACCGTCCAGAGCCGCGCCCGCAACCGCTGCCTTGCCTCGCGGAGCTGACGCTTCACCCCACCCTGCTGCGGATGTGTGGCGACGCTGCGCCGGTAGTCTTCCTCGAAGCGCCGGATGAGTGCTTCGCGCAGGCGGATCGACCCGTCCAGCAAACGCCGCCGGGCGTCTTCCATCTCGCGCCCGTAGCGCTTCTCGGCCGCGCGCATCTGCGCCTCCCGCAGGAGGAAGAGCAGATGAAAATACCAGGTGTCGAACGCCGCCGCCGCCAGCCCGGCGGCGAGCGCGAAACTCGCCGAGGCCATGGTGGCGCCGCCGGTCAGGAGCATGCACAGGCCAAAGGCGAGCAGTCCCGTGAACAGGGCGATGACCGCCTCGGCTCGGAGCGTTTTCAAGATGGAACCGAGTGTCTTCATTTCGCCCTTGCGGAGTCGGAGCTCCTGGCCTCGGCGGCCGTCGCGGCGGCGGCGGCGGCACCGGCGGCGGTCAGGATTTCCCGTTCCACCTCGGCCTGCAACCGCGCCTGAAGGAGATACGTCATGACCACCAGCGCGAGGAACACCGCCAGGGTGCCGGAAACCACGAGGTTCGCCGCGCGCAGCAGCGCCGGCCAGCCCGGGCCGTAGTCCGACAGGAGGTCGAGGAAAAAATTCACCAGCGGCGGCGAGAGCAGGATTTTCCCCAACGCCAAACCCGCCGCGCCGGTGCAGAGCACGATCCGCAGCACGAACAGCGAGCGCAGATGGTGCGGGACCGTTTCTTCGCTGAGCGCGTGGTCTTCTTCGGAGAGTGTTGGTGACATGGAGAAATTCGTAAAATCGACCGCAGGCACCTCCCTGGCCTCGTGTGCAGCGATGCTCCGCAGTATCGCCTCCCGGCGGACGCGCGGCAAAGCATCAGTTCGGCTGCACCTGAGGGAACGGTTGTCCCCGCCGCGCAGACGCCAGCGAAATCGGCTCGCTGCTCTGGAAAGAAACCCTCTGCTTCCTCCAGCGCAGCCCATCGACGCACATGCATTGACGACGGCGCGGGAAGAAAGCTCGCCGCGGAAAGTGTTTTGTTCTCCCGGACGACCGTTTTGGCTGCGGCGTTCGTTTTCTTGGCACTATGGGAATGTTCTCCAACTTGATGTCCAAGATCTTTTCACACGGCAGCGCCACCT
>CAXTRS010000039.1:0-19634 GCA_964246635.1 uncultured Chthoniobacterales bacterium | reverse complement strand
CCTATGCCCCATCGCCGTCTCCCCAACTCGGTTCCCGCCGTCCTGCGCACCCTCAAAACCGCGCGCGACACCTACAAGAACACCCCCAACGCCGCCGACCGCGCCATCAGCGCTGCCCAGTTCGCCCAGCTCGACGACACCAATCCCGCCAGCCTGCTGAGCCGCCTGATCAAAGAAGCCAGCGACGTGGACATCGCCCAAGCCGAGCAGGCTCCGCTCACCAGCGCCCACACCCAGGGCGCCGCCCGGCTGGGCATGTTCGTCTCCCACTTCCACCAGGCCTTCGACAACGGCATCGCCCGCGGCGCCTTCGCCAGCGGGGCGCGCTCCTACTACGGCCGGGCCGTAGGCGCCGCGTCGATCCCAGACCTTTCCACCTACGCCGCCATCGAGGAAGCGGCCGAAGCCATCGTCAGCGGCGAGGCCAGCCGCCAAGGCAGTGAAAGCCACACCTTCGTCGCGATGTCCAACCCGAGCGCCACCGAGGTCGCCGATGTGCTCGCCGCGTTTCAGGAAACCCGCCAGAGCGCCCAGCAGGCGCAGGTCAAGACCGACCAGCAAAGCGAAGAACTCCAGGCTCTCTATCCCGCCGCGCACGACCTCGCCGTGGACATCATCGACACGGTCGAATTCTTCTACCGCAAAGACCCCGAGGAGGGCAGCCGCCGCGCAAAAGCCCAGCGCTGGGGCGTCGTTTACATCTACAACGACGGCACCGCCACCGAGCCGCCGGCAGCAGGGGCGGCGGCCGGCAGCCCGGCCACCCCACCCGCAACGCCACCGACTGCCTAGGCGCATCGCGCAAACATCCGCAATAAATCCGAAACCGCGAGCTTGAGAACAAGGCCCACTTCGTCCATTAAACCGTCCGTAGCAGACCGACGATCTTATTTGCACCCATGCCCGTTAAAACTGTCGAACTCGAGCAACCGCCCGCCCTGCTGACGGTCGCACCCAAAGGGACGGTGCATGAAACAAAGGAAGGCGAAGGGCTCCAACTGCACTACGAGGCCCCCGGCGGTCGGCTCTTTTGCGGCGACTCGCTGAAGTGGCTTGGTTCTCTCCCCGCCGACAGCGTCGATCTTTGCTTTGCCGATCCGCCTTACAATCTCCGCAAAGCCCAGTGGGACAGCTTTGAGTCCCACGAGCATTATATTGCCTGGAGCCGCCAGTGGGTCGAACTCGCCGCCCGCGCATTGAAGCCTTCCGGCAGCCTTTACATCTGCAACTTCTCCGAAGTCCTGGCTGACATCAAAGTTGTCGCGATGCCTTTCTTTCGCAGTTGCCGCTGGCTTGTCTGGCATTACAAAAACAAAGCCAACCTTGGCGGCGACTGGGGACGGTCGCACGAAAGCATCCTCCATCTGCGCAAGAGCGATGAGTTTGCCATGAACATCGAGCACGTGCGCATCCCCTACGGCGCGCATACCCTCAAATACCCGCAGCATCCGCAGGCCGTCACCAGCCAATACGGCCAGGGCAAGGAACGGAGCGAGGACTGGAAACCAAACCCCGCCGGAGCCAAGCCGAAAGATGTTTTCGACATCCCAACGACCTGCAACGGCATGGGAGAAAAGACGCCTCATCCCACGCAGAAACCCGAGGAACTCCTCCGCAAGCTCGTCCTGGCCTCCAGCAACCCCGGCGATCTCGTCATCGATCCATTCTCCGGCTCCGGCACCACCTGCGTCGTTGCCGAGCAACTCGGCCGGCGCTGGATGGGCTGCGATGCCAACCCCGCTTACAACCTCTGGGCTATCGAGCGCCTGAATGCCGTTCCGCAACGCCCGGTCGAAGCCTGGATTGCCCTCGACCGACGCAATGCGGAGCGGCGCGAGAGCATCCGATGAGCACGTTGGTCGAACTCCGCGTTCGCGCCGCCAACAAGGAAAGCTTCCTCGACCTCGCGCACTATATTTCTTTCGCGCAGCATTATCTCGACTTCATCAGCGACCCGCAGCGCATCCAAGCTGAAATCGTCTCCCAGAACGAGCCGCACTATCGCTTCCTGCAATACAAGGACGACGGCTCTTTCAGCGTCACCCGCCCCTTCAACACACGGCTCCTCTACACCGCCGCGGAGTTCGAGCACATCCTGCCGCGCTTCCACGATTTGATCACCCGTGGCCGCGGTGCGCAGCCGACCACCGCCGACCGCGACCTTTTTAATCGCGGCATCTACACGGTCCAGCAAACCATTGGCGCGGCGCTCGACTCCCTTCCCGTCGGCGAGTCCAACAAAGCGCGGAAGATCAACGGCGACCTCTTTGAGCGTCTCATCCAACTCCTGCTCTGCGCGCTTGGGGTGGATTGCACCTCCGGCACCGTTGCAGTGCCCATCACGATGGCTGGCATTGAGCCTTTCGCCATGAAGTTCCAGCACGACCTCGTCATTAAGTCCGGCGAACTCGTGAAGATCATCGGCTCCGTGAAGACCAGTAGCAAAGACCGGCTCGGGAAAATCTTCGTGGACAAGTTCCTCCTCCATCGCATGACGGGCCGTGATGTCCCGCACGTCGCCATCTTCCTGAATGATGTGCAGCGGAAGGGAAAATTTCCGCGCTACGGCGTCGGCGCCACCTTCCTCCCGGGTCATTTCAAGGGTTACACCGTCAAGCTCAACCCGCTCGACGGTGTTTACTACTGCGACATCCGCCCCAACATGCTCACCGAGCCAATTCTGCGGGAATACATCCGCACCTTCGACCGCTTTATCTTCGACGACCTCTGGGAATTGCTCCAGCACGACGCGGTTACAGCCACCGTTGTGCGCGAGGAGCCGGAATCTTAATTCATCGAAGCAGCAGGGGAGTCAGCATGTGAATTTGCAATTTTATCTTTTTCGATCACTAATCTTGATAAGGATTACAAAATTTCCAAGCTGACCCCCAGATGAGCCCCTGAGACAACAAAGACGGCTGCTTAAAAACGCAGCGAGATTCCAGACTGACTGCAACCGCCAGCTATGGCTACCACATTTCGCATTCCGAAGCTGACTGACAGAGAAATTATCGCAGCCCTCGGCCGCGTTCGGACGGCTTTGAAGGCGCAGCGTGATTTTAGATTGGTCGCTAATATTACACACCAAGGAGAAGTCGAACTCCACGAAAAAAAGCCTGAAAATAACGCCGCATTAAAGTTTGTTTTCGAAGCAGATTCGCAAGTTATAAGCAACTTCCGTTTGATTGATGCTGCGGGCAGTCAAACGGTTCTAGCGGTGCGTCGCAACTGGGAAGAGATAACCGACTCGACAACTATAGAAGATAGCTGGACCAATGCCTTCCAGTCTGATCAATCCCTTCGCTCTCTTCTGCCTCAATTGTATGTGAGCCTTCTGTCACTTGCGAGGCGCGAATTAAAGGCCTCTGATGTCGAAGCCGCTCTTAAGGGTCATGAAAACGATGCATGGAACCGATATCGGGACGCCCAGCTAGCTGTAGTCAACAGCCTACAGCAAGCTACGGAAAGTCTGATAATCAAAGCAGCCGAAAAGAACGCAGAGATCGACAAAGCTCGATCGGAGCGGTTCGAAAAAGCAGAAGCTGACCTTCGAGCACAGGTCGAAAATGAGCGGAAAACATTCCAGTCGGAATATGAGAAAAAAGTATCCGACCTTGAAGTGCGTGAGCAAACTTTGGCTGATCAGCAAGCTGCATTCAATACGAAGGAAGCAGGATACGTTGCGCGCAAGAAGATGGAAGAACAAATCGAGCAAATTAAAACTTGGCTTGATGATTGGAAACTCACCAGAGGGACGACATCAAAGCGACTACCAATTGCTATAGCTTACATCTCAGCTATTGTTGCTACGGCGTTCCTCACCGCTTATGCCACCCACAACAGTTATCAGCTCCTCAAAACCGCTGATGATATAGCTAAATTACTTTGGTGGCAGTGGCTTGCAATATGGGCGAAGTCATTCTTCCCACTAGCCGCATTCATGACTTTCGTAATCTATTTCATCAGGTGGTCTTCGACGTGGGCACAACAGCATGCTGAAGAGGAGTTCCGAAATCGAACTCTCCTAATTGATATTGGTCGATCCTCTTGGCTTCTCGAAGCAGTTCGCAACGCACAGCAAAGCAAAAACGAAATTCCCACAGAGCTATTACGTGAGCTATCACGCAACCTTTTTGCCATACCTACGGCATCCGAAGGTGATATTCATCCAACAGCCGTGTCTGACATGTTACTCCAAGGCCTGTCTTCTGTTCGTATCAAAGCGCCTGATGGGTCTGAGGTTGAGGCAATTCGAGACAAAGCGGCTAAGGCAAAATAACCCTGTTGTTCGATATGATCATTTTTCTATGTAACTGTCTGAACCGGGAAACAATGATCGGTCTTTGAGTCTCTAACTTTTTCATCATGCACCACGGCGATGTTTCCCCGCAGATCGCCCAAGGCCTGCTCGCCTTGCGGGCGCGCATCGCGGCGGCGAAGATTCCCCCCTTCCAAGCTCGACCAGACCATCAATCTGGCGGTCTGGAACATCCGGGAGTTCGGCAAAAAGCGGCGCACGGACGCCGCCCTGCACTACATCGCGGAAATCCTGGGCCAATTCGATCTCGTCGCCCTCGTGGAGCTGCGCGACGACCTGAACGATCTCGGCTGCGTGCTGCGCTACCTCGGCGAGTATTGGGAAGCCGTCTATTCGGACTGGCAGACCGACGCCGGCGGCAACAACGAGCGCATCGCCTTTCTCTACGACCGGCGCGCGGTGATCTTCAACGGACTCGCCGCCGAAGTAGACGCGCCGCGGGCCAGGAAGGAGACGGAGTTTCTCGCTGAGCACTCGTTCTGGCGTGCGCCGTATATGTGCTCGTTCCGGGCGGGCAACTTCGACTTCATCGCCATCGCCACCCACGCGCGCTGGGGCGACAGCATTCCCGGCCGGCAGGCGGAGCTGCAACTGCTGGCGGACTGGATCGACACCCGCTTCAAAGCCAAGTTCGTCGAGGACAACGACCTCATCGTGATGGGCGACTTCAACGTGCCGCAGATCGGCGACAAGCTCTTCGGGGCGCTGACCAGCCACGGTCTCATGGTGCCCAAGCCCTTGCTCAAGCTGACGGTGGGCGACCGGGTCATCGGCGGCTCGAACCTCGGCGGGGACGCCCGCTACGACCAGATCCTGCACCTGCCGACGGTGCCGGAGAATTTCACAAACGCGGGCGGCGCGCTCGATTTCTTCATTGATGACGCGCACATCGAGGAACTGTTTCCGGGCAAGAAGCTCACGCGGGACAAGTTCACCTTCCAGATGTCCGACCACCTGCCGCTGTGGATTCAGGTGCAGACCGACATCGACGGCTTCCGTCTCGGCCAGATCGTGCAGGACGCGCGCAAGGGGTAGCGGAGCATGGCTTTGCGGTTAGAAGGCCCGTTGGAGGCGGCCAGCCGAGCCGCCTCATGGGTTTCTATCTTTTTCTTTGGCCATCAGCGTTGACGGAGAAGCCCAAAGCCAGAGGCGACACATCCGTATCCTGCCGACAGAGCCGCCTCTGCAACGGCAGAGCAAATTGAGCCATCACTGGAGATGCGGAACAGGACGCGCAACCGCCAGCCGAGCGTCGTCGGATTGTCTTGTGATCGGCTTTCAAACCGAGCCACTATCGGCAAAACACGGCGCCAGTGCGCCCGTCCTCAACACTGAACGGCCACTCCATGAAAAACCGGAACGCTCAGCCAGAGTTTGCCGTCATCGACTGGCAGGGATTTTCCAAGCCATTGCACCCGCTGGAGGTGAGTTACAGCCGCGTGCAGGATGTAGCGCTTGGCGTGCTCGTCGTCATTCTCGGCGGGCCGATGTTGATCATTCTCACTTCGCGCCACCTGCGGCTCGCAAGTTTCGTCGTCGTGGCGTTCAACACTCTGATCCTATTCACCGTTCTCTTCCTGCGCATCCGGGCCAAGCGCAAAGCGGTGCGCCGATTCGACGCCGAAGGGATCGTCCGCGGTGACGGGCGGCGCTTTGGCTGGAAGGATTTCCGCGGCGTGGTCAACCGCACGCGCCGCCGGACGCCCTCGGGGCCAGAGCTCCTTTGGCGAGCCGAACTCGTTTTTGCCGATGGCGAAACGGCGTGGCTCATCCCGCAGCAGGTCAAAAACTCCGCGGAAGTTTTCGCTTACCTGCGCACGCTTCCCCAGGCGCGGGAGAAAAGCCGCGGAGAGGCGTGACGGCACCTGCGCAACCCATGCTGCAAAAGGACACGTCCCTTGTCTTGTCGGGCTTGTCGCGCCAAGAATTTTTGCTCGCAGCAGGCGGAGCTCCCTGACATGTCAATGCTCCCAAGGAGCAGCAGGGCATTAATCTGACGGTGCTGCCCGCAAGGGGCGGGCACGCCTGGGGGAAGGCGGGAGCGAGCTTTCTCTGCGCGCTTGGAGCCATGCGCTTGCAGGAGGATCTGCCTGGGCGAGCAGGGCTGCGGCGGTGCCCCCTTGGCTTCCATGTCTCCTGGCGAAGCGGTGGGAGATGCGGCCAACAATGTAACGCTGAGTATCGCCGTTTCGGCCGGTAGTGGGTGGCGCTAACACGCATGGGCCTGCGCCTCGGCTGGAGGGCGCTCCGGGGAAGCGTAACAGAGTGGTTACGTTAATGTGGTTGCGGGAGAGGAGAGTCGTGGAAATGTCGGCCGCACATCGCGGTTTCCAGACGTTCACCATTCCCCAATTCCTCTGTTGTTATGCGTATTTTGTTGACCCTTCTCTGCCTCCTGCCGGTTGCCTGGACCTCCCTGCTGCGTGCGCAACTGGCTTCGAATTTCACTGTTGTCATCGACAGCACCGCGCCGGGATTCCCGAGTTTTGGCGCCTACCCGACCATTAACGACAGCGGGGCGGTGGCCTTTTACGCGGAACCGACACTCGGGGTGGGCAAGATCTTCAAGACCGATGGCGTGGCCGCACCGGTCTTCATCGCGAATGACGGCACTGGTGCGCCGTGCATTAACAACGCTGGCGAGGTCTCTTCTCGCCGATGGATTGGCTTCGACGTGGAACTCTACAAGGCAACGAGCGCGGACAACCTCACGACGGTTGCCCGGACCGCGAGCGAAAACGGAACCTTTCGCACGTTCCTTTCCACCACTCCCTCTCTCAACGACAACGGCACCGCGGTCTTTTTCGCAGAGCTGAATCCTTACACTCCGCGCCGTCGCGGCATCTACGCTGGCAGCGGCGGCAGCACGACGAGCGTGGTGGCGGACAACACGGGAGTATTCACCTATTTCGGCGATGCTCCGATGTTGAACAACGCGGGCGCGGTCGTCTTCACCGCCAGCCTCGCCACAACGGAGGAAGGATTGTTCGTGGGCAGCGTCGGCGGAAACAACGCGGCCTCAACGGTCGTCAAAAACACGACCGCGCCGCTCTACAAATTCGACGGCAGCCCGGCGATCAACAACCTCGGGCAGATCGCCTTCCTGGCGAATGAGAACGCGACGGGCGCGAACGCGATTTTCGTGATCAACCGAAATGGCACCGGCCTGCAGAAGATCGCCGGCTCGGAGGGTCCGTTCAGCGCGTTCCGGGCGCCGGTCATCAATGACCTCGGCACCGTGGCGTTCCTGGCGTTCCTGGATTCCGGGATTCATGGAATTTTCATCGGGCCAGATCCGGTGACCGACCGAGTCATCGCGACCGGTGATTCGTTGTTCGGCTCGACAGTCACCGGGCTTGGCTTCTTCCGCGGACTGAACGAAAACAACGACCTCGTGTTTTATTATCGGCTGGCCGATGAGCGCACCGGCATCGCGCGGGTAAAAGTCGATCCGAGCCAGGGCGCGCGGACGACTTTCGCTCATTGGCAACGCGCCTACTTCACCGCCGTGCAGCTCGAAGATTCAGCGGTCAGCGGCCCGAGCGCCGACCCCGCCGGCACGGGTGCGCCGAACCTTCTCAAATACGCGTTCAACTCGGCCCCGACACAGGCGCCCGTCGCGAGCCAAACCTCGGCGGGCGTGGATGCAAACTACGTCTCGCTCACCTACACCAAGCTGAGCGGAGCGGCCGACCTTACCTACACGGTGGAACAATCGAGCAACCTGATGCAGTGGACCCCAGTCACCCCGACGAATGAAGTGACGGATGACGGGACGACCCAACGCATCACCGCGCGGGTGCCCAAAGGGGGCGCGAACGACCGGTCGTTTCTCCGGCTGCGGGTATCGCGCTGAGCGCGTGCTTCGTATTACGGCGCGGCGCGCGGGAGGCGTGCCGGAGGCAGCGGGGAGCTTTGCGCAGCAGATCTCAAACAGGGTCGAGCCACAGCTCGGCTTCAGAGAGGACAGCGGGCTCGGCCAGCAGGCAGGCGATTTCGCCCATGGCCGAGCCAGGCTCGCCGACCGGCGCGTAATGGTGACGAGGTTGAGCTCATCAACGGCGTCTTAGTTTCGGGGAGCAGGCGCACAGCTGAACGCGGCCAGAGTGGATGGCATCGTCCTTGCGGCAGAGGCCGGTGCAGGCGAAGCCGAGCGCGGCGTGGATGCGTGCGACGAAGAAGAGGTTAGTCTAAGAATCTCGTTCCCTGGCATCGAACAGCACGATTCCCAAGCTGACCGCTTCGCATTCCCCCGTGCGCTTCAGTCCACTCTGCGCGCCAAGCGAGCCTCGTTAAGGCTCGCTCGGTGCAGCCCAAGCTGCGGCATACTGCCGAAGCATCGCATCCAGGGATTTAGCCTCGTCTGTCTCCCGGTATGCGGAGATGGATGGGAACACACTTTCGTTGTCGGAGGCTACCCGTCCATTCACGAAGAACGAACAAAACTTTTGGCCGACGCGAGCTTCTGGCGACCTGTGCTCGATGAAAGTCCATTGCCCGCTTGGATTCAGGTCCAAAAAAACAAAATTGCCATCGGCTGTCAGTGCAAAATCCGCGCTGGCAAAGTCGAGGTTCATCGCACCCATGAAAGCGACTATTTTGTGTTTGAGAGATCCTGGAACGGAAATTGGTTCGTAGCTTAGATGGCTCTCATCAAGAAAGCCGATCCGAAAATCGAAATGCGGTTCGCCACCTTGGATGATCTTGTAGGCAAATGCATCCTGGCCCATGATAACAACCCTGACGTCGGCAACCTTGTCGATGCGCTGTTGATACATGGTCACGCACCGTGCGATATCTTCATCGGACAGTTCGGCTCCGCGTTCGGCATCAATGAGCGAAGCAAAGGGCGAGAGCATCTCTTCCGCCGAATGTTTCCACGAAAATGGCACAAGGGGTTTTGCGACAACGATTCTCTCGACCCTGAGGAACTCTCTAAAGCGATCGGGTTGCGCAGTGACCAAGGTGCGCGGGACGCTGATACCGTGCAGTCTGGCAGTCTTTAGCTGGATAAATTTATTTTCGCCCGCTTGGGCAGCCGACGGAGGATTTATCCACCGAATCCGGCAGCGCTCCAGCATGGAAATGAACCATCTGGTAAATTCCCGCTCCTGAGAAAATGTAAACGCCTCATCTTCGTCTTGATTCTGGTGCGGAATGAAAGGAGGCGAAAGTCGCCGACACCACGCTGCCTCAACATCGTTCCAATCTGTGCTCGTGAAGTCGTCGGCGATGCCCTCCAAGGATAGCGTCGTGCTTGTCGGGCAGTTGTCGTGCGAAGAGTTGAGAATTCTTGTCTGGCAACCAGCTGTTCTCAGCGCCCAAGCGACGTAATGCACATGCACATCCGTAGGATCGCCCAAGATCAAAAATGGTTTCATGACAAGATGCTCTGCTGCATTGCGCCGTCACGCATCATCCGGATGGTGCTCGGAAGAAATGGGAATAGGGCTGACTACACCGAATCACAAAAACGCGCGCTGCAAGATCCGACCCGGCCGACTGAAAGCTACGGTGACAACGGCCAAACCAGGATTTGCTAGCCAGACACAGTCAAGAAGACGGACGGTTGCAACGTGGCTTTGCCCAGCGTTCGCAATCAAAATTCTGGCGTGCTTTAGACGGGCGCAAAAGAAACCTTGCCGGCCCGCTTGCTGTTTCAAGCTGTGCGGACTCGATCGCCAGGAAGGCACACTAATTTGCAGTCAAACAGGCCGATTTGCTACTTTCCTAGCTTGTTAAAACTGACAGACGGAGCGCAGGCGGCCTGAGTTTGGCTTCCACTTGGGGGGATGTGCTCCAAGAGCTTGGAACTCAAGGAGCACAATAATAGACGGCAGCGTCTTAGTTTGGCCGATCGTAGTCCTTGTCATTAGGCGGCACACCCTCGATGCTGCCGGTGCGTCCGCCGGCAACGCTCGCCAGTTCCTTCTTGGTCACCACCCGCGCCAGTTGCTTCATGACGGGCACGGCCTTCTGTTTGTTTTCTTCTTTCTTTTTCATGTGTTTCTACTTTCTTCTATTGGTGCATGAGGGAAACGGTTCATGCTTTCCGCCTTGGAAGCATCGAAGTATTCGACGCTCGTGCAAGATGTAACGTGCCCGGTTTGCAGGGCAAAAATCTGATCGGCGCTGTTGATGGTCTCAGGCCGGTGCGCGATGACAATGCGCGTGATTTGAAGGGCGCGGATCGCGGAGTTGACCCGCGCTTCGTTAAAAATATCCAGATGGCTGGTGGCCTCGTCCAGGAGAAGGTATTTCGGCTCGCGATAGAGTGCGCGCGCCAGGAGCAGACGTTGCTTCTGCCCGCCGGAAACCGCCGAACCCATGTCGCCGACCAGGGTCTCGTATCCCATCGGCATCGCCAGAATCTCTTCGTGAATCGCCGCCTGGCGGGCCACGCGCTCCGCACGGGCGAAATCGGGCTTCGGATCGAAGAAGGTAATGTTGTCGGTGATCGTGCCGGAAAAAAGCTGGTCCTCCTGCATGACGACTCCAAACAAATTTCGGTAAGGTTCCAGTCCATATTTGCGGATATCCAACCCGCCAAGGCAGACCATGCCTTCCTCGGGAGACAACAAGCCGAGCAGAAGCTTGGCCAGAGTTGTTTTTCCGCAACCCGAGGGGCCTACTATCGCAACCGATTCTCCCGGCTCGACCCGAAATGAGCAATGCCGGACGATCCAAGGTTCGCTTTCCGCGTAGCGAAAGCCAAGGTCCTTTACTTCGATGGCGGCGTGCGGCAGAGAGCCCGCATAAGGGACCTGTGCGTGCGCCTCGGGTGGTGTCAGCGTGATGTCGGCAATCCGTTCCGCCTGGAGTTGAAGAAGTCTGAACTCGGTCCATTTATCAACCAGGCTTCTACCCCGGCTGGTGAAAAGTTCCGCGTAGGCAATGAAGGCGACAAGCATGCCGGCGGAGAGTTGTTGATTTAAAACTTGGAGCGCTCCCAGCCAGATGATCGCGATCCTCTGTGCTCCAAAAAGCAAATAGTTGATTGCTTCAAAGACAACCCCGATCCGCTGCGCAATGAGACTGCAGCGCGCGACCTCGACGGTCACGTTGCCAAAACGAGCGGTTCGCTCCGCCTGGGCATTGGTGAGCTTGACGGTTTGGATGCCGCGCACGGACTCGATCAGGGAGGTTTGCAGCTGAGCCGAATGATGGATCTGTTCTGCCTGCGCGTTCCGCAACTGCAACGAAGACATCCAGCGCAAAACTCCGTAAATGACAAAAGCCAGCAGGCTGATGCCCGCGAGAGGGAGGCTGTAGGCCACCAGAAGCGCGAGCACCAGGGAACCGGTGAGCCCATCGAGGATTGCCGTGACAAAGTTGGCGGTGAGGGTTTGTTGAATCACCTCGACCGAACCAAACCGGGAGAGCACATCGCCCATGTGCCGCCTCTCGAAATAGTCCATCGGCAGGCGGAGAAGATGGTGGAAGAGATTGACCTTCCACTGGGTGCTGATCCGGGCGCTGATCCAGGTAAGCACCCAGCCGCGCAGTCCGGTGACGGCGCCTTGAAATAACACGATGGCAAGATACCCGGCGCAAAGCACGGCAAGTAGCTGGTGGTTGCCGGAGACCAAGACTTGGTCGATGACGCCTTGGAGGAAGAAAGGCGAGACGAGGACGAACACTTCCAACGTCAAAGAAAGCAACAGGATCTGGAGAAGGGACCGCTTGATTCCCACGATGCGACCTGTGACATCGCGGATGGAAATGGAACGCTGGTCCTTGATGGGCCGAAATTCGTGGGCTGGCTCCATTTCCAGCACGACTCCGGTGAGGTGATTGCTGACTTCCTCGTGGGAGAGGCGCACCAGGCCACGCCCCGGATCGTGCAGAACAACTCGCCGCGCGGTGACTTCCTTGAGAACCACGAAATGGTTCATGTCCCAATGGAGAATGCAGGGAAGCTGCAGTTGCGGCAAATACTCTGGCTCGACACGAAGCGGGCGGGTGTTAAACCCCAGCCGGTGGCTGATGGTAATCAAGTCGGTCAGCGTGTTTCCCCTGCTCGAAGAGATCGGAAATCGACGCCGCATCCCTGGAAGGTCGATGTTGTGCCCATGATAATTAGCGACCATCGCCAGGCAGGCGAAACCGCACTCCGCCGCCTCCGTCTGGAGCAGCATCGGCAGATGTTTGCGGCTACCGAGGCGACGCAGTTGGGGCGCAAGATCCATACAGGCTGGTTTCGGCTCCGCGGTATCCGGTTAGTCCGCGATACTCTTCAGCGTGACCGAGGCGGTGCCTTGCAAGGAGCGGCGAGCTCCGTAGAGCGGCTCGAATACCCATTCGATGAGTCGCCGCTGGTCGAGCAGGATATCGGCATCGACCGTCATGCCGGGTTTGAGCGCTTCCATTTTACCATAGGCATTCACCGTCTGCTGGTCGAGGCGCACGAGCACGCGATAGAGCGGCTCGGAGACGGAGCGACCCAGCAGACTCGTTAACTCGGACACCGCAGTGGCACTGCGGGAAATTTCCTGCACCCGCCCGGCCTGCTGGCCAAACTTCTGGTAAGGAAACGCCGGATAACGCAGGATGACCCGGTTGCCAACCTCCAGGAATCCGGCCGCGCGGCTGGGCAACCAGAGTTCGGCCTGCAGGGTCGAGCCTTGCGGCACGATGGAAAGCAGGCGCTGATTGGCGATGACGTTCTGTCCATTTTGGACGGCCAAATTAGCTACTACGCCGGCCTGCGGGGATCGTAGAACGACTGCGCGTTGCGCCTCGTTCTGCGCCAAGGACTGTTTGGTGGACAGGAGTCGGAAGCGAAGTTCGTTGCGTTGTGCCTCGCTGGTTAATGGAAGCTGCCGGAGTTGTCCCTGCAAGATTGCCAGTTGCTGCTCGGTGTCGAGGCGCTGGCGGGTCAGGATGTTGAGTTGAGCGCGACCATTGAGAACTTCGGCCTGGTAGGTTTCTAACTCGACTCCGGAGAAGGTGCCATCTTTGACTCCCGCTCTTAACTTCTCCAGGCGGCGCTCGGTGATGCCAATCTTTTCTTCCTGGGTCGAGAACTGCCGGTCGATTTCGGCGAGTTGCTGGCTCAAGGTAGCCAGCCGGCTGGTGAAACTCTCGCGCTGCCGTTGCTCGAGTTGACCCTGGCTTTCGAGCAAGGTTTCCAGTTCAACAATCTGCGCTCGGAGATTGCCGATCACTGCAACCTGAGTCTGGCCACCGGTGTAACTATGGATTTCGCCGGACAGCACGGCGAGGTCTTCGTCTTTGGCGACAACCTGGCCTTCATGGACTTGTATCGCCACGACGCTGCCGGAGGAACGAGCGGCCACCGGCAAAAGACCTGTGGAGGGAACTAACTGGCCCTGCACGCTTTCGCGGCGGGTGTAAGTGCCCACGCACAGGAAGATCAACACCGCCAATGCAAACGCGCTGGCCAGAAGTGCAAGCACCCAGGAAGCGAGGGGCTGAGGGAGGGTAATCCTACCCATCCACTGTGAGGTCCTGGCTTGTAAAACTTCTGGCCGAAAGAGTGGTAACTCCTCGCTGTCCGATTCGGCCTGTGGCGGCGCTACTTCTAATACTTCCACGGCGCGATGCTTCTTGCAGGGGACGCTCCATGTCAAGGTCAATCTCGACTAAATGCTCCGCCTTTTGCGAACACTCAGTCGGACAGGCTGATACCGCGCGCTTTTTTTCTGTCTGAGGCTCAATGCGCGGCTTACGGAACGCGCTGGCGGAAGCGCGGGTCTTTGCGTAGTGGGTCCCAAATCGGATCAAGGCGAAGCTCGGCTTCGGAGAGAACGGCGGGTTCGGCGAGGAGGCGGGCGATTTCGTCCATTGCCAGGCCGGGCTCGCCGGTCTGGGCGTAGATGGCGGCGAGGTCGGTGCGGAAGACGGGGCCATCGACGGCGTCTTTGCTCTCGGGGAGCAGGCGCACGGCTTCGCGGCCGGAGTGGATGGCGTCGTCTTTGCGGCCGAGGCCGGCGCAGGCGTAGCCGAGCGCGGCGTGGACGCGCGGGTCGTCGGGGCGCGTTTTGAGCAGGTCTTCGAGCGTGGCGCGGGCGGCGTCGAAGTTTGTGCGCGCGGCGGCCGCGTTGCCACGCGCCTGCTCGGCTTGGGCGATGAGCAGCGTTTTCGGATACAGGAAGTCCTGCCACTCGAATTGTTGCCGCGGCGAGGCCGCCAGCAGCGCCAGGGCGGCGTCGAAACGGCGGTCGAGCATTTCGAGTTGGAAACGGCGGACGTCCCAGAAGTTGATGTCGAAGCCGGCGTGAACGCCTTCGAGCGCGGCACGCAGCGTTCGCGTTTCGCCGCGCAGTTTCATCGCGAGAATGCCGCGATGGTAGCCGGCGGCGCGGTAGTCGGGCGCGAGGCTCAGGGCTTTGTCCAGGGCCGCCTCCGCCTCGGGGTAGCGGCGCATGTAATGGAGCGTCAGCGCGATCTCGTAGAGATGGTCGGCGTTGCGGGGGTCCAGTTCGGCGTTTTTTTTCAGGTTGGCCAGGGCTTCATCCCATTTGCTCTGCCGGCGCTGGATGAAGCCCATCGCGCCAAAGAGTGTCGCGCTGTTGGGCAGGTCGCGGCGCGCGATGGCCAGTTCGGCCAGGGCGCGTTCGTAGTCGCGGAAGCCCCAGTAATAATATTGCCCCAGCGCCTGGTGGGCCTCTGGCAGTTCGGGCTGGAGGGTGAGCGCGCGGTCCACGCTCGCTTTCACCCGCGCCCGCCGCTCCGGGGTGCGGTCGTAGGCATACCAATACATCGTGTTGTGCAGGTTGGCCTGCATGACGTGGGCGAGGGCGAAGTTGGGGTCGCGCGCGAGCGCTTGATCGGAAAGCCGGAGCGCGTCTTCGAGATTGGCGCGCAGGTTGCCGGGGCGCAGGGCGATGTCGCGTGCGCGCAGGTAGAGATCGTAGGCTTCCGCATCGGAAGTGGGTCGGGTTTCGAGCCGCTCGCGTTCCTTGGGTGAAAGGTTGGCACGCAGGGCGTTGACGATCTCCCGCGCGATGGCGCTTTGGATGGCGAACACGTCGGTGAGATCGCGGTCGTAGGCATCCGCCCAAAGATGACGATCCGTGCGCGCGTCGATGAGCTGCGCGGTGACACGCACCCGGTTGCCCTCGCGCCGCACGCTGCCTTCGACGATGGCGGCGGCGCCGAGCGCGGCGCCGATTTCGCGCAGGCTGGTTTTGCGCAAGTTCGGCCCTTGGTAAGCTTGCACGCTGGTGCGCGAGATGACTTTCAGGTCGCTGACATGCGCGAGCTGGGTGAGCACGTCTTCGTGCACGCCGCGGGCGAAAAATTCATTCTGCGGGTCTTCGCTCATGTTCACGAAGGGCAGCACAGCGATGGATTTTTCGTCGCGCGCGTCGGCACTGCGAGTGGCCGGCGAAGGGAAAGCCGCCGTGGCACCGCCGTTGTTATCGGAAAACAGCGTGCCGGCGTTGCGCCAGAGAAAATACCCGCCCGCCGCGATGACGAGACCGATCGCGGCGGTGATGCCGAACATCATCAGCCGCCGCGCGCGGCGCTTCCGACGCGGCGTTGGCAGGCCGAGCATGGCGCCGAGTGTCGTGCGTTCGTCCTCATCCTCGTCCTCGTCCTCGTTCATCCCTCGACCTGCCTCGATTTTCGACGTGTGAAAGCCGTCGTCCGGCGCGGCTACCATCGTCGTCGCGCCGCTGGTGTCGGGTGGTGCTTCCAATCCCTGGCCGTCGGCGAGAATGCGGTAAATCGGCAGCTCGCCGCGGATGTTTTTCAACGCGCGCGGACCGAGCGCGACCGCCCGCAGATCGAGCGCGTTTTTCACCACGTCATAGACGGTTTGCGAAACGCATACCCCGCCGGGGCCGGCTTCTGCCTGGAGCCGCGAAGCGATGTTTACGCCGTCGCCCATCACGTCGCCTTCGCGAAGGAACACGTCGCCGAGATGAACCCCGATGCGGTGTTGCAATCCGCCACCGTCGCGCGCGAGGAACGTGTTTTGAATTTCCACCGCGCAGGCGACCGCCTCGACCGCGCTGCCGAAAAAAAGCAGCAGTCCGTCGCCGACAGATTTGATGACCTGGCCGTCGTGCTTCGCGCAGAGCGCGCGCATGGTCTCGCAGTCGTGTTCGAGCAACGCCAGCGTGCCGGCTTCGTCGCGGCCGACGCGTTCGCTGAAGCCGACGACATCGGTGAAAACGATCGTCGCCAGCGTCCGCTTGCCGCTGCCGCCACCAGCGACAAAGCTCACCCCGCCCTGGCTGCTGCCGCTGCCACTGCCGCCGCTCGCGGCCTCGGCTGGAATGGGGGATTCGGCGGACATGAGATGGCCGCGATGCGAAGCGCGAAAGCGGCCTTCCTTTTCTAAATCGCGGAGGCGCGAAATGCAATCCTCCGCGGTGTTCGCAACCTCGCGGACCCCAGGCTGCGCACCGGTTTTAGCGATCCGGAAAATCGCCCGGCGACAATCCCAGCGCCAGGATGGAGCAGAGCGAATGGACGCGCAGACCCAACTCGTCCGCCCTGGCGAGCAACTCCGCGCTGCTGGCGCCGGGATTCACCCAAACTTCGCCCGGTTTTCGCGCCGCCATCGCGGGCAGCAGCTTCACTCCGACCGGCGGCGGCACGTAGAGGCTCACGACATCCAGCGCGCCGGCCGGAGCCTGCTCAACGCTCGGGTAAGCCGCATGCCCTTCGACCGCGGTTTCGTTCGGATGGATCGGAAACACCTGCCAGCCCGCTTCCGCAAACGCGCGCACCGCTTTGTTGCCGAACTTCCGCCGATCGCTCGAGGCGCCGACGATGGCGACGGTTTTCTTTCCGGTGTTTTCTGGACTGGATTTCACTTTCGGCGCTGGCATGGCGTCGAGTCTTCACTCAGCGCGACGATCGCGCAAGCCAGCACGCGCCCACGAAAAAGCCCACGGCTTGCGCCGTGGGCTGCTTTCTTTTCGTTTCTGCCGGGACTGGTTCAATGGAAGCTTAATCCATCGTGACAGGTCGTGGCCGCAACCGCGACGAGACGTAAGGCAGGCTGAGCGGTTCGAGAGTCAGATGGCTCTTCACGGCTTCTTCAACCGATCCGTGCGTCGCAGATTCTTCACGCTTGCCTTGGAGCCAGGCGTTTCGCGCCCACGGATAGATGACTGCCATCGTGGCAACCACTGCGTTGGCGACAATGACCGGCCAGGCGCCGACCAGCGCACCGTAGAGAATCCACAAGGAGGCGGCGAGCGCTTGCACGCGGCGCAGGCTACTCGGGTTCTTGCACAGGTAGGAAGCGGCAAATGCCGCCGTGGCGATCCAGCCAATGGTTTGGTTCATCATAATTTTATTGTGTAAAAGTTAGAAGTCGGGACTCAGTGCGAGCGGACTGGTCGAGCTTGTGCTTCGAGTTCTTCCGATACCTCGCGCAGCAGGCGTTCTTTACGCCGTTGCACCGTGGCTTCCGAAGCAGCCGCTGGCACGCTTCCGTCGTGCTTGTCCAGCCGGCGCGTCGTGCGGTTCGCCAATACCTTCATCAGCCAGACGAAACCGTCGGCAAAGGTTGGCTGAGTGGCGCGCGGAGCTGCCGTGCGAAGCATCGAGGCCAGAGCTGTCGCGCACGGCGAGAGCGTCTGAGTTACTTCGTCGTGCGAGCGCCCGAAATCGATGGGATAGCTCGGCCGCAGATAGTTGGATGCGAACGAATTGAAATAAGTTTCAGTCATAGTGTATTTGGCTCTGTTTTGGCTGGTATTCGCAGGCGAACACCATGGCCGTTTGCAGGTTGCTCTTTGTTTGCAGTCGTTGCGATTACGACAGCAGCAGATGCACGAAGAGCAGTCCGCCGAACACCGCGTAAGGCGTCAGCCAGGCGAGGAAAACCGACCGTTTGTCGGCGGCTGCCTGCACCTCGGCGTCGGTCCGCACCGCTTGGGCAGAATAGGACGACCGCCCGTAGTGTGCGGAAGGCGAGTAGTAGTAGATTTCAGTCATAAAATTGGTAGTTCGTTTCCGTAGTTTGTTGTTTCGGCTGAGTTGCTTGTTCTTTATCAGGCAATCAACGAGAACTCAGCGGGCCGTGGTTCGGCGGCTTCGTGGAAGGAGACCCAGTCGGTGCGGATCTTATCCCAGCTCTGGAGCGCCAGGCCGTAGGTGGCGAAAAGCTCGCGAATCTGGGCGGCGTCCCATTGGAAAACGTCTTCCAGCACGGGCACCAGGACGCTGAGCGCGTTGTCGCTGAGCACGGTGCGCTGGGCGATGCGGCCGACGTTCTTTACCTCGGAAACCGCGATGGTGTGCCCGTCGATGCTGTTGACGTGCTGCATGACGGTCATGTCCGAGGAGCCATCGCCGATGTAGATCGTGTGGTCGGGCGTGATCTTGGTCCTGGCTTCCAGGTCCTGGAGGACGGCGACCTTGCCGTAGCCGGCGGGCACGCGCTGGATGGCGCTGATCTCGCCGCTGGGGCCGTCGAACTCGAGTTCGGTGCCGAAGATGTTTTCCGCCGGCACGATGCCTTCGAGCGCCGATTGCACGAGCACGCGCGGCGAAGCGGAGATCACGAAGAACGAAAACCGCGCCTCGGCGATGCCTTCAGCGAGCGCCTCGGCGAGCAGTTTCACGTTTTTCTTCAGCCGCACCCGCTTGCCGGCTTCGACGAGGTGCGCGTGGCGCACGCTGCGGAACTCCGGGTCGTGGCGCAGCAGATAGGCGAGTTCGGCGCCCTGCTGGACCAGGTGGACCCTGGACAGCCCCCGCACTTTTTCCTGAAAGCTGGAGATGCCCAGCATTTCGCTCAGGACGAAGCCGGAGTCGGCAAAGCTGAGCGTCTGGTCGAAGTCGCTGGCGACCAGATAATGTTTCACGGCGGTGTCGATTCGATTCATGGTGTTTTTGCCCTCTTTGCCCCCTGGGTTTTTCATGGTTGCAGCCCTGCGCGCTCCCTGCGCGTTTCCCTCTAAAACCTGCGGTATATGAGTTATGATTATGCTGAGTTAGACGATACAAGCAAGAAAATGTTGTAATATTCTCAAAGAAAGCTGTAATATCAGATTTCTCCCATGCCGCTTCCTCCCAAGCAAAAATCCACCCGCAAATACCAACAGGTGCTCGACCTCCTGCAGCAGGAAATCCTCTCGGGCAAACACGCGCCCGGCGCCCGGCTGCCGAGCGAGGCGGCGCTGGTGCAACGCTTTGGCACTTCGCGGATCACCGTCGGCCGCGCGGTGCGCGAGCTGCGCCAGCGCGGTCTGGTCGATCGGCGCGCCGGCTCGGGGACATTTGTGCGCGCGGCCGCCCGCGCGGGAGGAGACAGCTCCACATTTGGGCTGCTGATTCCCGACTTGGGAGAAACGGAAATCTTCGAGCCGCTCTGCCAGGGCAA
>CAXTRS010000038.1:0-20180 GCA_964246635.1 uncultured Chthoniobacterales bacterium | reverse complement strand
CTGCAACCCTCCCTCTAAACCGTCTCCACTGCAACAGTAAGGATAACACTACCCGGCCGCGGAAGCTGCTGCGACGCAGCCGGCGGTGCGTTCAGTGATCGAAACCATAAAAAATAATTCGGATTACGAAAGCTATCTGATCGCTAATTCACCCGACGGGTTTGAGGCTCTGAGACGCACGCGTCCGGTCAGCTGGGTTCCCAAGATAGACGGCATTTGCCCCGGCGGCAACTGTGCGACTGGCCTTCAGCACAACAGTGCGACATTCTCTGCGGTTCCGAATTCCGTCTGCCAATTCTGCCGATTCAAAGTCACTGGACCAATTTTTCTGGTCGGTCAGACCATCGAATTCAACGCGCTCAGCGTGCGGCTGCATTCCGCAGCAAGACGCATTAGGAACTTACGACAGCAAAAAGACGCCGCGGAAGACGCAGGTGACATCAAAGAACTTCGACGAATCGAGGCAGAACTGGAAATGGCTGATCGCGAAAGCGATCAAATGGTAGCGGAGTGGGCGATGCGTCTGAGCGACATTCGGGCGAGCAATGAGCTATTGGAAAGACAAGTGGCTGATTCTTCCAAATACCCGCTGATAACGGGCGCCTCGGAGGGTGAGTTGCGAGCCAAACTGGATGAAGCCCATCATTTCGATCTCCTAGATAGATTTACCCAGTGTGCTGAATTCTTTCCGAGCAACCGAAGCACCACTATCATAGAAGCGATCCGTCACAAGCACGAAATCATCAACCGTCTTTTGTATCGTAATGGCAGCCAACCGATTTTGTTATCTCTGCCAGATGATGTGGCCCTGCAAACAGGAAATCTATTTTCGGACATGTTGATTCGTCTGCTGCCCCAGCACGACTCCGTCAACGGACAAAGCACGTTGGATAGAGTGTTGGAGGGTTTGGTTCCATTGCAGGAATTGCCGCTGGTGGAGCAACATGTGAATCGACTCGTCAACCAAGCCGAAGGATGGATGCTTAGGTCACGATGCGAGCAAAGCACTAACTAAATTGTCCAATCTTCCCCAGATGCCGCCTTATGAATGCACCGATTGATGCCTCTCCGTCCGCGGAGATACTTTACGATGACCTGTTTAGACAGGCCAAGCACCCGGCTCGGAGGAGATCACTCGAAGCTGTGAAGGCGGCGTGTGACTTGTTAGAAAAGCAAGGCGTGAAGATTTCTCCCGCGGCGGTGGGTGAACAAACACGACTCATGGCGTGCGGCTTGCGGACTCAGAGTTTGCGTAATTCGAAGGAGCTTTCACGTTATATCGCAGTTCGCCGCGACGAACAAAGTAGCACGTTGAGCGCGCGCAAGGTAAAAAGCGAGAGACCAGCGAACTACCTTAGCGCTGACGAGAGAGCGAACGCCGAAATGCGTTTGCTGCGGATCCGTTGTGTCGCCTTCGAGGAGCGCTATCACAACATCCGACGCTTCCTCCGGAATGTTCCGAATTTTGATTTAGAGCACTTCGAGGCTACTGGCAAATTGGTCCTTCAAAAGGAGGTTTCAGCGCCAGATCAGCTGAGCATGGGTTTAGTCACCGCTCTGCAACATCTGTTAGACGAAGAACGCCTAAATTCTTGCTCCCTAGCCGTCGTAAGCGGTCGTCTCAAAAGCGGCTTGAACGCCGCCACCCTGCTGGAAAAGGATGACTTGGCAGCTATTCGTGATGCACTGATACAAGGTAACCACGAGAACGGTCCGCCGCGTAACAATTTTGTTCCATTGCTAGAAGCGAGCAGTTAGTGAGTGTCTGGGGTTCATTGCGGGAATTGATCTTGGTCGTTCGCTGACAAATCTCGCTGAATCGTTGGAAATTATGCGTCTGAACACGATTTGATTCGTGTTCGCTCAGGTGAATAATTTCGCAGACGCCGAAATGCTCACGCACATGACCGATTGGTCTCACTCTTTCGCGTGGAGCAGCGAATGAAACGAAAAATGAAGTTCTGCGCGAGACGATGCGATACTCATTTTCGAAGGCATGCGCATCTTGGCCCGCGCTAGAAGGAAGGACGCTGCCTCTGGCAAGGAATTCCACTTCTTCACGAAGCGCCGCCAAGATGAAGGCTACTCAACTTCATGCACTTCTCTGCCGCTCTTGTGACCTCCGCTCCGGAAGTGCGACGCGCACGTCGGTTTGCTTGAGCACACTCTCGGCTAGTTGCGCGACGCGCATCGGCACCCGCCGCTCCCGCGCCAAAAGACTGCGCGCATGTTCGCTCGGATTTGACCTGAGCGCGCGCGTCGCGGATACGCCCGAAGGCTTCGTCTTAGCCGTGAGTAAGAATGTCCTCTCGACCAGCGGCGTGACGATGATTTGTGTTTGTGCAGCCTGTGCCTGAGGCCACAAGCAGCTAGCTGGCAATTCGGGCGCAGATGCCTAATACTGTCCGAAGTGACTCACAGTCCTCAAGTCATTATCATCGCCACTGGGTTAGCTCCCGATGCCGGCGACACCATTGCCTACGTTCGCTCTCTGCGGCCTGGTGCCGTCGAGACGCCGCAGCAGCTCCGCTTTCTTCGTGGCACTTCTGCCGTCATCAACCGCACCGCCTAATCCGATGCTCCAACGAACAAACCGGGGTGCATAGCACCACCTTTGAACTTAACCCTTGGTTCGTTCCGGCTTATCGCTGCGCGCGAAAACTCTTCCATGCTATATCGTTGCGAAATGACCCTGTCTCTTGCAGAAATCGCGTGGCTGTTGCAACGGCTGGAAGACCTCGGAAAGAAGATGCCTAGAGGCCGCTCTCGAAAACCCCATGACGACGCGACATCGTGGGATTTTGATGACCTTTCCCGCGCCTTTCGCAGAGATGCGATTTGCTCTCGCGACGCAGTGTGGCACGCTATATCTGAGCGCGCCGAATCTGGATCTTGGCCCAGAATGGAGCCGTCAGACTCCTTTTGGCGCCGCCAGCGGTGGTCAATGGCTACACGCTACTGTTGAGCGATTTTCGAGAAAAGAAATTACCTAAGCCCCAGTGCAGTGCGGTCCAGTCTCCCCAAGGACGATCAAGCCGTGATGCCATGGCCGTTTGCAGAGGGAAGGCAAGGCATCGGTCACTACTCGCCCACGACCCATTCACCACCAGGCGCTGCGCATTTACTGGAAGTTTTGCTGGAAGCGTCGCCGACGAAAGCCGATGCACTCAATCAGCGATTTCCGAGCATTTTTTTGCGATCAATAGCTGTGGAACGGAGTCGATGTGGACAAGCGCTGGTGCTTCGGTATGGATCAAGTTGCGTGTGTTTAACGACGACGAAATCCACCACCGCGATGCATTCCGCCGCCACCAAATCCTCGGCCTCCGCCGCCAAAACCTCTACCGCCACCAATACCTGCCCGATTCCCGCCACCCCGGAAATCTGCGGCGCGGCTTGCTCGCAGGTTGCCGCGCTCACGCGAACGAGCGTGGTGGTCCAGTCGGTTCATGACATCGGTTGAGGGGCGATTTTGTGCCGCATGGGTGGCCGGACGATTTTCGACCTTTCCTCGACGCTCGCTCGCTCCTTGCCGGCGTGCAGCAGCTTCCGAAGCGCCGGAGCGGCTTTTCGCCGTATCACGTGCCTTCTCACGCGCATCGTTGCGGTCAACGGAATTCCAGCTTCCGTTCTCCCACTTGTCCCAGCCGCCACCCTTGTCGTGACGGTAAACGTTGCCGTCGTGGCCCGCATACAAGTGGTCCTGCCCTTTAACGATGCCCCCGCGCCCCTGATCATTCCAGCGGAAGGCACCGGCGCTGTTCGGCCCGCGGTAGGCCGCAGCGCCACCGTTGCGCGTGGCGATGTGTCCGGCCTGCGCGAAGTTATCGCCGCGGCGGACGGCGGTGCGTCCCCATTGGGCATAGCCGTTGTTTCCCTGGCGAGTCGTCCACGCCGTGTTCGTTCGCGGGTTGTAGCCGGAAGCAAAGGTGCGGCCGCCGTAGGGGCCTTGGACCGTCGCAACGCGCCCATAACGGCCGGTCGCGGGATTATACCACGCCGCCCGGCCGGCACCGGCATAAGGTCCGTAGCCCCAACCCCCGACGGCGTAGCCGCCAGTCCACGGATTGTAAACAGCGCCCATTCCGTAGGTGCGGTAATACGGATAGTAAACGGGATAACCGCCACCGCCCCACCAGATATAAGGCGGATAATACCACCCCGTGCCCCAGACAAGAGCTGCGCCCGTCGCCATTCCAGCGATGAAAGATCCGAAATATCCGGCCGTGTAGCTACAGACGACTTCGTCGGGATTATTCGACTCGACAACTTTGACATACGTCACCCGATAAACGGGCGAGTTCGACGGGATGGAATAGATTGCGTCTGGGATGTTCGTGGCGACCTTCCACGGCCCGGTCGGTGAATCCGAGACAAACCAGACGGCATCCTGGCAGAGATAATACTTGCCCTCAACGCTGATGAGATCGGAGCTGGTGTTGGTCGCGTAAGTCATCGATGTGCCTTCGATCGGCTGGAACTGTGGCTCACCTTGGTAGGCGACCTTGGCTTTTTGTTCTGCTTCCGAGCGCTTGACCACTGCCTCGGTTGGCACTTGGGCGAGCAGGATCGCGTCCTCGGCCTCCTCGGTGCCAGGGACCGACGCGAGCACTTCGGCGGCATCGGAGTCTGGCGGAATTTTTTTGAAGTCTTCCGGCAGATCGTTGCCGGCATAGCTCCACGGGCCTTCCAAGGCCGTCGCCCGGAACCAACGACCCGCCACGAGGAAGTAGAACTGCTTGTCTGCGCTGTCCTGAAACAACCAGCTTTCCGTATTCTTTGCTTTCAGCAGTTTGGTTCCCTCAATTTTGGTGTAAACCGGGTTGCCATCGAACAGGAGCAGTTCCGCCGGCTTATCGGAGAAAATCACCCGCGGGACCGTGGTGCCTTTCACCAATTTTGCCGGCAACGCTTTCTTGACATCCTCCCAATCTTTCGCCGGCAACTTTGCCAAATCCGCGGGAGTCTTCGCGGTCGGCGCCCACGGTCCTTCGAGTCCCGCCGCAGTCATCCAAGTCTGGCCGCTCAGCAGAAAATAGTTCGATGATCCGGTATCGTGGAAGAGGTTCCACGTCGTGTTCACGATGAACTGCAACTTGGTGTTCTCGATGGGTGCTTCAACGGGTTTCCCGTCCACCAAGAGAAGGATCGCAGGCTCCGTGCTCGTAAAGATGGCCGGCGGATCCATCTTCACTTCCACGGTCTTGGTGGCCGCTTTGCTCCGCTCCACACCGGCGACCAACCGATCAAGCGACACCGTCATGGCGCGCCCGGGAAATGTTTGCTTCAAATAGTCTTCCATTCGCTTTGCCTCGGCCTCCGGCAGAGAGGGAAAGCGTGCGTCGGCGATGTGCAGGTCAGTGATCAGGACTGTGCGCTTCTCATGGTCGGCAGAGGTGTCTCCTTCGAGGGTCGCCACGCCTACTGCGGCCTGGCCGTTTTTTGGGGTAAGCGAGAAGGCAACCTGTGCCTTGAGATGGCGGTAGCCCTTCCATTCATCAATCTGCGGTTGATAGTAAACCAGCCGGGTCCCGTTTTTGTTGATCTCGCGTGGCCACCCGGGATCAGTAGGAATGCCCGAAGTGTCTGCTGCCTTCTTCTGCGTCGGAGCGGCATTAAGGAGTGGCGGAACTACGAGCGAAAAGAGCAGTGCAGGGAGGAGGAAAACCGTGGTAACCGGCATCGCGCGTTTCATATCGCCACGACATTAGCCGGATGCACCCGTCAGCGGCATTGGACCTTGGTCTTATCTCGCAGCGCCAAAGGCAGATTTTGAGCCGAGCGCTGCGCGTCAATGATTTTCCTTCAAAATGCGTCGAACCTCGGCGATCGCCTGCGGACTACGCGGCGTGCTGTGGTTGGACGGCACGATCAATTCCGACCTGGCGCCGTTCAGGTGCGAGCTCCAATAAGCTACGACTCCGTCACTGCTATGGGGTGTATCGCCACGACCGCGATCACCGATGATCGAGTGGTAGGGAATGTCGGGCGTTATGGGAATTTTATTCACCTCGAGCACGAAGCGATTGTTTGGAGCCAGCGTATCGATGCTGTTGGGCAAGCGGTTGAGGTGCAGAACACCGGGGCCGGAACTGAGGTCGGAAAGGACGGCAATCGGAATCGCCACGATTCTGAACGGCAGGCTAACGAGCCGCGCACCGACCCGGCCGATCCAGTTGGTGGCGAGGTCGCTGCCGCGATGCGGCGCGGACAGGAAGATCACGCGCTTCACCTCGGGACGATGATTGAAGATCAGCGACTCCTGGAGTATTTCGCGTGTGCGACCGGTTAACTGCATCTCAGACGGCGATTTTCCAAAATAATCACGCCAGATTCTATCCCCGGCGTCGGTAATCATGAGCCGGCTGATGATACCCCCCATGCTGTGACCTACCAGGATAACGCTCTTGCAATCGGGAAACGCTTTTCCCACGTCGTCGAGTTCCTTGCGCAAGAGCGCCGCTGAGTAAGGATACGCGTAGCCGCTCGGATAACTGTAAACCCAGAACTGATAACGCCGGCGAATCTCGGCGTCTTCACGCAAGGTGTTGAGCATCGGCACCCAGCTTGCCGGCGTATCCTGCAAGCCGTGAACGAAGATCACCGGGATGCGCCTCGGATCATAAACCTGCAAGCGAGTCAGTCGCGCCGTATCGGCATACTTCTCCGGCCGCAGCATCCGAATCAGGCCGAGTTTTTCCGGATGCTCCCGAACCAGTCCGACCGCCGTGGCCGCGGTAAAATCTGCGGCGAGTGGAAAAACGCGATTGCCCAGAGTCACCCGCTCGAACGTGAAGGGCTCAAGGAATTCAATCTTGGCAGAATGTCCCTGAAAACGAATGACGGCCGTGGCGGTTCCATAAAGCCGGCGGGAAGTAAACTTCTGGCGAAAATCTTTTTTCTCCTCTCTTCCAATGGCTACCACGGGCGCCCCGACGCCCCCCACGGTGACACGTCCTTGCAGAAAGGTGCCGCCTGTAATTATGCTATCTGCGGGAATGAGTTCGTAGTCGGCAGGATTTCGATCCGGTCCCGGGTGGCGAACTGCGGTGAGAGAATAGTATCCGTCCGGCGCAAGAACCGTGAGCGTTCGATCCCATGGATTCAATCTCGCGGTTTCAATGACTCCAATCGAACGGGCGACTGCAAAGTTGTAAAGATCACGCGCTTGAGTATCGGACGGAACCCGGCAAAGACGCTCGTAGGCAGCCTGCGCGGATGCCAGATATTCACCCAAGGCGAGAGGTGGGTCATTGCTTCTCCGCTTCTGGGCATCTGCCAGTTGACGCGTGGCGGGAATCAACGACGGCTCGGGCGCGCCAACGACGGAGAACTGCGGATCTGTCTGCCTGACCGTTGCGATGTGCGAACAGCCGGTGAGCAGGAGTGCTGCCGGGAGTGTCCAAACCCGTCTCTTAGGTTTCACGATCGTGCGCGGATGGCAAAGGCCGAATTCATTTGTGCCCGGCATTCCGCACGGGAAGAGGCGCGCCGTCGGACCGCTCTTCCGTTATTTCGCATTGGTGGTATGAGACACTGGCGGCGTGCTGCCTTCCGGGAAAAGCGGAGTAACGGTGAACCGCAGTCCCCATTCAGGCCCTCCGCTGGGACCTTCGGCATACACCTTTCCGCCCAGAGCGAACTGCACCGGCAGCTTTCCGATCTTGGTCAGTTGGCTGATCGAGACATTAATTGGCACAGTCCACTGCCTGGCTCGCCAATCGTAAGACGATTCTGCATTTACGCCGAAAGTAGTGTGAGTCTGGGTCGTATAGGAAATGAAAGGTTGCAGAAAGGTCGAGCTTATATAGGCGCGATGGCTGTTGCCGGCATAGCTCCAGAGGTGATTGGCGAGCATCCCAAACGTCCAGCCGCCCTGCTGCTTCAGCAGGATGCCTGTAGGACCTGCGCCCCATTTCTCCGAGCCGAGCAAGTCGTCTGTCGCTGACGGCCAGAGGAATACTGGGCCCGCCGCAATGATCCAACCTCCGAGAGTGAAGTTGTTTGACTTCAGGAAAAAACTCTGGGTGATGTCACTGAGTCCAGTCTGGCTCGTGCTGGGGATGACATCACTCTGGTAAATGAAAGGAACGATCGTTCGCACGATGAGGCCCCAGTCTTTCCCCAACGGAATCGGCACTACAGGCTGGAAATTGAGAGTATAACGGAAACCATCGTCGTTCGGACCGAGGTTGAAATCGAAGTTGTTTTGAAACGGCGCGCTGATGAGATTCGAGACCGGGTTCTGTAGCTTCTTCGCCAACGCGGCCTGATCCTCTTCGGCAGGCTGGCTGCGCAACGTTTCGCGGAGCGCTTCGCCGTTTGCGTTGATTTGAGGAGGAGGCGGCGCGGCTCGCAGCAGTTGCTGACCCGTCATAGCGGCGAGGAGCAGGATGATCACGTGGGAAATGGTTTTCATAGCAGCTCGGCAAGGCCGGCTGATGGTCTGAAAACTCGAGCGGCGCGCCTATTGGACCTTGGTCCCATCCAGTCATCACTGAATCGGAGCGAGAAGTCGGGCAATGCGGCTGCCGAGGCGAAACGGAAAGCCAAGGCTCTGGAGTTCGTCCACCGTTACTTGTCGCGCGTTGGCAAAGTCGTCTTCGAGCATCCGTCGCACGCTTGCTGCGAACGCCTCGTCGGCCACCGCGATGGTGACTTCGAAATTCAATCGGAAGGAACGATTATCGAAATTCGCCGTGCCGACCGTCGCGTAGCGGTCGTCCGCGAGCACCACCTTTTGGTGCATGAAACCGTCGCGATGGTGGAACACCTGGACGCCGACGCTCGTCAGTTCCGCGACATACGACCAAGCGGAAAGTCCCACGAGCGGGTTGTCCGACTTCGCCGGCACGAGCACACGCACATCCACGCCGCGCAACGCGGCGAGTTGCAGCGCGCTCGTGAACTGCTCGTCCGGCACGAAATACGGGCTGGCAATCCAGAGCCGTTGTTTTGCGCGGTGAATGAGATGGAGGAAAAAGAGAGTGCAAGGCTCCAGTGGGTCGGCCGGCCCAGACGGCAGGCAGAGTGCCGCGCAATGCGCGCCGGAGGCCGCTGGTTCGGCCTCCCATCGCAATTCCTCCAGCAGTCGCTGCGTTGCCCACTGCCAGTCTTCGAGGAAAGCCATCTGCACGCACGGCACCACCGGGCCGGTGAGCTTCAGGTGCGTGTCGCGCCACGCGCCGACCTTCGGGTCGCGTCCGAGATATTCGTCGCCCACGTTCAGCCCGCCGACCCAGGCCGCGCGCCCATCCACCACGACGATCTTTCGGTGATTGCGGAAATTCAGTTGCCAGCGGTTCGACTGTCCTGCCGGGTATTGAAAGGATGGATTTCGGCGCCTGCGTCGCGGAGTTCCTGTTGGTAACCCGGGGGCAGATGCTTGCTCCCGAGTTCGTCGAACAACACCGACACGCGCACACCTTCCCGCGCCTTGGCGATCAACCGCTGCTGCAATTCGCGGCCCAGGGCGTCGGCGCGCAGAATGTAAAACTCGATGAGCACATATTCCCGCGCGGCGTCGATGCCGGCAAAGACTGAGCTGAACGTCGCCTCGCCGTCGATCAGCAACTCGACATCGTTGCCGGTGGTGAAGGGCAGTTTGGCCAGCCGCTCGACGAGCAGCGCGTGGTCGCGACCGGGTTCCGCGAGCAAGCCGCGCTCGACGAGCTGCGCCATGAAGCGCTGCGCCACCGAACTGGTTTTCAGCAGTTCCTTGCGCCGCCGCGTGACGTAGCCGCGGAATTTTTTGCGACCGAAGATCCAGTAGGCCGGCACGCTGACATACGGAAAAGTGTTCAGCACGACCGCCCATGCAATGGCGCCCTGCGAAGTGCGCACGTCCATGACTGCGCGCAACGAGGTGAGCGCCCCCGCGAGATGGCTCAAAATGACGAAACCGGCCCAAAGCGTCGCGATCGTCATTGCCGTGCATTTTTCTCCGTAGGATTGAGCGGCGCGAGATGCACCGGACGGAGCGGCGCCACCGCGCGCCGCCACCAACGCGCAGGGACAAGCAACGCGGAGACGCCGAGAACGACCGCGCCGAATGCGGACCGAAGGAGCGCAGAGTTCCATGCGTTTGCGGCGACTACGGGCGGCTGCGGCGGCGATGCGCCAGCCATCGCAGGGTTAGGGGCAACGTCGAACGTGCGGGCAGGGAAATCGATGGTTTGAAGCTGCTGCGTGTCGAGATCGAACCATGTCAGCCGCGCCGCCGGAATTTCGAATCGTCCGGCGCGCTGGCAGATATAGGTGATCGTGTCGCGCCGTTTGCCGGTGAGTTTGCCGCGGTCATTTTCGTCGAGGACTTCGGGCGGCTTTGGGTAAGTGCCAAGTCCGTCGATACTGCCTCCCGGAAATGGGGGAAAGGCCATCGCGGGCACGTCCGGCGCGGAGTAGGTGATCGTGCGCGTGAAGGCGTCGCCCGTTTTCGCCTTGCCCGGCTCTGGGTGCCAAGTTTCCTCGACCTTGAGATTTCGCGCGCTGATGACGTTGCCAAGTTTCTCCGCGCCCGGCGGCACCTTGACCCGGAATTGCACCGGCTCGGTTTTGACCGTTGCGGCGACGGAGTCTTTGTCGAGTGGATTCCGCTTGAACTGAAAGCGCACCGTGAACGGCGGGAGTGTTTGCCCGCCGCCGCGGCGCGCGAAGACCGAGACTTCGTGCCGCTGCACGGTGTAACTCATGCCATCGATGGCTTCGCTCGAAATCGTCGGGCTGCCGGCCGGTGGCGCGAGCAGCAGCCCTGGCGCGTTCGGCAGATCGAACGATGCCACGCCGGAGAAAAATCCTGGCGCGAGCAGTTCCACTACGAGGGTCACGCGCTCGCCGACCCACAGATCGCCGCGGGTTCCGAGCGATGTGCGCACCTTTGCCTCCTGCGCCGAGGCCACGGAGTGGAAGCCCAGCAAGGAAAAGAAAAGCAGCGCCCGGAACGTCATTTCGCGCCCTCCTTTTTCGCGGCTTGATACGCGAACTTCGTGCGCAGGAAATCGCCCGGCGTTGTCTGCACCCGCCGCAGCCACGTGGCGCGCAACGCTTCATCCGACATCTCGCCGCCGGCGAGTTCCGTTGGCTGGCCTTTTTGGGCGGTTCCCTTTTGGTCGAAGACGATTTCGTCGGGCTTGTAAGCGTCGGCCTGTTCCTGTGCGCGGTCCTCGTCCGAGAATTCCATTTTCGCTTTGCGCGCTTGTGCGAGCGCCTTGTTTTCCAGCGCCTCGCACCAGCCGGGACGAAAGCCGAGCGCGCGGTCGTAGCCCGCGATGGCGTCGTCGTATTTGCCGTGCATCAGCCACGCGTTGCCGCCGTCAAACGCTCCGGTGGCGCCGGGCACGCGGGCAAAGGTTTTTGCCGCTGCTTCAAAGTCGCCGTTGCGATACTGCACGGTGCCGATGCGCCACGGATCGCGGTAAACTTTCGCGGCTTCGGCGAACTTTCCCTTCCGCATCAAAAGATCGCCACGCTGGTCCGGTGTGATCCAGAAGTTTGGGTCGCGCATTGAGCCAATGAATAAGGCAGCGACCCAAAATAGACCGATGATGACGGCGGCGCGTTTCATGCCCGGTTTGCGGTTTGCGCCATCCAGCCCCGGCGATAAAAAGGCAGCAGCAGCGCGACGAGCAACGGCGTGAGCCAGTAGCCGCTTTCTTTCCAGCGATCACTCTTTTCGCCCATCGCTGTGGCCGTGAACTTCGCCGCGCGGGCGAGCGCGGAAACATCGGCGTCGTCGGCTGCGAGCCGCACGATGCTCGCGCCGGCCGCTTTCGCGCTGTTCGCCAGCGTGTCGAACTCACCGCCTGGCAGAAGCGGTGGCAACAGACGCACCGACGTCGAGGAATTTTTTCTCCACGCGGTCAATGGCGTGACCTGCTCCGGCGCGACGTTGTCGGTGATCCACAGAATCGAACCGCTGCCGGCCGCGGCGAGCGTTCGGTCTGCGAGGCGGAACGCATCCGCCGCAACATCGCCTTCGCTCGGCATGATCTTGGGATCGAGCGCTTGGGCGAAGGTGCCGATGATCCCTTCGTCGCTGGTCGCCGGCATGACGACGTGCGCGGAACCCGCGTAGGCGATGAGCGCCGTCTTGGCGCCGCGACGCATGGCGAGCAGATCGTGAATTTTTTGCACCGATCGCGCGAGCCGGCTTGGCTGCACGTCTTCGGTCGTCATCGACGGCGATACTTTCACGACGACGGCGAGTGCGGCGGTGTCATCCGCGAACGGCGCCGGTTCACGCCGCCACGTCGGTCCGGCAATGGCAACCACCGCGACGAGCCAACCGAGCAAAATGAGGTGCAGCGGCGTGAAGCGCGCGCGGCGATTTTCGCCTTGCAACAAAAACGGCAGCAGGTGCGGCGCGACGATGCCGTGCCATCGCTGCGCCGCGTCTCCGCGTCGCCGGATTGCCCAGACCAGGGCGGCACACGGAAGCAGCGCGAGCAGCCACCACGGGCGCAGGAAATGAAATGCGCCGATCACGCGGCAACCTCCTCCCGTGTTGCCCCCGTTGGCTTCCCCGCCTGCTCTCGTCCCTGGTCATTCGAGGGCAAGGGCCGAGACCGGCTCCTGCCTAATTGCACAACGTGTTGCAGCAGCGACAAGCCGAAGCCGACGGCCAGCGGCCACCAATACACGTCGCGCCGCGGACGGTGACTGACCGTCTCCGCCTGACGCGTCTCCAACGCATCGATCTTGCGGTAAATTTCTTCGAGTTGGTCCCGGTCTGCGGCGTGCGCGTAGATGCCGCCGCTCGTCGCCGCCACGGCCTTGAGCGTGTCCACGTCGAGCGCGTCTTCGCCAGCCGCGGTTGGGTCACCGACGGCGACGGTGTGGATGACGATGCCCTTGTCTTTCGCGATTTCCGCCGCCTTCGCGGGCGGGACTTTGCTCGCGGTGTCGTTGCCGTCGGTGAGCGCGATGAGCACCCGCTCCTTCACTGTGCTCCGCTCGAAGACCGTGATTGCCAACCCGAGCGCGTCACCGAACGCAGTTTGCGGCCCCGCCATTTTCACCTGCGCCTCATCGAGCAGTTCGCGGCAGACTTTCAAATCCTCCGTGAACGGCGCCTGCACGAACGGCGCGCTGCCAAAAAAGATCAGCCCGATGCGGTCGCCTTGTCGCCGCGCGAGAAAATCGTCGAGCACTCCTTTCACCGCGGTGAGGCGATCCACCGTCTTGCCGCTCGCGTCCTTGAAATCCTGTGTCTCCATCGAGCCGGAGAGATCGACCGCGAGCAAAAGGTCGCGCACCGGCACCTGCTTCGCGACCGCCGGTTCGATGATCTGCGGGCGCGCCATCGCCAGCACAGCGCAGAGCCAAAAAAGGATCAGCGCCACGCCACGCAGCCATCCCCCGCGCATGACGCCGGCGCCTTCAGCCCGCTGCCTTCCGCTGTGCTGTGCGAGCCGCGCGAGAAACGGCACGACCAACCCTTGCCGCGGCTCACGGTGCGCGGGCGCGAGCCACCAGACCAGCAAGGGCAGGGGCAACAGCGCGAGCAGCCAGGGATACGCGAGCGTGAGCATTACGCCTTCCGTTCCAAGGGCAGTCGGAAAGCGAAGCACGCGCCACCCTCGCTGGGAGCTTCGTGCCAGATTTCGCCACCGATCTTGGTCACCAATTCCTTCGCCACCGCCAGCCCGAAGCCAGTCGAGGGTTCGTCGCCGGTCGGCCGGGTGGAAAGACGCACGCCTTTTTGAAAGAGCCTCTCACGCTCGGCCGGATCGATGCCCGGCCCCTCGTCGCGCACCCGGCAGACGAGATGCTCGGGCTCCGATTGCACCTCGACATGCACCGTCTTGAAGCGTGGCGAATATTTCACCGCGTTCGAGAGCAGATTATCCAGCGCGGCGGCGACCGCGACGGGATCGGCCCACACCTGTGACGACGTCGCCAAATTCTGAAACACAATCGCGATCTGTTTGCGCTCCGCGATACGCCGGTAGTAGGTGCAGGCGCGCTCGACGAGCGTCGGCAAATCCATCTCGCGAAACTTGAACGCTTCGGACGCGCTCGCCGACATGCTCATCAACTGATGCACGGTGTGCGTCATCAGTTCGCTCGTATGCGTCAGGGCCTGCAGCCAGCGCAGGACTTCGTCTTCGCCGCAATTTTGCAGCGCCTCTTGCAACATCTGCGCCGTGCCGTTGATCACGGTGAGGTAGTTGTTGAGGGCGTGCGCGGCGAAACCGACGGTTCCAAGGTCGAACGCCGGCAGGTGCTCGATCTGTTCCAGCGCCGTGTTGAGTTCGGCATGGGCGCGACTGATCGCAGCGATCGCGTGATCTTTGGCGAGATTCATGATGGTCTTCGGTTGGGAGATGTGTTGGCCGGGTCCGCGGCAACCCCGCCACTGCTGCTCGTCTCGATCGTGTTGTCTGCCCGATGACGCCTTAGCCATTGGCGCACGAGCGTGCTCAATTCACGGAGTGTCGGCTCATCAATGAGTAGTGCCTTGCGAGGGTCGTAAGCGACGCCTTCCAAGGAAGCTCCGGCGTGCGAGCGAAAACGGTCGTTCGTGCTGCCGCCTGTGTGGTCGAGGAAGGCGAGCCACGCGGCGCCGTGCAGCGCGGCGACTTCCTTGCGCGGCCAGGCCGAGAGCGCGGCACGCTTCAGCAGCGCGGCGAGCGCCGCGACTGCCGCCGCGCGGTGGGCGGGAATGGCGAACGCGGCTTCCTGACGAGCGAGTTCCGCCAGCGCTTCACGACGATAATGGTTGCGCTGCCAATGTATCAATGCGCGGAGGGCGAGGGCGAGGGCTGCCAGCAATAAAAAGCCCAGCACCCAATACCATGCCGGCGCCGGCGGCCACCACGGCACGCACGGCGGTGCCACGATGTCGCGCAGTCGGTCGAGGCTGGTCGGGTCTGGGTTCGTCATCGCCGAGCGCCTCCCAACTGATGTCGGAGTTGTTCGACGACTCCTTGTGCGGTGCTGAGCGGAAGCACGGGCGTTTCGCGTTGCAGCAGGAAGCGGCGGCCAGCCGCGCGTTCTGCGGCAAAGGCGTCGCGGAAGCGTTCGCGCAGTTTGCGATTGCCGCTGTCGATCTCCAACTGCCGGGCGCCATCGCCGAAAACCAGCGGCCCGGCGTCGGGCAAGTCCGCTTCGAGCGGGTCGAAGATGAAAACGAACAGCACGTCGTTGTGCTGTGCGATGCGAGTCAGCAGGCGGCGACTTTCTTCGTCATGCCCAGCGCCGTCGCTGATGATGCAAACGAGACAGTCGTGTTTTGCCAGCCGCTCGCAGCGGCGCAGCGCTTCGTTGAACATGCCCGCGTTCGCGCGCCGGCCGGTTTCTGCGAGCGAGAGCGCATGGTTTTGCTCCAGCACGGCGCGCAGAATTTGCATCACGCTGCGGCGGCTGCGCTGCGGCCGCACTTCGGCGATTTCCTTGTCGTTAAAAACCAGTGCGCCGACCCGATCCTTCTGCGCGAGCACACGCCACGCGGCGAGCGCGGCAACTTCGGCGGCAGTCACGGATTTCATGTCGCGCACGCTGCCGAAGAACATTGTCAGCCGCTGGTCCACGACCAGCAGCACGCTGCGCTCGCGTTCTTCTTTGAACACGCGCGTGTGCGTTTTGCGCATGCGCACCGTCACTTTCCAATCGATCTGCCGGATGTCGTCGCCGGGCTGATAACGGCGGATTTCGTCGAAATCCAGACCGCGCCCGCGCAGCCGCGAAGCGTGCCGCCCGGCGAGCTGCGAACGGATAGGCTGTCGGGGCAGAAAACTGAAACCGCGCGCATGAAATTGCAGCCGCACCAGGGCGTCGAGGCTGACATAGACACCGGGCGTCGCTGAGGCTGGCGCTGCGGTTTTCATGCTAGACGTTGTCGCTCCCGGTATCCTGCGAACTGCGCGTCGCCCGCGGTGTCTTGTCCAGATCACTGTGCCACTTCCAACTGCTCACCTCGGGCAGGTCATCGCCGTGCTGCCGGATGTAGCGGCGATGCTCCAGCAGCTTGTTGCGGACGGCTTGCTGCACGTAACCCAGGCGGTTGCCCAACCGGGGCACTCGGCTGAGAGCATCACTTGTCAGAGTAAATCGATCCAACTGGTTGAGCACGCACATATCGAACGGCGTGGTCGTCGTCCCTTCTTCCTTGTAGCCGCGCACGTGAATGTTGGAGTGGTTGGCGCGGCGATAAGTCAGCCGGTGAATCAACCACGGGTAACCGTGGAAGGCGAAGATCACCGGCTTGTCCTTGGTGAAGATCGCGTCGAATTCCCGGTCGGTGAGACCGTGCGGATGTTCTTCGGCCGGCTGTAGTTTCATCAGATCCACGACGTTGACGACGCGCACCTTTACCTCGGGCACGTGCTTGTTGATCAAATACACCGCCGCCAGGGTTTCCAAGGTCGGCACGTCGCCGCAGCAAGCCATCACAATATCCGGCTCGCTGCCACGATCGTTGCTCGCCCATTCCCAAATGCCGACCCCGGCGGTGCAGTGTTGTGCCGCTCCTTCCATCGTCAGCCAGACCGGCGCGGGTTGCTTGCCGGCGACGATCACATTCACATAGTTGCGGCTGTGCAGGCAATGGTCGGTGACGCTCAGCAGACAGTTGGCGTCTGGCGGCAAATAGACCCGGATGACCTCTGCTTTCTTGTTCACTACATGGTCAATGAAACCCGGGTCTTGATGACTGAATCCATTGTGGTCTTGTCGCCATACGTGCGAGCTTAAGAGGTAGTTCAGCGAAGCAATCGGCCGCCGCCAGGGGATGCCATTGCAGACCTTCAGCCACTTGGCGTGCTGATTAAACATCGAGTCGATGATGTGAATGAACGCTTCGTAGCAACTAAAAAACCCGTGACGACCAGTGAGGAGATAACCTTCGAGCCAGCCCTGACATTGGTGCTCCGACAGCACTTCCATCAATCGCCCATCCGACGACAGATGATCGTCGTCGGATAAAATCTCGGCGGCGTAAGTGCGGTTCGTGACTTCGAGCACATCCTGCCAACGGTTGGAGTTATTCTCGTCCGGACTAAAGAGTCGAAAATTGCTTCCCTCCAAGTTGAGCTTCATCACGTCGCGTAGATAACGACCCATGACGCGCGTTGCTTCCGCCACTGCTTCGCCGGGATGCTTGGTGTCCACGGCATAGTTCCAGAAGTCCGGCAATTTCAGGTCTTTCAAAAGCAAGCCGCCGTTCGTGTGTGGGTTGTCGCTCATCCGACGCTGACCTTCCGGAGCAAGCTCCGCGATCTCCGGCAGCAGCTTGCCGTCGGCGTCAAAGAGTTCTTCCGGCCGGTAACTCTTCATCCACTTTTCCAGCACCTTGACGTGACTGGCCTTGTCCATGTCGCCCATGGGAACCTGGTGTGCGCGCCAGTAGCCTTCACACTTCAAGCCATCGATCGCTTTCGGGCATGTCCAGCCTTTCGGCGTGCGCAGGACGATCATTGGCCATGCCGGTCTCCGCTTGAATCCATCACGCCGCGCTTCTCGCCAGATGCGGCGGATTTCGGCGGTGACTTCGTCCAGCGTTTCTGCCATCTGGCGATGCACTTTCGCCGGATCGTGACCTTCCACAAAGAACGGACGGTAGCCGAGCCCCTCGAAGAGTTTCTGTAGCTCGTCGTGTGGAATCCGGGCGAGAAGGCATGGATTCGCGATCTTGTAGCCGTTGAGGTGAAGGATCGGCAGCACCGCGCCGTCGCGCGCCGGATTGAGAAACTTGTTACCGTGCCAGCCGGTAGCCAGCGGGCCAGTCTCGGCTTCACCATCACCGACGACCGTTGCTACGATGAGATCAGGGTTATCGAAGGCTGCACCGAAGGCGTGGGAGAGTGAGTAGCCAAGCTCGCCGCCTTCATGGATCGAGCCGGGTGTTTCCGGCGCGACGTGACTCGGGATCCCTCCTGGAAAGGAAGATTGCTTGAATAGTCGTTGCAGACCGACTTCATCCTGCCCGATCTCGGGGTAAACCTCGGTGTAGGTTCCTTCGAGGTAGGTATTGGCAACGATGCCTGGCCCGCCGTGACCCGGTCCAGCGATGAACAGCATATTGAGATCGTGCTGCTTGATGATTCGGTTCAAATGGACGTAAACGAAATTTAGCCCCGGCGTCGTGCCCCAATGGCCGAGCAGGCGCGGCTTGATGTGTTCGCGACGCAGCGGCTTGCGCAGCAGCGGATTGTCGAGCAGGTAAATCTGGCCAATCGAAAGGTAGTTTGCGGCGCGCCACCAAGCGTCCATGCGCAGCAATAACTCCGGGGTAGCTCCGCTGCCGTCAGTAGCCGGCTTGATGGATGCTCGGTCTTTCCTCCTCGTAACCTGTTTCTGACTTCGGGTTGATGGCGCACGCATATACTAATCTTTCAGTTTGGATGAAGAGCTTCTTTGGATGGTTTTCGCTTCGACCGAACCGGCTCGTTGCTTTGCAAGAACTTCAAAACGTGGCGGGCCATCATCAACTCCTCGTTCGTCTTGACCACCCAGGCGGATACGCGGCTGTCAGGCGCCGAGATTTGCGGCTCGCCACGACCATTTGCCTCTGAATCCAGCTTCACGCCGAGCCAGGCGCAGGCTTCCGCGATGCGCGCGCGAATCTCCGCGGAGTTCTCTCCGATGCCGCCGGTGAAAACCACTCCATCCAGACCGCCGATCGAGGTAGCAAGCCCGGCGATTTCCCGCGCCACATGGTGGACAAAGTAATCCACCGCCAGCGCCGCGTGCGGTTTGTCACTGGCCAGCAATCGCCGCATGTCGGAGCTAACGGCGGACAATCCTAGCAAGCCGGACTGATGATACAACAACGTTTCCAGTTCCTTGCCCGTGCAGCCTTGTTCACGCAGCAGGTAAAGGAAGATGCCGGGATCGAGTGATCCGGCGCGAGTTCCCATCGGCACGCCGTCCAAGACCGAGAATCCCATCGAACAATCCATGCTCCGGCCTGCTTGTAATGCGCACACGCTGACGCCATTTCCCATGTGCGCCACGATCACCCGGCCTGCGGCGAGTTCCGGCGCAACCTGCGGCAGGACGGAGGCGATGTATTCGTAGGATAATCCATGAAAGCCATAGCGTCGCACGCCGCGCTGGTGGAACTTCCAAGGCAACGCGTAGAGATCGGCGCGTTGCGGATGCGTGCGGTGAAACGCGGTGTCGAAACACGCGACCTGCGGTAGCTTAGGCCGCCAACGATGCGCCGCGCGCATCGCCGCCAGGTTCATCGGCTGGTGCAACGGCGCGAGCGGCGTCAGCTTTTCGAGCTTCTCGAATACTTTCTTCGTGGCTAGAACTGGCTGGTTGAAGAGCAGCCCGCCGTGAACTACCCGGTGGCCGATCGCCTGCAGTTTGGCGTGCGCGCGTGCTTCGACCGCTCCCAACACTTCTTCGATCCAGCGGTCTTCCGGCGTCGCGATCTCGCGGTCCTGCAAGGTTCGTCCCGCGGCGTCGTGCACTCGCAGCAGAGTATGCCGGCCCGCTTTCTCGATCTTGCCTTGCAAGTCGGTCGCTAAGGGTTCGTCCCGACCAGCATCTACTTGGTACAACGAAAATTTAAGACTCGATGAGCCGGCGTTCAAAACCATGATCGAGCCATCGCTGGCTGCGTCGGCTCCCTCCGTCATGGCACGGCGACCTGTTTGAGCACCTCGTCCAAGACTTCGTCTTTGGTGATCCCTTCCGCCTCTGCTTCGTAGGCAAGAATGAGCCGGTGCCGCAGGCAGGCGTGTGCGATGGCTCGCACGTCGTCGGGGGTGACCGTGTCGCGGCCGTCGAGCCAAGCGTGCGCGCGGCTTGCGCGGTCGAGCGCGAGCGTGCCGCGCGGGCTGGCGCCGACTTTGATCCATTGCGCGAGTTTGGAGTCTTTGAAATCGCCCGGCCGGCGCGTGGCGGCGATAAGCGCGACAAGGTATTTCTCGATGGTCTCGGAAATCTGCACGCCGAGCACTTCCCGGCGCGCGTCGAAAACGGCGCTCGCGGGAATCTGCCCGTCGGTCGCAGGCGCGGTGCCGGCGTCTTCGCCGCGCACGAGGCGCAGGATTTTGCGCTCGTCGTCATCGCTCGAATAACCGACGAAGACGTGCAGAAGAAAGCGATCCATTTGCGCCTCGGGCAGCGGATAAGTGCCTTCCTGTTCGATCGGGTTTTGCGTGGCGAGCACGAGGACCAGCTCGGGCAGCTTGTGCGTCTTGCCCGCGATGGTCGCCTGCCGTTCCCCC
>CAXTRS010000037.1:11556-20217 GCA_964246635.1 uncultured Chthoniobacterales bacterium | reverse complement strand
CGCGCCACAGCGAGCGCAAAGTCACGCCCGAACGGGCCGCGCTCGGCGTCGTGCAACAGACCCGTCGCGCCGATGACGCGGTCGCCGCTCCCCTTCTCCACCGGCAGCGGCTCGCCGGTGAGCATGCTCTCGTCCACGGCCGACGCGCCATCGAGCACTTCGCCATCGACCGGCACGCGCTCACCCGGCCGCACGAGCACGTTGTCGCCGACCCGCACTTGGGCGATGGGCAGATCGATCTCGCGGCCGTCACGTTCGACGTCCAGCAGCGCGCGGATTGCGCCGCCCGTGCGGCTGCGTGCGCGCGCTTCGAGCAGCCGGCCCATGAGGATGAGGGTGATGATGACCGCGGCAGTCTCGAAATATACGCCGGCGGCGGCGTGGTGCGCGTGACCGCCAGCGCCTGCCAAAGCGTTTGGCGCGAGCGTGACCACGACGCTGTAGCTGTAGGCCGCCAGCGTGCCGAGCGCGACGAGCGTGTTCATGTCAGCCGCGCGATGGCGGGCCGCGTTCCAGGCGCCGGAAAAAAATTCCCGGCCCGCCCAAAACAGCACGGGCGTGGTGAGCGCCAGCTCGATCCAGGCGCGTCCCGGAAAATCGAGCAGCCGATCCAACGCGAGACTGACGTGGCCCGCCATCGCCAGAAACGCCACGGGCAAGGTGAGGAAGAGCGCGACGAGAAAGCGCCGCTTTTCCCGCCGGTATTCCGTTTCGCGCACACGCGCCTCGGTTTCGTCGAGCGACGCGGACGCCGCGGATTCGCCGCCCGCTTTCGTCTCTTCAGGAATCAGCGCATCGTAGCCGACCGCGCGCACGACTTCGCGCAGCCGGCCCAAATCCGTAACAGCAGGATCGAATCGGACCGTGGCGCGCGTCGTGGCGAAATTGACGCTGGCCTCGTTCACGCCGGCGGCGTTTTGCAACGCCTGTTCAATTCGTCCGGCGCAGCCCGCGCAGTGCATGCCAAGTAGCGGCAAGGCAGCTTGCGCGCCGTTCTTCGCGGCGGAGCTTTCGGCGTCAACGTCGGGTTTCATTCTTGACTCTGCCGCCTCCGCCGGTCCCGGCAGAGGCGCAGGAATGTAGCTCACGGCGGGAGCCGTGGGAAAGTGAATAAGGAAAGTTCAAGCCCCGGCAGGAGCGTAAGAACATTCGGCGCGCTGACCCCCGCGTCTGTTCTTACGCCCCGCCCGCCCCGAACCACCATCCGGCCCGCTGCCCCGCCCGGCGGTTCTTCTGCCCCTGCCGGGGCTGGGTTACCCGCTTAACCGTAACCCACGGCTCACGCCGTGGGCTACGGCTCTTTCGCCCCTGCCGGGGCTGCCTCAAACGAGGCGCGCTCTAGCCGCCGCCGGCGTTTTCCCGAGCCGACGAATAGTAGCCGCGGAATTCAGCGTCGGGCTTGAGCATTTCCGCGAGCATCTTCTTCGTTTTCGCGCTTTGCATCATCTCGTGGATGATGGCGCGGGTGGTGGCTTCGTCTTTGCACATCGCGACGATGTGCGAGTGCGTTTTGGCGCTGACGCCGTCGCCTTTGGGCGCCGCTTGCATCGGCGCCGCCTGGACGAAGAGCGCGCAGGCGGAGACCGCGGTGAGAAGGAGGACTTTTTTCATGGATGTGAGCTGTCGGTGTTTGGTTTTGTCTGTTTTTCTTTACCCGGCGCAGTCAAGCTGCGCGGGCGTTCATCTTCCTTCGTCGAGGAGCGCGCGGAATCCTTACACGCCGGCGAAAGCCTGAGCGTTTTGCAGCTCCGGGGAGCGATCAGCGGCACACAAGAAATCGGACCCCTCGGAGAGGCGTCCCTACCTTGGATCGCCACTGGAAGCGCCGGCGTCACGCAGCGCGTTTTTCAGCCGTTCCTTCGCGTCGCCAGGCAGCGTCTCGCCGCCGGGTGTGTCGCACGCATGGTCGGAAAGCCTCTGCGCGAACTGGCGCATCCGTCCGAGTTGCTCCGCATACCGCTGGCACCAGCAGCAAATCAAGAAATGGAGGCGGATCTTGCAGCGCGTGGTCAGTGGCAGCGGCTCGTCCATGCTGCGCGAAAGCAGCCGCGTGACCTCCCGGCACTTCGGCGTGTGTTTGACGAGGAAATTGACGAGTTGCGTCTGCCACCAGTTGCGGCGCGCGAGCACCGAGGGGTTGCCGACCGCCGACGGGTGATACGGCTTTTTCTCGGGATCGGCCATTACGTCAGCTCCCCTCCCCGTTGTGGGTTAAACCAATTCGTCTCGAGACATTCGCGCAACGCCATGCGCGCGCGGTGCAGCATGACCCAAAGGTTGCTGTCGCTGATCGCGAGCAGCGCGCAGATTTCCTTGCTCTCGATCTCGTCCATCTCGCGCAGCATGAAGACGCTGGCGACGCGCTCGGGCAGCTTCGCGAGGCAGCCGCGCAGGGTCTGCCAGAACTCCGCGCGGTCCATCACGATCTCGGCGTCCGGCTTCCATTCGACCGGACCGCGGTCGTGATTCCAGAAGCCGGCGCCGACGAATTTTTCGGCGCACTCGTCCTTGAGAAATTCGAGATCGGTGAACGACATCTCGCGTCCGAGGGTGCGGAAGTGGTCGCAGATTTTGTGCTTCAAAATTCCGCACAGCCACGAGCGCTCCGACGCCTGGCCGGCGAACCGGTCGAGGCCGCGCATCGCGGAGAGGAGGGTTTCCTGCACGAGGTCCTGCGCCAGCTCGGGCTTGCGCACGCGCAGGAGCGCGTAGCGATAAAGGCAGTCGCCGTGCTCGTCCACCCAGCGCGCGGGGTCGAGTGGGGTCGTCGCTCGCGCGGTCGCGGCGGGCGGACCCGACGATGGGCTGGGCGGCGTGCTCACGTCTGCACTGTAGATGTCGCGGCGGCAGACAGGAAAGTGGAAAGCGTGCGTGTGCGCGCGAGCAGGCTGCCGGTCGAGGCCGACGGCTCGACGAATCGCGCAACCCGGGGAACTTTCCGTTCATGGCCAATACCGATCCGGCGCCGCCGCCCGAAGCATCCGCACAACCCGCAGCCGCAGTCGGCCCGTCGCAGGATCAGTCACGATCTCCCGAAGTTCGTCTGCCGGCTTGTCCGGAGCGCCGGGTGCTCGCAGGGCAAAAAGCGCTCGTCACCGGCGCCAACTCCGGCATCGGCAAAGCGGTGGCGATCGCGCTCGGCCACGCCGGCGCGGACGTGGTCGTCAATTACCTCAGCGACGATGCCAGCGCGCAGGCGGTGGCCGACGCTGCCGCGGCGTGTGGCGGCAACCGCGCGCTCATCCATCGCGCCGATGTGTCGGACGAAGCGCAGGTGGCCGCGATGTTCGAGAGGGCGCGCGCGGAGCTCGGCACCGTGGACATCCTCGTCAATAACGCCGGCCTCCAGGCGGACGCGAAGTTTGAAGAGATGACGCTCGCGCAATGGAACAAGGTCATCGGCGTCAATCTCACCGGCCAGTTTCTGTGCGCGCGCGAAGCCGTGCGCGAGTTCAAACGCCGCGGCGTGCGGCCGGAGATTTCTTGCGCCGCGGGCAAGATCATTTGCATGAGCTCCGTGCACGAAGTCATTCCGTGGGCGGGTCACGTGAACTACGCGGCGAGCAAGGGCGGCGTGATGCTGATGATGAAGAGCATCGCGCAGGAAGTAGCCCCCTTCCGCATCCGGGTCAATTCCATAGCGCCCGGCGCGATCCGCACGCCGATCAATACCCAGGCGTGGGATACTCCGGAGCACTTGGAGGCGTTGCTGAAGCTGATCCCCTACGGCCGCATCGGCGAGCCGGAAGACATCGGCCGCGCCGCGGTCTGGCTGGCCAGCGACGAGAGCGACTACGTCCACGGCACCACGCTTTTCGTCGATGGCGGCATGACGCTCTACCCCGGTTTCGCCACCGGCGGATGACCCAAAGTTGTCGCCGGATCGCTGCTCCCGGCTGCGGCTTGCAGAATCTGGTCCGGGCAACAGCGATCAAGAAAATCGCTGCACGCCTCCAGCGTCTTCTGCAAACTTTCGCCGGTGTCCGAGAGCGCTCCGAATCCCAACTTCTGGCCGACGCAGTTTACCGCCAGCGCATCCTCCGCGCGCGACAGCCTCGTCAGCAAGCAACACCGGCGGCGGCGAGCGCTTTTTTTATAACACGTCCGCGAACGCGTGCTTGACCCGCAGAAACGCGGCGTAACCGGCGAACATGAACAACGCGCCTGCCGCCGTCACCCATCCAAAGCTGATCCAAGGCAGCGGTCCACCCCAAACGACGCCCCGCCCACTTCCCTCGCATACAAACGCGACCGGGTTGTAACGCACGAAAGGCAGCACCGAATCCGGCACGCGGTTGATGGGATAAAAAACCGCGCTGGCATACATGAGCAGATTCGTCAGCGCCAAGGCGATCTGGTTGAGGTCGCGCAGAAACGCGCCCAGGGCCGCCATCAGCCAGGTCAGCCCGAGCGCGAAAAAAGTCATCGGCAAGAGCAGCAGCGGCCATTGCAGCGCGAGGGGCGGGATGCCGCCGCGCACCGCCAGCATCGCCACGCCCAGGGGCAGCAGGCTGATGAACAAATGAAAAAGGCTGGAGAGCACCAGCGTCACCGGCAGGATTTCCAGCGGGAAGACGACTTTGGTGACGTAGTTCGCGTGGGTCAGGATCAGCGTCGGCGCGCGCGACAGGCACTCGGCGAAGACGTTGAAAACAATCAGCCCCGCGAAGAGCTGCAGGGCGAAGTCGGCCGGCGTCTCGTCGGCGCGCCCGGTGAATTTGCCTTTGAAGATGAGTTTGAAAACGACCGTGAAGATCAGCAGCAAAAACAGCGGATTCAAAAACGACCAGAGCACCCCGAGATACGAGCCGCGGTAGCGGCCCAGCGCGTCGCGCCGGGTGAGCTGGCCGATGAGATGGCGGTAGCGGAAGAGATCCGCCGCCAGTCGTAAAGGCCCGGCGTTGTCGGAAGCCGTGTCGTGCGCGGTGATGCGGCGCACGGGCGCGAGAGCGACGGCGGCGGGAGCGGACGGCGGAGAGGCGGCGGGCATGGGCAAAAACGCGGTGCGCACGATTATCGACGCCGACGCGGCTGGCGGCAACTTTCTCTCCCCGTGCCCGGCGCGCCCCGCGGATTTTTTGTTGTCGGCCGGGCAGATGTCCATAAATTGACGACCCGATTCCGCGGGCCATTGCTTTGGGAGGAAGCGCCGGCGCGTTGTCGGACCCTCTCCAGGGTTGACACCGCCGCCGCCGGGGCTTGATTATCACCGCGCACTCATGCTGCCCGACGACACCATCATCCAGGCGGAAAATCTGTCGAAGTCCTACCGGATTTGGGCTTCGCCGCTGGCGCGCCTGCGGGGGCCGCTTTGCCGGCGCGCCGCCGAGCTGCCGCTGTTGCCCGGCAAGGCGCGGGCGTGGCTGCGGCGGCAGGCCGAGGCGGCGTCGCGCGAGTTTTTTGCGCTGCACGATGTTTCTTTCGCCGTCGCGCGCGGCGAGAGTGTCGGCATCATCGGCCGCAACGGCGCGGGCAAGAGCACGCTGCTGCAAATTCTGACCGGCACCTTGCAACCCACGGCTGGCTCGGTCGAGGTGCGCGGGCGCACCGCGGCGGGGCGCGGCCTCGGCAGCGGCTTCAACCCGGAGTTCACCGGCCGCGAAAACGCCCGGCTCAACGCGACGCTCCACGGCCTCTCGACCGCGCAAATCGACGCCCGCATGGAAGCGATCCTGGCGTTTGCCGACATCGGCGACTTTGTCGATGAGCCGGTCAAAACGTATTCCAGCGGCATGATGCTGCGCCTGGCCTTTGCGGTGATCGCCAACATCGACGCCGACATTCTGATCATCGACGAGGCCCTGGCGGTGGGAGACGTTTTTTTCGTGCAGAAGTGCATGAGCTTTCTGCGGCGTTTCCAGCAAACCGGCGTGCTGCTTTTCGTAAGCCACGATGCCGGCAGCATTATTTCGCTCTGCCAGAAAGCCTTCTGGCTGGACGCCGGCCGGCTGCGGCAGTTGGGATCGCCGAAGGAGGTGACGGAGGCTTACCTGGGGGCATTTTATGAAACCAAGGACGGCGGCGCCAAAGCGGTGGTGAAGCAGACGGCGGCCGCGGCCCTGCCTGACAAGCCGGCCGGCCAAAACAAACCGCCGCGCGATCAGCGGCTCGGTCGCGCCGCCAGCCAGTCGCCGGTGCATAACGAGATCCAGGTCTTCGAATTCGATCCCCGGGCGGCTTCCTTTGGCCGGGGCGGCGGCCGGATTATTTCCGTGACCCTCGAGGACGAGGAGGAACATCCGCTCGCCTGGATCGTGGGGGGAGAAGTCGTCCACTTGAAGATCACCATCAAAGCGGTGGAGACGCTGACGCACCCGATTGTGGGTTTCTACGTGAAAGACCGGCTCGGCCAGCAGCTTTTTGGCGACAACACTTTTTCCAACACGCAAGGCGAAGAGTTTCTGATCGAGACCGGCGAGGTCTTCGAGGCGCGCTTTACGTTTCAGATGCCGATTCTGCCGCCAGGCGACTACATGGTCATGAGCGCGCTGGCCAATGGGACGCAGGTTGAACACGTCATGCACCACTGGATTCACGACGCCATCGCGTTCAAAGTGGTCGCCTCCAGCGTCCATGTCAGCGGGTTGATCGGCATCCCCATGCTGGCCATCAATTTGGAAAAGCAGCCCCAGCCAGCCGGCGTGCTGGATGCCGTGCTAAACTAGGAACAAAGCACTTCCGCCCGCAGGCCCACTTCTTCGGAGAGACTCCATGCACCAAAGCTCCATGCGCCGAATGACCGATTTTTACCGGCGCTTTCTCGACCATGCCGATGGCCACCGGCGCACCGTGGTCGATCTCGGCAGTCAGGATGTCAACGGCACCTATCGTCCGATCTTCGATCCGGAAAAGTGGCGCTACGTCGGTGTGGACATGGCGCCCGGCACCAACGTGGACGTTGTCCTGAAAGATCCTTATCGGTGGGAAGAGTTCGCCACGGACTCGGTGGATTGCGTGGTCTCCGGCCAGACTTTCGAGCACATCGAGTATTTCTGGCTGACGATGGGCGAGATCGCGCGCATCCTGCGGCCGGGCGCGCTCTGTTGCATCCTGGCGCCCTCGGGCGGCCCCGAGCACCGCTACCCGGTGGATTGCTGGCGCTTTTATCCCGATGGCATGGCCGCGCTGGCCCGCTACGCCAACCTCACGTGCGTGGAGGCGACGACTGGCTGGGATGAACCGTTCAGCACCGATCTGGCCCACTTGTGGCGCGACACGACGCTGATCGCGCAAAAGCCCCAACCCGCCAGCCCAGCTTAGTGCCAAAGAAGACCGTGATTTCGTGAACCCGAGGAAGTAGAGTAGAGTGCAAAGCCCGACCTATGATGTGGACCGCTGATCTGCCCTCGTCTCGAGGTGTCGAGCCGCGCACTTACGGCTTGGGCGCGTGGTCGGATCATCTGCCGTTTGCCTTCGATTTGGTCGCGGCGTTGCGGCCGCGGCTGCTGGTCGAGCTCGGCACGTTTAGTGGCGAATCCTACTTCGGCTTCTGCCAGGCGGTGAAAGCGCACGCGACGGGCACGGTCTGCTACGCGGTAGACACTTGGCGGGGCGACGAGCACACCGGGCCGCAAGACGAAAATTGTTATCGCGGCGTCGAGGCGCACAACCGCCGGCATTACAGCGCGTTCTCTTATCTGGTGCGCGGCACTTTCGACGCTGCGCGCCCGCAGTTTTCCGATGCCAGCATCGACCTGCTGCACATCGACGGCGGGCACAGCTACGAGGCCGTGCGCCACGACTTCGAGACCTGGCTGGAAAAAGTCTCTCCCGGCGGCATCATTTTGTTTCACGACATCGTCGCGCGACACGAAAAATTCGGCGTCTGGAAGCTTTGGCAGGAGATCGCTCCGCAAGCGATGGGCAGCTTTGCCTTCCGTCAGGGCTGGGGCTTGGGCGTTTGGCGCAAGCCGGCGACGGCAGGCCAGAGCGCGCCGGCGTCCAGCCCGTTTTTGGATCTGCTTTTCTCGGGCGACCCCGTGCGGGACGAAGCGATCCGGAATTACTACGTGCTGGCGGCTCAGGAACTGCGCGCGCGCATGACCTACACGCCGCCCGCCGTCGTCGCGGCCCGGCTCGCACCGGTGCAAGAAAAGGTGGACCCGGAGGAGGCGAACGTCGATGGCGCCGCGGCGCGTTTCCAGGTTTTCTTCCCGCTCGAAGAAGGCGGCGGGTATTCGGAAAGCGCCTCTGCGTATGTCGCTCTGGCCGCGGCTGGCCGCTGGCAAAAGTTGACGATCAAGCTGCCGGAAAATTTCACCGGCGGCCGGCTGCGGCTCGATCCGCTGGACTGTGGCGGGTTGATCGATCTGGCTGGCATCCAGGTCGTCTCGGCGGTCATGGCCGACGAGCCGGTCTGGACTTGCCGCACCCGCGCCGGACTGGAAGCGCTGCAGGTCGGGGGCACGGCGGATCGGCTGCGCGGCGCCCGCTACGTGCGCATCGTCAGCCACGGCAAAGATCCGCAGCTCATTTTGCCCGAGATCTCGTTGCGAGCCGTCGCCGGCGAGCCGCTCCAGATCGAAATTTGGATGCGCTTCCACACGGATTGGTCCACGCTGACCGCGTCGCTGCGCGAATGGACGCAAGCTTTCAACGCGCTGCCCGCGGAACAGGCGAAGGCGGCGCGATTGGCATCGCCACCGACAACGACCGGAAAGG
>CAXTRS010000037.1:0-11546 GCA_964246635.1 uncultured Chthoniobacterales bacterium | reverse complement strand
ATTGGAGAGCGCCTTGCAGCTTGCCAAAGAGGAAGCCGCGACGGCGGACGAGCGCGCCGCGCGGTCCGTGCAGGGCAAGCTCGCGGAAATCGAAGCGCGCCTGGGCCAGGCAGACGCCGCGCTCGCGGAAGCGCGGGAGGACGCCACCACGCGCAGCGCGCAGTGGCAAAGCGAACGCGCCGGCTTGCGCGATCAGTTGGAGACTGCGGAACGCGATCGGCGCAGCCTGCGCACCGAGCGTTTGTTGATCGCCACTGAATTGAACTGCCAGCGCCGGGAATTCGCTGCCGCACACGACCAGCAGGCGGGCAAACTGGCAGCGTCGCGGCAAGAGGCGGCTGAGAAACAACAGGAAATCCAGGATACGCACGAACAATACCGGCGGCTCGAGGCGGATTACCGCACCGAACTGGGCCGCCGCCGCTCCATGCAACGCTCTTTTTCCTGGAAGCTGACTCTGCCCCTGCGCGCCCTGGCGCGGTGGTTCCGGGCAGGTGCCGGCACTCGGAAAATCGCGGCGTCGCCGCGCGCCGCGGCCAATGGGCAGAACCCCAGACAGGCGGCGCACGCCGCCGCGCCCGGCGTCGGTCATGGTTAAAGCCCTGGCAACCCTTTTTCGCCGCGGGAGCGCGTCCGGCCGCCAGGACTGCAATGCGCGGTGACGACCGCACGGCCGGTCCCGGAGCAATGAGCAATTTCCATTTCCATATCGACAGCGCCGTCTGGCGCGACCCGGTGCGGTGCCGCGCGCACATCGGCGGCTGGGTCTTCGCGCCGGCCGACGGCGCGCAATCCCCGCAGCCGGTGGCCGGCGTGCGCGCCCGGATGATGGGCAACGGAGCTGGCGACCGGATTTGGCGCGGCAGTTGCGGGCAGCTGCGGGCCGATGTTGCCGCAGCCTTCGCGAGCGAAGCCGCGACGGAGCACTCCGGCTTCGGCATCGAGCTGGACGATCTCGACGGCGACCATGGCGGCCAGCCCTTGCGCATCGAGGTCGCCGACGAGGCTGGCGGCTGGCAGGTGCTGGCCGAACTGGACCTGGCGAGTTTCGCGCCGCCGCCGCCGCCGCCCGCTTATCACTGCAAAGCGCCCGATTGGCCGGAGTGCCAGCGCATTCACCACGAGGCCGAGCGGCTCGGGTATCGGCCCCTGATTTCGGTCGTGATGCCGACCTACAACACGCCGGAGCCCTACCTGCGCGCCGCACTCGAATCGGTGCGCAACCAGCTCTACGAACATTGGGAATTGTGCGTCATCGACGACGCCTCCACGCAGCCGCATGTGCGCCGCACCTTGCAGGCGTTCGCGGCGCAGGACAGCCGCATCCGGCCGATTTTTCGCGCGGTCAACGGCAACATTTCCGCGGCGACGAACGAAGCCCTCGCGGCGGCGCGCGGCGAGTTTGTCGCGCTGCTCGATCACGATGACGAGCTGACGGAGAACGCGCTGTTTGAAATCGCCCTGGCGTTGGATGAAGACCCCTCGCTGGACCTCATCTATACGGATCACGACAAGAAAGACGAAAGCGGCCGCTGCGTGGAACCGCACTTCAAACCAGACTGGTCGCCGGAATACTTCCGCGGCGTCATGTATGTCGGGCACCTGCTCTGCGTGCGGCGTGCGCTGCTCGCCGCGATCGGCGGTTTCCGCTCGGCATACGACGGCGTGCAGGACTACGAGGCAGCCTTGCGCCTGAGCGAGCGCACCACGCGCATCCATCATGTGCCCAAGGTGCTTTATCACTGGCGCATGCTGCCCGGCAGTTTTGCCCAGGCTACGGACGCCAAAGCGCACTGCGCCCACCTGCAAGCAGGCGCTGTCAGCGAGCACCTCGGCCGGCTGGGACTATCGGCGCACGCCGAAGACTTCGCCGGCGGTCATCGCGCCAGAATCGTGCCGGCTCCGCGGACTACTTGGCCGAAGGTATCCATCATCATCCCTACCAAGGACGCTCCAGACTATCTCGAACGCTGCCTGGAGAGCATCTTCCGGCGCTCGAGTTATCCGAACTTCGAGTGCGTGCTGGGCGACAATGGCACGACCCATCCGCGCGCACTGGCCTTGATGCGACAGTATGCGTGTGTGCGCGTGGACTGCACCGGGCCATTCAACTTTTCGCGCGTGAACAATCGCTGCGTGGAGGTGGCGGAAGGCGACTTCCTGCTCTTTTTGAACAACGACACCGAAGTCATCACTCCGGACTGGATTGAGCAACTGCTTTACTTCGCGGAACAGCCAGACGTTGGGGCCGTCGGCGCATTGTTGCTCTACCCCGACCAAACCGTGCAGCACGCGGGAGTGATCCTGGGGCCGCGCGGCACGGCGGACCACTTGATGCGCGGTTTTCCACGCGCGGTGGATGGCTACGCCGGTTCGCTGGTGGCCAGCCGGGAAGTCAGCGCGGTCACGGCCGCCTGCTTGATGGTCAAGCGCACGCTGTTCGAGGAGATCGGCGGCTTCAACGAACACTATTTTACACACTACCAGGATGTGGACCTTTGTCTGGCGTTGCGACGCGCCGGCAAACGCAACATTTTCACCCCGAACGCCGAGCTCTTCCATCACGAGTCGGTCTCGCGCAAAGCTTACTACGACATGATCGACCGCAACTTGCTGCTGGATCGCTGGGACGACCTGGCTGGCGGCGATCCTTACTACAACCCGAACTTCGATTCGGAGCACGACGACTACCGGCTGCGCGCCGCCCTTTGAGGGAGGCGCCGGTCGCTGCGAGCCATGCACAACCTACTCTTCGTTCTTTACCACGATTTCACTTCCAATAGCGCCGTGCAGGTGCATGCGTTGGCCAACGCGCTTTGCACTCTAGGCTGGAATTGTGTGGTGGCGATCGACGGCGACCTGGCGTCCGCGCGTCATTTCGACTCGCCGCGTTACCGGGCCTGCACCTATGCGCAAGTGCTGGCGACCTATGATCGGCTCTTTGACGATGGCCGCGGCGCCGATCTCATCCATGCCTGGACGCCTCGGGAAAAAGTGCGCAAGTTTTGCGAGAAGTTGCGCGCGCGCTCTGATGCTCGGTTGATCATTCACCTGGAAGATAACGAAGAAGAGCTGCTCGCTTCCTCTTTCAAACAACCTTTTCGCCGACTGGCTGCTTTGCCCGACGAAGAATTGGATCCCTTGCTGCCGGCACATCTCTCCCACCCGCGGCGCTACCGGCAGTTCCTCGCGTCGGCGGACGGAGTGACCTTGCTGATCGATACCTTGGGAGACTTTGTCCCAGCCGGCGTGCCGACCTGCACTTTCTGGCCGGCAGCAGACGCGACGTTATTCTATCCGCGCACCGCCGATTCGCGCCGCCGCCGCGAGCTGGGGATTCCCGACGGCCACATCGTGATCGTTTACACCGGCAACGTCCACGCAGCCAACCACCGCGAAGTGCGCAGTCTCTACCTCGCCGTGGCTCTGCTCAACCGCGAAGGGCGCCCGGCCACGCTGGTGCGCACCGGCCGCGACTTTTACCCATTTCTCGGCGAGGGAGAGATGGGCCGCTGGTGTGATGCGCATGCCGTTCATCTCGGTCGATTGGCAAGCCACGACGAGTTACCCGATATCCTTGCCCTTGCCGATGTGCTCGTGCAGCCTGGCTTGCCCGACCATTTCAACAACTACCGCTTCCCGAGTAAACTGCCGGAGTTTTTCGCGATGGGTAAACCGATCGTCCTGCCGGCGACCAACGTCGGCCTGCACGTCGAGCACGGCAGGCACGCCTATGTGCTGCCACGCGCCGATGCCTTGGGAATTGCGGAAGCGGTCGCCGCGATTATCGACGATAAGGCTCTGGCGCAACGATTGACTCTGGGTGCGCTGGAGTTTGCGGCGGAACACTTCTCCTGGAAAGTCAGCGCCGAGAAGCTCGATGCCTTTTACCATCGCCTTGCCTTGGCGTCCCGAGGGCCGGGCGCGCCGTTGGCGGCAGCGGACTTCGCGCTCACTGCGTTATGACTCTCGCTTCTTCCGAAAAACAAGCGCGTCTGCGCGAACGTTATGCCGGTCGCTTCGCTGTGCCCGCGCTGAGCGTGGGCACGGTGCGCGACTACTGCGACAGCTGCGATCATCTGCCCGCTTTGGCGACGGCACAAGGTGATCTAAAAGATCTCCAGCGGCCTTGGACAGTAAAAGCGATCCTGGGTTCTCTGCCCCCAGGGGGAAGGTTATTGGAAATCGGCGGCGGTCAACCCTTGGTGGCGGCGCAACTCACTGAACTTGGCTATCAAGTGACAGTGGTCGATCCCTACGATGGTTCCGGGTCAGGACCGACGGAATACGAAAGCTTCCAGCAGGACTATCCTGGTGTGCGGCTCGTGCGCCGACGGTTTGAGCCAGGCGTGCCCGAGCTGGCCGGTGAAAGGTTTGAAGGAATCTACTCTATTAGTGTGCTGGAGCACGTGCCGCTCGCTCCCCTTGCCGCGCTGTTCGAAGCGATCGGCGCGCATTTGGTCGCGGGTGGTTGCTCGTTGCACGCGATCGATTGTGTGGTAGAAGGCGGAGGCCATGAATTTCATCTCGCCCAATGCGCGCACGTCGCACGCCATCAAGCCGCCCTGGCTGGGCGGGAAGACGAGGGAGTCGCGGAGCGGGAGCTCGCGGCCGTGCTAGAAAACGCGCGTTCCGCCTGCGAGACTTACTACCTTTCCGCCGAGGGACACAATCGCTGGCGTGGCGCGATGGCGTATGAGGATTTTCCGTTTCGAAAAGTGCTCTCCGTGCAGACAGTAGCTCGCGCAGCGGCGCAGAGGTCGTCAGGTGTCTAAAGCGTGCTTCGTCGGCGATCGATCCTTCCATCGCCGCACCCAAGACGAAGCCCAAGCCGTCGGTAAGGATAGATCAACTTGCGACGGTGTTGTCAGTAGAAGACCACGGCCCGACGCAAAACAATCACTCGGCATGGACTGCAAAGATCGATGAATCGCAATAATCGTTGGCTCTTGCTGGGGAGCATCTTATTGCCGGCAGTGGCTTGGATTGGCGGAGCAGTATATTTTTTTTCCAAAGCGGGAATCTCCTACCTGGAAATTCCCCTCACTGCTGAGTCCGCCATTATCAGCCAAGTCTTTTACGATCGCGGCGAAGGTTTCCGCGAACAGGATTCTGTTCGGATGCAGGTCGCCGCTTCGAGCGAACTGCATCGAGTCAGGTTCCAGTTGCCGGCCGGCCCGATTCGCGCCTTGCGATTTGATCCCACCGTCACCAGCGGCGGAGTTTTGATAGGTCGCGCGGAGATTTTCTCGCGGGCTGATGAATTAGCCGGGCACAAACGGCTTTACGCCGAGTTTGGCCCCGAGAGCTTCGTGCCGGCTCAACAGATCGAGCGGGTGGAACGCTCAGCGGATGCCATCCGGGTAATCGTGCCCGCGGGAGCGAATGACCCGAACCTGCTGATGGTGCTGCCAAAGCCAATCGTGCTGAACTTCAATCACGGATACTTTTGGAGTCACCTGGCGTTGGCCGCCATCTGCGCGGCAGTAGCTTCAAGGGGCCTCTTCTGGCTTGGTCGGCAGAGCCTTTCTGGCCGGCTGCTGCCAGCGCTCCTGGCGCTGGGCGCTGTGGTGGGCGCGTGGGTGGCCAGCGATTGTTATTTTACTTGGGCGGCAAAGCGCGAGCAGCTACAGCATGCGAATGCAGCGTTCACTGCGCTGGTGGCGATCCTGGCGCTCTTAACCGCAGGGCTGCGATGGGGGCGATCGTGGGTGGAATTAACTCTGCGGTGGTTGGATACTTGCGCCCGCCGGTTGAGCAGCCCGAGCTTCATGGAGTTTGACCGCGTGGCCATCGCGTTCTGCGCGCTGAGTCTGGTGCTTTTTGCAGGGATGGTAGGGGCTGGCTTGCATGGTTCGTCCATCAGCATGTTCGGGGTTAGCTACGGCTACTGGGATAATCCCCATCCGCCTCTTCTCGGCACCCCCAAAGGGATTCGCAATGATGAGTGGGCCTACCACACACCCTGCATTCTCTACCAGGTATTTCGCATCGATCAATTTAACGCGGAGAAAACGCCGCTCGGCCCCGGCATGACCTCACTGATGACCAATGTCCCCGTGCGACACGTCTCAGAACTATTCCGCCCCAATTTCTGGCCGTTCTTCGTGCTGCCGCCCAACCTGGCATTTTCGGCTTACTGGCAGATGAAGTGGCTGGGGTTGGTGCTGGGCAGTTTTAGTATGTTCTTGTTGCTGACTCGCTCCAGCGGGCTGGCCATTTTCGGCAGTTTCTGGCTGCTGTTCTCCGCGCATACGCAATGGACCTACTCCTGGTCGTCGTTGCTGCCGGAGCTGATCGGCTACATTTGCCTGGGAACGGTGCTTGCCTGTTATCTGCTCGTCGGGCGCAATCGGCTGGCGCTGGCGCTGGCAGCGCTGGGACTTGTGACCTGCGCCGTCAGCTTCGCCTGCTCGCTGTATGTCCCCCATCAGTTGCCACTCGTCGTCGTAGGTGGCTGCGTCGTCGCGTGGTGGGCGCTGGTGCGCTGGCGTCTGGTGATCGAGCGGCAAGGCCGCGTCGCTCGCCTGTTGGCTCTCGGGACCGCTGGGCTGGCTACTTCGCTGGTGCTGGCCCTATTTTGGGTTGACCTCCGCGAGGTGATGCACGCCTTGATGAATACCTCGTATCCCGGCAAGCGCTCTCTCGCTGGAGGCGCTTTGAGCTTGCCCTTCTTCACCTCAGACTTCCTGGACTTCTGGAAGCAGGAAGGCCACGTGCCGCCGCAGCTCTCCAGCATCTCTGAAGGGACCGGTTTCTTCTGGCTGGCGCCGATCACGCTCGCCACGTTGTGGCCGCGCTGGCTAAGGTGGACGGACACCTCGTCGATACTCGCGCTTACGGAACCAATGAAACGCGAGCGTCGCCTGGCATTCGTGTGGTTGTGGGTGGCGCTGGGTGTGCTCGCTGCCTGGACACTGCTGCCCGTTCCCCGGTCGGTCGCCGAACTGGTGCTTTTCGACAAGGTGCTGTGGAATCGCTGCCTGCCCGCCATGGGCCTGGCCAACATCGCCATCGTGTGCACCTACCTCTCGATGCAACCCCTCCGGTCATCGCTTTCTCAGCAAGCCATGCCGGCTCGAGTCAGGTGGCCGTTTGACCTGTCGCGTCTGCTGCTGTTCGTGGTCGCCGTCTATTTCTGCCTATTATCTACCAACCAATACTTTCATGCGTTCTTCGCCTCTTCCGCCGTGTTGCTGGGGACTCTCTACTTGGCGATGGCTCTGTTCTTCGTGGTGAAACGCTGGCGCCTCGCGTTGGCAACGTGGATTCTGGTGCCGCACATATATTTCTATGGATTGGTCCAACCTATCGACCGCGGTCTTGATCAACTCACTGGTTCGCCGCTCTTTCGCCTCGTGCACGGCGATGATAAACGCCTCCGTCAGGAGCGCTGGCTGATCTATTCGCGTTGGATCGAGCCGCCGGGGCTTTTCACCGCCATCGGGTGTGAGGTCTTCAATGGCTTGAAATACGTGCCGCCGCTGGACGAACTTCGGCCGTTTGATCCACAAGGCGTGAATTACTCACTGCTGAACCAAGCCGCCTATTTCGTCGCCAAGCCCTTGGTCGAGGAGAGCGCCAGGAGCACCTTCGTCAAGAGCGGGCCAAATGTGATCACCTGGAGTGTCAGCCCGCTGGATCCTGAGCTGAAGCAGCGCGGGATCCGCTTCGCCGCATTCGATCAGTTGCCCGACCCAGCCATCCGCAACAAACTCAAACCGTTGTTGCCGCACGCGGTCAACGGATTTTGGCTCTACGAGCTGCCTTGAACTCGGCGGCGCTGCTTTCTGAAGATGAGTTTCCCTCCTTCCTTCCACAGTTATTTCGGCGGCAAAAAGGTGCTCGTTACCGGAGGCTCCTCCGGCATTGGCAAAGCGCTAGCTCAGGCGCTGCTCCGGCTTGGAGCCGAGGTAGCAATCGTCGGCCACCAGGCCGAGCTACTCCAGAGAGCCACTGCCGAGCTGGCCGGTGACCACAGCGCGCGAGTGCCGCCTCGCGCCTACAGTTGCGACTTGTCCAAACCCGAGGAGACTGCCCAACTGGCCGCGCGCGTGCGCGAAGAATTCGGCACGCCGGACATCCTCATTAACAATGCAGGCTTCGCGGTCTATCGCACCTTCGAACAATTCTCACCGCAGGAGGTCGGCGACCTGCTGGAGGTTAACCTCGGCGCCTGTTTGCGTTTGACGCATGCGCTGCTGCCCGGCTTTATTGCGCGGCGCTCCGGCGCCGTGGTCAACGTGGCTTCCGTCGCGGGCAAGTTGCCGATCACGCCCAACAGCGTCTACTCGGCGGCCAAACACGGGTTGGTTGCCTGGTCCCAGTGTCTGAGCTGCGAGGTAAGCCGCTTTGGCGTTCAGGTGAATATCATCTGCCCAGGCCGGGTGCTCACGCCCTTTTTCGATCATGAAACGTTTCGCCGCCGGACCCATCGCCCCGAAACCGAATACACGGTTCCCATGGCTACGGTCGTAAACAAGACGCTGGAGGCGATCGTGCGCGACCGGTTGATCACTTATGTGCCGTGGACCTTCGCCGTGGCTGCCTGGGCGCTGAATACCTTTCCGCTGATACTCGGTCCGCTTTTCCGCCACTTGTCGCGCCAACGCATTGAAACGATCTACCAGTCGGAAGCCGTGGAGGCTCCCCGGTCCACTGCCTGATGGTTCCAGACCAGACCAGGCGAGACGCTGGTCAGCTTTTTTCCCACCTATGATTTCCAAGGAAACCTGTCCACTGAGCGGCGGCCCCGCGCGACTCTATTGCCGCAAGCCACCTTCGGAATACTACCTTTCCGAACGACTGGGCCTGATCTACCAGCGAGCTGCGCCGAGCGTCGCACGGATGGAGCAATACGCGGATGAAGAATACAAAAGCGGCGTCTATAAAGATTATACCTCAGCGGGTGAACTCAAGCGCGCCACCTTCGAGCGCCGTCTGCGGCGGTTGGAGGCCCTTGGAGTGACGAAGGGCCGGTTGCTCGACGTGGGTTGTGCGTGCGGATTTTTTATTGAAGCCGCGCTGGCACACGGCTTCGACGCCCAGGGCGTGGAGTTTTCCCGCGAAGCCATCGCCGCGGCACGAGAGGACATTCGCGGTCGCATCACCCAGGGCGATGTCAATGCGTTGCGCGCGCGCGACACGGAGCCTTTCGACGTGATTGTGGCCTTCGATATCATTGAGCACACGCAGGCGCCGTTGGTCTTCCTTGAAGAGTTGCGCGGTATGCTGCGGCCGGGCGGCTGGCTCGTGCTGGCCACACCGGACACCGGCCACTTTCTGCGCTACCTGATGGGTAGCCGCTGGCCGATGCTCCAGCCATTGCAGCATACTTACCTGTTCTCCAAAAAGGCGATGCGCTTCGCGCTGGAGAAAACCGGCTTCGAAGACATCCGATTGTCAAACGCGGACAAGAGCCTGCAACTAGACTACCTGGCCGAGCAGATCCGCATCCATAATCCGACGCTGCATCGTGCCTACCGGTTGATAGCTCCATTGCTGCCCGCCAGCCTGAGACAGCGCACCTTCGCGGTGAACATCGGAGAAATGCTCGCATTTGCCCGCAATCCGAGCTAAGGGCCGGCCGTTTGTCCATGGAACCTAACGGCCATTTTCAAGCCGGCGACCCGGCAACGTCCCCGCGCAGCATGCTCGAAGCATCGCCGGAGGAACGCGACGCCCTGCCGCAGCCGTCGGCCGTGGTGAATCTTTGCCCTGTCTGTGATGGCCAGGAATGGGAATACGTCATGAACGCTCATGGGCTGACCTTCTTCGCCTGTGGCAACTGCCGGCTCATGCGCGTGCACCCGCTGCCTTCGCCGAAAACGCTGGAGACTATTCAGCAACGCCGCGCGGCTTGGCCAGCCACCCCGGAAACTTCGGAAGAGGAACTGGAACGGGCGCGCACTTACTGGACACACTTGCAGGCTCACCTCGGAGCCAGGACGGCGGGCAGACGAATTCTCTTGCTTTCCTCCGAGCCGGAATCGCTCCTGCGAGCCGGTCCCGACTTGGGCTTCAGCCAGATAGAGCCGGCGGCCGATGTGGAGGCGCTGCCAGCGGCGGCCGATGGCAGTTTCGATGCGTGCCTGGCTGTCTTTGCCATCGAGCGCACGGCGCTGCCGGCGGCAAGCATCGAGCGGTTGCACCGCCTCCTCAAGCCAGGCGGCAAGCTGCTCATCGTGACGCCGCTCCTCGATAGCTGGCCGGCGAGGTTCTGCCGGGACGCCTGGACGGAACTGCGTCCGGAAAACCGCTTTTATTTCTCGGCGGAAAACCTGCAAACCCTTCTGCTCCGCCACGGCTTCGCACGCATCTGGGCGCAGCCAGACCGGCGCCGCTATACGCTGGGTCATCTCTACCGTCAGGCACGCATTTATCCGACTACGGGTCTCACACGCCTGGTGCGCGCATTCTGCGGACTGCTGCCGTCGGCGTGGCGCAATCGCATCCGCCTGCCGCTGCCGACTTCCGCGTTCATCGTCACCGCGACGAAAACCGAAGCTCGCGTCCGTCCGAAGCTTAGCATCGTGATGCCGGTCTATAACGAGAAGACGACCTTCGAGGAATGCTTTCGCGCGGTCCGGGCGAAGACATTGGCGGGACTCGACAAGGAGATCATTGTCGTAGAGAGCAACTCTTCGGATGGCACACGGGCGCTGGTGCAGACACTCTGCACGGGCGATAGCAGCGTGCGAGTCATCTTCCAGGAGCGCGCCGCGGGTAAAGGCAACGCAGTGCGCGCCGGCCTCCAGGCAGTCGAAGGCGACATTGTGCTCATCCAGGATGCCGATCTGGAGTATGACGTGAACGACTACGATGCGCTGGTCCGGCCCATCCTGGAGCACCGCGCGGCACTCGTGCTCGGCTCGCGGCACACCGGCACCTGGAAAATGCGCAAGTTCAACGACCAGCCGCTGATCGCCTCCTTCTTCAACCTAGGGCACCTGTTTTTCTGCACCTCGCTCAACCTGCTCTACGGGCAAGCCATGAAGGACCCGTTTACCATGTATAAGGTTTTCCGTGCGGATTGCCTGCACGGTTTGGAGTTGGAGTGCAACCGGTTCGACTTCGATTTTGAAATTCTCATCAAACTGCTCCGCAAAGGCTACCAGCCGCTCGAGGTGCCGGTGAACTATCAGGCACGCTCTTTAACCGAAGGCAAAAAAGTCACCGCCTTCCGCGATCCGCTGACTTGGTTGCGCGCCTTGGTGAAATATCGTTTCTGCAAAATCGGCCCCCCGCCGTTGCCGCGATCCGTCCTGGCCGATGCGCACAGCTCGCTCGAAGCCTGAAAATAAAAACCACCGGGGCGCGCCGCCTCAGCCGGCTGTCAGCAGACGTTTATCAAAACGGATCGGCTCGGCGGCTCCGATCTCGAGCGCGCGAAAATCGGGATGCGCCGGATTGAAGAGATAATTGCGCTCCTGCGGCACCACCACGCTCGGCACCTGCCAGACCGCGCTGCCCCGCGCGCGGACCCAAGCGTCGCCCAGCCCGCGGGTGGAAACCGGCGTGGGCTCGCGCTGCCAGTCGGCCGGCAG
>CAXTRS010000036.1:19187-20258 GCA_964246635.1 uncultured Chthoniobacterales bacterium | reverse complement strand
CACGCGCGGGTTTACTCCGAGTTCGATGCGCGCGACGCGCGGCTCGCCGCCGTGTTCGATCTCGACCGCGCCGCGGCCGCGGAAGCTGCCGCCCGGTGCGGCCGCGCGCCCCCGGCCGAGTCGCTCGAAGACTTCGCTTCCCGCATCGACGCCGCCACCGTCGCGACGCCGACGCCGACCCATTTTCCAGTCGCTAAATTTCTGCTCGAACGGGGCAAGCATCTCCTCGTCGAAAAACCGATCACCGAAACCACCGCCGATGCGCGCGCGTTGTCGGAGCTTGCCCACGCGCGGGGTTGCGTCTTGCAGGTCGGCCACATCGAGCGGTTCAACCCGGCGTTCGGCGCGCTCGAGGCCCGGCTGACGCGGCCGCGCTTCATCGAGGCGCACCGGCTATCGCCTTACCCAGGGCGGTCCACGGACATCGGGGTCGTGCTCGATCTCATGATCCACGATCTCGAAATCATCCTGCACCTCGTCCGTTCGCCGGTTGTCAGCGTGGACGCCGTCGGCGTGCCGGTGCTCAGTCGCGGCGAAGACATCGCCAACGCGCGGCTGCGTTTCGCGGACGGCTGCGTGGCGAACATCACGGCCAGCCGGATTTCGCCGGAAAAAATGCGCAAGATTCGCGTGTTCCAGGAAGACGCTTATCTCTCGCTCGATTACGGCGCGCAGACTGGCGAAATCTACCGGCGCGACGGGGGCGGCATCACACGCGAGCCGGTCGAGATTGAAAAGGACGAACCGCTCAAGCGCGAGCTGGCGTCGTTCCTCAGTTGCATCCGCGAGGGACCGACGGCGCAGCCGAAAGTCACCGGCCCGCAAGCCGCCGCCGCGCTGGAGCTGGCGCTGCAAATCACGCGGCACATCGCGGAGACCCCACCGGCTGCTTAGCGAAAGGCCATGCGTTTCGCAGAGCTGCTCGAAGTCGCGTTGCGCTGGCTGGCGCCCGTGTTTTTGCTGGTCGTGTTTGGCGTCATCGGCTTGGCCCTGCTCGGCGGCTGGCTGGGCGCCCGGGCGCGGGGGGGGAGAGGCCGGAGTGCCCGCCCGGGGGGGTTGGCGCATTTTCGG
>CAXTRS010000036.1:13331-19177 GCA_964246635.1 uncultured Chthoniobacterales bacterium | reverse complement strand
GGCTGGGCGACCGGGCGCTGCGGCGATCCATCGAGATGGCCGCCGCGTCGGCTTGCCCGAATTGCGGGCAGCGATTTGGTCGCGAGGCCGTGCTTGCCGGCAAAGCCGCGTCCGAAAGGAAGGTCGCCGCGCTCGCCGCCAAAGATCCGGGGCTGCGCCTCCGCCTTGTCGCCCGCTGGCCGGTTCGCTGCCCGCGTTGCGCCAGCGTTTCCATCTTCGAGCCAAACCGCGATGCCTGGCAAAACGATCCCAATGCCCTCGCCTGACGCTTCCCCGCGCCTCTACTTCCTCGCGGGCGAAGTGAGCGGCGACACACACGGCGCCGGACTCTTGCGCGCCTTGCGCGAACGCGCGTCGGACACCCTGTTTCTCGGTCGCGGCGGCCCGCGGATGAAAGCGTTCTCGCCCGACTCTGGATTCGAGGATTGGTGCGACCAAGCCGCGGTGCTCGGCTTGTGGGAAGTGCTGAAAAAATACGGCTGGTTCCGCGCACAATTCCGCCGCGTGCTCGGCGAGATCGCCGCGCGAAAACCCGACGCCGTCGTGCTCATCGACTACCCCGGCTTCAATCTGCGACTCACCAAAGCGCTGCGGCGCGCAGGCTACGCCGGCAAGCTGATTTACTACATCAGCCCGCAAGTCTGGGCGTGGCACCGCAGCCGCATCCCGCAGATGGCGCGACTGCTCGATTTGATGATTTGCATTTTTCCGTTCGAGCAACCGCTCTTCGCGCGGGCCGGATTGAAAACCGTTTTTGCCGGCCACCCGCTCCTCGAACAGCTCGCCGCCGCGCGGATTCCCGGTGCGGCGCGCGACGCAAATCTGGTCGGTCTTTTCCCGGGCAGCCGCGCGCGCGAAATCCGCAAAATCTTTCCCGTCCTGCTCGCCACCGCGCGGCGGCTGCGTGCCGCACGGCCCGCGTTGCGCTTCGCCGTCGCCGCCGCCACGCCAGCGTTGGCCGAGCAACTGCGGGCGTTGCGCGCCGAGCTGACCCCAAGCTGGCAGGATGAACAGTGCGCGGTTCGCGTCGGCGCAGCGCACGAGCTGATGCAAACCGCAGCTGTCGGCCTTGTCGCCTCGGGCACCGCCACCGTCGAAGCAGCCGTCTTCGGCCTGCCGTTTGCCATCGTTTATCGCGTCGCCCCGCTGACCTATTGGGTGGGTCGCGCGGTCGTGCGCGTGCCGTTTCTCGGCATGGTGAATCTGCTGGCCGGCAAAGAAATCGCGCGCGAATTTTTGCAGGGTCGCGCGCAGCCTGCCGCCCTTGCTGAAGAGGTGTTGCGGCTGCTGGACGATCCGACGGCGCGCGGCACTCAGGCGCGTGAACTTGCCGCCGTCGCCGCCAACTTGTCCGGCGATCCGAGATCATCCGGCCATACCGCCAGCGCGAACGCCGCCGAGGCGATCCTTGCCCTGCTGCGCGCCTGATACCACGATGGCTCCTCGCGGCCTTTCCCTTGCAGCTTTTCCGCCTTGCGGCGAAGAATGCTGCGGCAAATCAGCCGGTGTGGCGAAATGGCAGACGCAAGGGACTTAAAATTGAAATCTTCGTGATTTCACCGCGTTTCAAAATCGACCGATCCTGAGCACTCTCACTCGGGAAAATTGCGTTGATTCGCGTCAAACCCGCACAGGAACAAGATTGCAGCGCGAGCCATGAGTCCTGCACAATTCCTTGCACAGACAGCGTGCGGACGCCCCGGATTCGGGTTCACCACACGTTGCACTCCGTCACAAGAACAGTGAGTCCTTTGCGTCCGGCTGCGCGCGCAGAGGGAAATCGGCGATCCAGGCCGGCTTTGTGCATGAGATTGTGCAAGTTTCGGCTCGTCTCTGCCCTTGTTTTGCCCGACTGCCCGCCGCTTTGATTCATCTTCCGGCCCGTCTCCCGGCGCGGTTTCTTTTTCGCAAGTCCCCCGTCATAAAGCTGGGAAGAACCAACGACAGGAGCTGAGCGGCCGCTCATTCTCAATTGAGACTGAGCAACGCGGGACGAAAGGGACAGAAGCGAGGGGACAACAAGTTTTCGGCAGGTGCGCGCGCAGCGACCCTGGGGGACAGGTTTACTGTAGATCGGGACACGGAGTTAAAAAGATTCCTTAGAGGGGGGATGCAGGGACAAAAATCTTCCGAATCCTCACAAAGACCGTCACTCCGTCATTTTGCCAAAAAGAGCGAATGGAATTCCCTCTGTAATTGACCCATGACAGAGTATTTTGAATCGACCGTCATTCCCCGTCATTTGACCGAGGCACGTCGCCTGCAATGACGCCGGCAGGCGACTTCAACAACTCCGCGGGGAAAGGGTAGTGCATCGAAGGATGCATCCGCCCGCGGCACGAGTGAACACGGGTTCACTCCGGTGCGAAGGGATACCCTGCGGCTCGCGCAAGGTTGTGGCGACTTCGAGTAGCTAGGCTGCCGCTACACCGCGCAAAGGCGGCAGCTCGCAGATCGGCGCCGCAGCCGGCTCGGGATTGAGGTAGAGAAGGCGCTGTGCGCGTTCGCCCCGCCGGCAGCCAGGCAGCCTGGTAAGGCGCACCGCGGAGAGCGCACGAGGATCGGCACCGAGGATCACCAGCGGCCGCTTGAGTGCATCACGCTCGCGGTCCCACGCTGTCTTGCTCGGCGCATCGAGACGCACGAGCGCATGGATCGAGCGGCCGCCGCTGGTGTAGATCGCGGCGATGCGGAGGGGAAACTGCACCAGCGCGCCGAGCCAATCGCGCGCGTTAGCCGTATCGCTTTCGAGCACGAGGAAGCGCCACGCGAGCACGCTCTCTTCACTGCGCCGGCTGTGGCCACCCGTGCGCGGGTTGTAATGCGTCCGTCCATCGGTCGGCTGCGCGAGAAACCAGACACCCTCGGAGCCGCCGGCGGGCAATTCCTCTCCCGGCCAAAGGCATTGCCCTTGGCTGCGTTGGTCCGTGAAGACGACGACGTGTTCGCCGGCGTTGTAGAGCACGCTCAGGAAATCGGCCGCTGACACCAACGACGGCTCGATCTGCGAGCGGTTCGCCAGCCAAGTGCGCGAGATACGCTCGCGCCAAGCGCCGGCAAAGGCCGTCAGCTTTGCCGACTCGAATGCGGGCGGTTCTGGGCTGGTAAAAGCAGGCGCGTTGCGTGGCGGGCCGCCAGCGGCCACGGCTGGCTGCTCTGTGGTGTTGCCGCGCAACAGCCAGCCGCGTGCTCGCCCCTGGCTATCCGGCGTGCGGTCGGCGCTGCGGAGCTTGTGTTCTAGCGCGCGTTCGCTCCAAGGCGGTTCACAGCGCGTGTTGTATTCGCAAAGAAACGGCCGAGCTTCCTCGACCGACAAGCCGATCCCATGCACAAGCGCCCGTGCGACAGCGAAGGTTTGTTGATGGCCACCACTGCCGCTCACCGCGGCTGGCGCGGCCGCCATATAGCGACGAATGCGCTCCGAGAGGTCCACGGGGTTAGTTCGCCAGGCGCAAATGGTCCAAAGCGGGTTGGCCACCAGCGCCAAAAGACGCCAGATCAATTCATGCTCGCGAAGCTAATGTCAGACACTGCCTGCGTGCATTCCTTGATGGCGTCGATGATGCCTTGGGAGTCGAAATTTCCCGCGCCACCGTTACCCGCGCCCGCGCCGCCATTCCCCGCGCCGGGGTCGGCATAGGCGGGACCGTCTGCCCCACCGCGAATGTCCGTGCCGTAGCCGACGGGTCGAATCTCATCCCCCAGGTTGCGTCCACCGACGTCGTAACCCGTGGGCGTGGTGGCATCCCGCAGGTTTGCGCCCAGCGGCAGGCCCTGGCGGCTTCGGTCCACGTCGAAAGCCCTGCCGCCGTATTTGTCCGCATCGCGCGCCGTGCCGCCCATTTTGTCCGCATCGCGGATGCGGCTTTCGCCGCGGTCAGCGTCGAAAGTGTGAAAGCTCGGCGCTTCGCGGTTGCTGAGGTCGTCGGCCGTGAAATTCGCCCTCGGGTTAAACATGCCGACGGCGTTGCGCTGGCGCAGCCCTTCTTCGTATTCCTTGCGTCTTTCTTCCGGCGTTTTGCGCGCCTCACGCGCGTTTTCCGCGGCCGTGGCGAGCGCTTGTTGCTCGCGCAGTTGGCCAGCGGTGGCTTTGTCGCCGCGTTCAAGCGCCGCGGCGATTTTTTCCTCGTAGGCCACGCGCGTGCCGAGAAGGCTGGCAAGGTGTTGCTGGTGCGTGACCTGCAAGGCGAGCAGTTCGGTTTGATGGTGCGCGGCCGCCTGCTGCTTTTCGGCTTGGTTGACCGCCTGCGCGACGGCCACGAGCGATTCCTGCAAGTGCGCCTCCGCGGCTTCCGAGGGCAGGCCGGCTTTGACGAGCGCGCGGTGAGTTTGCTCGGCTTCCTGCGCGCGCAGCCGCGCGTTCCCGACCTCGGCGCTGTTGCGGGAAGCGTTCTCGACGCGCTGCGGATCGAGCCGGCCGGGCAGCAACGCCTGGTTGACCTGCGCGACCTGCTTGCGGGTCTCCGCAGCGGCGCGCGCGTTGGCGGCGGCCACCTGCGCCTGGAGCAGCTCGGCGTCGGCGGCATCGAGCGCGTTTCTCTGCTTTTGCCAGTCGAGCGTCGTCTTGCCGCCGCCTTCGGCCATGTTCTTTTCCACGTCGCGCAGGATCGCCTCTTCGGCGTTGCGGCGTTCTTTGGCGGCGGCGAGGGCGGCGGCATCGCCTTGGGCGCGCGTGGCGATGAGGCGGCTTTCCAGCGCCAGCTCGTCCTCCTTGAGCTGGAGCGCGCTTTTATAGCCCGGCGGCCCTTTGGGCATGGCCATGTGCCGCTCGGCTTCCTTCAAATCGCCAAAGCCGGGCGGCCGGTCCTCTGCCTCGGCGTCGGCGGCGGGATTTTCAATCGGCATCCCGTCCACCATCATAGGCGGCGACTTTTCGCCGGCGCGGCGTTGCTTGGCTCCTTCCTTCGCGGGAGTGCGCACGTAAGTGTCGTAAATCAACTCCAGGACGCCGGCGCTTTTGATCTTGGCAAAACGACCCACCGCGGCCCAGATTTTGTCGGCGGCTTCGACGGCCTCCGCGCTGGCCACCTTCGACTTGCGGCCCGCCTCTTCAATCGCGTCGCCGCCCGCCTTCAAGCCGGGGATCATCTCGTCGCCGGCCTTGCCCAGGACGCTGATAATGTCGGCGAACGTGCGCGTCGGGTCGCTCGAATTCTTCGCGGCCGTGGCAATCCTGAGCAGGATTTGGTCGGGCGAGAGCGTGTGCAGATCGGCGAAGGAAACGCCGAGGTCACGGAAGGTCTGCTCGGCTTTGACGTTGCCGTCGCGCGCTTCCGCGATGCTCTGGCTCAGATGCATCATGCCGTGAGAAAACGCTTCTTCGTCCGCGCCGCGTTTGCCGAAAAACGAGCGCAGGCGCTGGAAGCTTTCCACGCTCAGGTTGCTTTGGTCCGCGGCGATTTTGGTTTCGTGGGCAAAGTTGAGCAGGCTCTTGCCGTAGGCCAGGATGCCGCCGGCGCTCAGGCTGCCGATGCCCAGAAAGCCGAGCGCGCTGCTGCCCAGGCTGCCGGCGCTGCCGACGATCCGGCTGAGCAGCCCGCCGCTGCCGCCGCCCGTGTTGATGCCGCCGCCGGATGCCAAGGCGCGGAGCTGGTTTTCCGTCGCTTTGATTTCGCGCTGGGTCTCGCGGTATTCCTTTTGCAGGCCGCGCAGGATGGTGCGTTGCGCGTCGCTGCCGCCGCCGGCGGCGCGCATCGAGCGGTCGAGCAAGGCCACGGCCGCGGCGGTGTCGCGCGCGTTGGCGGAAAGCGTGGCCAGGTCTCTTTTGGTGGCTTCGGCTTCGGTGCGGAAGTTTTCGCGGTTCAGGCCGAGTTGGGCGACGATGCCAGGCATAGAAGGGTAAGTTT
>CAXTRS010000036.1:0-13321 GCA_964246635.1 uncultured Chthoniobacterales bacterium | reverse complement strand
AGCATTGTGGCGTTATCCACGGGGCACCGAGTCAAACGCGCCTGAGCACAGCAGCCACGGGGCTACTCGCAAAAGCCGAGGGAGTAGGCAGTCAGCGGCCTTCTAACACAAATTGTCCCTGACGCTGCCTCGGATGTTCAATCAGCAAGGCGAGGTCACTCCAAGGCACTTCAGCCGCGTTCCCTCCGAGATGAGCGCTTAGTGTTCCACACGCTCGAATCAACCACGGCAAATATCCTCTCAGAACGCAGTGGATAAAATTTACAAATTTGTCGAAAGCATCATCCCAACTTTGGGACTCTACTTCTCCGCGAAGCCATTGGTCCACTTTCGCATCGCGGGTTGAGGAGCGAATATTTGGAAGCTGAGAAAAGATCAATTCCAACCGATCACCAGCAAGCCAACCCACTAAAATCTGCTCTAGGTAAGCGATTCTTACGCAGTAGAGGGATGCTTTCCTTGCCACGGGATCTATCACAGCAGCCTTGAATTTCTCATCCGGTTGTTCGGGCAGGGTGCCAAATTTAACAAGAAGACCCGCCAGGAAGTCTGCATCGAATGTATCACGGCCCGAAAGTGTCGATAGATATGCGATCATCAAGCGACAGCTAGCCGGCGAGAACGAAGTCATGTTTGCGGCTTTACCAAGAGGTGTAAGCCTTAAAGGGCTATTACGAGAGGCAAAAGCGCCTACACCGTCCGCCGCCAGAGTCAGAGAGTTCGCTATTTGCTGAAATTGATTGGTAAGTAGCAAGTCACCGTCTTTTGTTGCGCGTGTAGCATAGGAGTGGCTGGCAAACACCTGTTCCAAATTTTCGAGATGTGGATTTTCTTCGATCGCCGCCATGAACTGCGCTTCCAGACCTGAGCGCAATTCTACGTCCGCGAAAGGTTTCGATGCTTGAAAAAAAGCACTGCCTAGTGGCTGTGATTCTCCATCGCTGAAAAAAATCTCTCGCTGTGCAAGTTCACGATAATACGGATTAGCAATGGCCGCTTCACCAATCGGATTATCAAATGCGATTGTATCCCCCTCTGTATAAGTCCCCGCCCTTCCGCAGCGGCCGGAGATGTTGCGGAACAGAGTCGGAGACATGGGCGACATTGCCTTGTTGCGATAGTGGATCCAATCAACTAACACCGTGATGCGAAACGGCAGATCAACGCCTTCCGCTAGGGTAGTCGTAGAAACGACAGCTTGAATCTCACCTGCGAGAATGGCTGCCTCGATTAGTTCGCGTAACTGGTGAGGCACAGAGGCATTGTGAAATGCGACTCCATGTCGCAGATAGTGTGCGAGTGAACGTAAGTAAGAATGCTCGGACTCAATCGTTTGCACCGTGCGCCCGATACGATCGCCAATCAGGCTGAGTTCTGGAAGTCGTGTGGCAAGCGCCTTTGCCAAGGCACGTGTTGAAGCTTTTGTGGCACAAACGCAGAGAATAGGCTCCCCTGGAAATGCTTCGTATAGATACTCAACCAAGTATGCTATATTCTCAAAGGCCCGTAGCATGTGCTTTTTTGACTGTGCGGGAAATCGCGTCGGTCGGAAGTCCTTCTGAGGCCACAGCAAACGCGTAAATCCAATTTGAGTTTCTGAGGGAAAGCCACGTCCGCCGACCCTCTCTTGACCAACATACCATGTCAGCTTGCCATCCTGTTTCCATAACGCGAAGCGCTTTGCGGTAGGTTTCCACTCATCTATCAGGAGGCGCACTTGCTCAGAACCGCCTAACCAATCGGTAACTTCGTCATGCCCCTTAAGGACTGCCGAGACCAAAATTAATCGCACACGACCAGCCTCGGCTGGTGCGAGAGTCTGCTGGATTCGTAAGCGAGTGATTAGTCCCTCTAAACGAACTCCTCTCGTTCCATTTTCGATCATGTGCGCTTCATCACACACCACGCACCGCAATCGGCTGAGAAGTTCGGTGCGGGTCCGTAGTGCAGAATCTAACCGCTCGGGTGTCGCCACAATAATCGCCTTAGTTGGCTCTTCAATATCAAGCCCTGGCCAAGGGTGATCTCCGAAGAGGCGATGCACTTTAATATCGGTCCCGGCTAGATGTTCATTGAGCACACGCGCCACCTGTGTTCCAAGGGCGATATATGGGACCACATAGCAAGCCAGACCAGCCTGATTTGCTGCATCCTCTTCAGAACAGAGCGAAGCAACAAGGGCGAGTTCGGCTAGCAATGTCTTCCCGGCACTAGTTGGCAGGTTGATCAAGCAATTGCGATGGCGATCCGTGATGGTGCCAGCGGCAAGTGCGCGGAATTGCGGTGGGAAGAAGACGCGTTTCCCTAAACGCGTTAAATTAGCAACGTATCGAGTTGGGAATGGACTGCCCTCGTATGTCAGCCCACGGGCCACAGAGAGCTTTAGCGCATGAGAGAAGCAAATGCGTGCCGCTCCCCATAGCGCCATATCGAACGGGTTCCAGTCGGACGAGAAGCACAAGCGAAGTTTTTCGCGCAGAGCGTCAAAAATGGCATCGTTTCCACGTTGTAGAAAACCCTCAAATTCTTGCAGAAATTCGAGTGCCTTTACGGCCGGGGAGCCTTGAGCCTCAATTAACGTCATGTATAGACGTCGGTTGGGCTCCATCTTATCACTGAGATCCATCCAAGGCGCAACCTGAGCAAGGTTCGCTAGTTCACCTTCTCGACGCACATTCGCTCTGACGCCAGCGAGAGCAAACCCGATCAAGTCAGGCGCGCACAACGCGATGATCGTAGAGCGAACAACTGAAAGCGTCTCAAAGTTCGGGCAATGCCTATTGATTACAGCACGAGCCGAGCAAAAATTTCCGTGCATCCCGTAGGCCACAGCGGCTAGCAATTCGAGCGCAAATGCTTTTTCACTATTGCTTGGCTCTATGTCCTCTGGGTGCCCGTCCTCAAGGGCCTGTGGCGAGTCACTGTTAACTCGTCGATAGTCAGGAACATCTTTCTTCGCGCGAAACGCTTGGGCCGCATTGTCGAGGATACGACTTGCGGCAATTAAATCTTTAGAAGCTCCGAACTCAAGCAGATGATCATACCCGCCATTAATGGGTTTCCTTGCGCGACCCATGACATACTGGGCATCAGCGATGAGCCGTCCCCAATCCGTTCCTATACTTTCAGCGGAACGGAGTGCCATAAAGGCCCGATTCTCGCTCGCCTCGATTTCTAACCAACTGGGATTATCGCCCTTCATGCTACTTTCTTGCCACCAACGACCGATCTCTACGGAAGGCCGCGAGACAATCGGGCGAAACGGGCCAGCAAATCGTCAAGCCCGATTGCCCACGACTCTACATCTGCCCACCCTTCGGCGGTAAGAGTTGCCTGGATTGCGAGCATTCGAGTAGAAGGATGCTCGCTGGCCAGATCATGCACTAAAGTAGGAATCAATTTTACTGACCTTCCACAAGTCGCGGGAGAGTTGCCAGCGAGTCTAGAGAGCCGATGCACCAACTCGTCAGCAACTCCTGCCATTTCCAGCTCGGTCTGGAGTCCCTGAAGGCGAGTTCGTAAGGTCACTTGCGCATCATCGGAGAACAGCTTTGCGTAATCTTTCAAGAGATTATCCGCATATGCGAGATTTGTTTTGCCAGTGGATTTTACTTCCTGAACCACAACAAAATCATCGATTTCGTTTTCACCGAAGCCGAGCCAGAGCAAATCAATATCGGGCTGGGAAATGTCCCGCCAAGGACGCTGAGCATTCTTAGGAATGCACCAAGGCGTAGGTCTGCGAAAAGCTGCGCCCACACACATAGTAATGGCCTCAGCGAGATTACCTTGGCGGCTGAAACTCAGCTCTTCCGGCGGCGGCGGGAGAAATGGCTGAGCGTGCGCTCTCAGCCATTCCAACAGCCAATTGTGCCCCGCTTGGGAATCTGGGGCCCCCGTCCACAGGAAGACCCCGGTTGAATCGTCGAATCGGAAGCTCATAACTTGTTGCACGTATGCACTATTGAACAGCTTACAACTGCTTCGATGAAACCGAAAGACCTTTTGAGTTTCGACTTAAAGCATCAGCCCAGCGGCACTTTTTGCCCTTGCTCGCTGTTCGCTGCTCCGGCATCGTTCTGGTGTCGCTGTGCAACCAGCGACCGCCAGCTCACAAACCGGGACCACGAATCCCGGGGCGCTAAACCGAGAGAGAAGCAGCCTGCGTGTGGATAGCCGTTCCGGGTCGTGCCGTGCGGCGACAAGAGTTGCATCTTCCATGCGCAGGCTCTTTTTATGCCCAGAGCAAGCAAACGATCCGAAAAGCAGGCAGTCCTTCCCAACCCGCAGCGGCGGTTATTCTGGCACCCGTTCACACGCCAAAAACAAGGTCCGCTCTACATCGTCACACTCGATGCCACGGCCAGCGCCGCAGTGCGCTGGTGTGCGAGCCGGTTCCCCGTCGATCCCGACGCCCTGGTGTCCGGCATCGTGGCGAAAGAAGTGGAACACGCCAAAGACCAGGACTTACACAGTGACGACATGTTTCCCGAGGCGGTGGGCTTCATGGCGTGGCTGATGATGAAGGCGCTTCACCGCAGCGGCAGGAATCAAAATCTTCACGGCAGCCGGAGTGATGATCCCGTCAGTCGTGTCGCCGCAGCTCGCTCGTAGGTCATCGCCAGTCCCTCGCCTGCCGGGAACGCCGGCGGCATAGGACGACCCACGAGCGACGCACCCGCCGTGCCGACGATCACGCGGCGCGGCGGGTGCAAAGGGCGACAGTCCTACCAATCCTCCCGATTGCGCCGGGCCAGATAATCGCCGTAGAGGTCTTCCGCTTCGTCCTCGGAGTAGGTGCGCCACCATTCCTCGCCGTGGCGTTTCGTCATGAAGGCGGCAGCCCGTTCCGACCGCCGCGCCTGCTGACGCCGTTCGACTGCGCGGCGTTCGCGTTCGGCTCGTTCCTCGTCCCGCTTTAGATGGCAGCCGGCGCAGAGGAATTCCACGTCTTCGAGCGATTCTTTTTCGAGCGTGCGGTAGTGGATATGATGGCAATCGAGAGCCTGGTCCGTGCAGCCGCAGCGCTGGCAGCTCTTCTCGCCACGCATGGCCACCAAGTAAGCCTTCCGCTCGCGCCAGGCACGCGAGGCAAGATAGCGACGATATTTTGCGGAATGCCCGCTCACTCCCTGGGATGGATGATCCAGCCGCGGACCGTCGCCGTGCGATGCTTTTTGAAGCGCTCGGGAAATCTGTTCATCAAGCGAGACAGATATTGGCCGCACGCCGTTGGGTAAGCGCTAAGCAACCGCGTGGCTGAGGAGCGCACCGGCGACGATTCGGCGCAGAGCGCTTGCTTTAGATCCTCGGCGTCGCCTTCCCAGGGCTGGGGATTTTCGAGCGGGATCCATTTCTCCCCCTCTTCATCTTCCACGGACTTGCGACCGAAGAGCGCCTTGTCGATGAGCAAGAGCAGATGATGCTCGGGCTCACTCTCAAACAAGCTCTCGGCGATCTCCTCAGGGATGCTCGACTTGACGCCGTAACGCCGGCCCTGAAGATGAGTCGGAATCGGCATGGAGAGAAGGAAGTGCGCGAACGCCGGCAGCTCGGCATCTATCGCCGTGCGGAACGCCACGCGCGGGTCTGGCTCGCCGGCAAAGCGTTGCCAGAAATCCGGTGCAGGCTGCGCTTGGAGCATGATGATTTTTTCCGCCAGATCGTCGGTCAGCGGCGGCAGGCAGCGCAACTTTTCCGGGTTGTCGTTGAGTGTGATAGACAGTCGCCAAAACGGCGAAACAGTGACCGCAGCCAAAGTCTTTTTGTGCAGGCGCGCGGTGTCGTTGGCCACGATCTCTTTGATGCGCTCGCCGAAGAACGTCCGCTCCTCATGCCTTGAGGCGGAGGGCACTTCTTCGATGAGCAGATGCTCCGCGCCGACGAGCTCGGAGTTGAAATCCGTGCGGCCGAAAAAATAGGACTTCGGATCAGCGGAACGCCCGGCGAGAACCGGCGTGATAATTTGATGCTGAATGCGGCTTTTCCCACAATCCGGTGGCCCGATGATGATTAGCGCCTGTCCTGGCCGACGCTGCCCTGCGGAAAGCGCTTCCAACCCGATCTTGAGCCAGCAACAAAATTGCACCGTCCCCTCTGGCTCGAGCAGTCCGTTGAGAAACGCTTCGATGGTAGAGAAATCGCCCGGTTGTGGGTTGAGTAGCCGCGGTGACTCGCGCACGATGACCCGTCCTCCCGGCAAATCATAGACGCCGGCGGGCGTGCCTCCGATGCTAACTGCGAAATCGACCGGCCGAATTTCCGTCGCCGCGTCAAGAATGCGGTCGATGGCGGAAACGGATTCGCCCTTGTCCGAGTCGGGTTTGGCGCGATAGCCGCGGATGCGCAGTTTGCGTCGAATCTCGGCCGCCCGCATTTCGGTAAAGCAGGTGCGACCGCCTTCGTCCCGACGCATGAAATAGGAGGACGAGCCGTTGAGCCAGAACAAGCCCAGTTCGTCCAGCGCGGCCGCAGCATCGAATGGCTCGCCCGCACCGCCGTCGCTGCCATTGCGGCCGTTGTCCGCTGGCGGCACTACACCTTTCGCGACCGCAAGCTCCGTGAACTTGCGCGCTTGCTCCGAAACCGCGCCGGCGCGGTGCTTCGGTGCAGGAGTGGCTGTGGCCTTGCCTTTGCGGGCGGGCTGCTTGCTCATCGTTGCCCTCCGAGCTGGATGCGAGCAACGGCGGCAGCGAGCCGGTTTGCTTTCTGCGCGTCGGGACCGTCGAGAATCAGCGCAGCTAGGGCGAGCACACGCTCCCTCTGCCTGGCACGGCGTTCCCCCTTTCTCGGATCAGGAACTGCGGTTGAAGAAAGGGAGACACTCACGGGTTGTAAAAGCCGCAAATCAGGCTGCCGAGTTCAAAGCCAACGAATTTTGCCTGCCCGCCGCAGAAGGTTTGCAGGCGCATCGGCCGGTGGTCCTTGCTCAAACCAGTGGCGATTTTGCGTAGCCACCGCGCCAAGTGGCGACGATCCCGACGTATCAGGCCGGTCGGTTGATCCAGCCGCGCGAAGATTTCACGCTCCTGAAATGTGACCGCGAGCGTCGCACGTCCAGCTTTGCCAAAATCCAGAATGTGCGTCTGCGCGGAGCTTGGGGAATTGCAGCTCACTCCGCATTCTCAGCCGTGGTGGTCTTGACGAATTCGCCGCGCTCTGCGCGTGCGTTGAAGTCCGCGATTGCCGCACGCGGCACGTAGATGCGCCCAGCAATCACGACGGTTTTCAGCCATCCCCGGCGGCGGTAACGCCAGCAAGTCGCCGGCGACAATCCGCTTTGCTGGATAAAAAGATCAAGGGCGAGCGGCGGAAGTGTTTCGAGCGGCAGCGCGGCCGTTCCTAGAGGCGGAAGAATGGGAATTGGATCGTTCATAGCCAATCAGGAGTGTCAAATGCGAGCGATGAGTGGCCACGTGGCTACTCCTGCCTGTCTCAGCGTCGATGCTCAGCGGCTGGCGAATTTCACGGAGAGCAAAAGGGAAGTGCCCACTTGGGCACTCGCTTAGCAGGACAGGAGCCGTTGCTCGCACCGTCGATAAGGGCCGAGTGACAGCGTTGTCACTCACGCAGGCCAAATGACGGGTGACATGACAGACTTCGCGCCATCCCCCTGTCATGGGTCATTTACAGAGGGAAAATCGGGTGGAATAGCGGGCGAAATGACGGAGTGACGGTCTTTGCGGCACTTTGTTACATTTTCTATCTTCACGAAACGCCGGCGCGCTGGTTTATCGAGACTACCAGCGGCGCAATCCCAATCGTGAGTTTCGCCGCCATCTTGCGGCGATGCTCATCGAGCAAGTGACCGTAAACCTTGCCGATGAGAATCCCGCCGTCCTTGTGCCCGAGCCAGGCGGCGATGGTCATGAAGTCGATTCCCGCCATGACGCAGAACGAACAAAACAAGTGGCGCAAATCGTGAAACCCGGCGGCGGGCAATTCAGCAGCGGCACGGACGAGCTTGAACGACTCGCGCAGCGTCTTCGCGGGAATGTCCTTCGCGCCACGCTGCGGCGATGGGAACAGCCAAGTCGAATCCGGCGCGCGGCGGGCGTGCATCTCGCGCAGCAAGCCCTCGAGCTGCGGGTTGAAATCCACGGAGCGCGAGCCGCGATTTTTCGACGTGCCGCCGGTGCCAATCGTGACCGCGGCCGCCACGAAGTCTTCACTCGCGCCGATGAACACGCGGCCGCCGGCGAAATCGACGTGCGGCCAGCGCACGTGCAATGCTTCCTGCTCACGTGCGCCGCTGAATGCCAGGAAGCGCAGGAAGTCCCGCAGTTGCTCGCCGTTCTTCGTGACCGGCTCGCCGTCTTCTTTCTTCGCCAGGCAGGAAACCAGCAGCCGATCGAACTCCGCTGGCGAGAGTAACTGCTTCGGAAAGCGCGGCAGCTCGCGCAGGTGGCCGGCATCGACGCCGGCCTTGAGCACGTTGCGCAATGCGATGAGATCGAGCTGCACCGTGCGCGGCGAAGCCGGCTTGTATTTCTTCTTTCCGAGCCGGCAGCCCCGCAGCCGCATTTCCGAGAACGTCTTGAGCATCGGCGTCGTGATGAGGTCCAGCCGGACGCCGGCGAGGTGCGAGCGCCAGCGGGCCAGGGCATCCGTTTCCTTGTCGTGCGTTTGCTGGCGCTTCCTGCGGGTGGATGCCATTTCCAAATACTCCGAGGCGAAGCCGTCGAACGCGGGTTTGCGTCCCGCCGGCGGCAGAGTTTTCCCGCGCCGGTTCGCGCGCAGCGAATCGAGCGCATCCTTCGCGGCCGTCAGCCCGCGGATCGGCGCGCCGTCGTCGTCCACAAGCGGGAACCGGCGGGTGGCTTTGCGGCCGTCGCCGCGGTCTGCCCAGAGCACGGCGTAATACCGACCGTTGCGAATGGCGAGACCAGGAATTCGGCGATTGCGGGAATCCCGCGCCGCCATAAACTTCGCCTCGTGCAAGTTTGTGCAAGAGCCGTTGGCGTCGGAATCAGCGGGCAAGCGTGTCGCTTTAGCGGTGGCGTGTCGTTCAATGCGTTTCACGCCCATGCTCTTGCACAATTCCTTGCACAAACGCGAGGAAATTCGGTGCGTTGTCCTGTAAGTTCCTCTCTTTCAGCAAGAGCCGGTGTGGCGAAATGGCAGACGCAAGGGACTTAAAATCCCTTTTCGCGCAAGCGGAGTGTGGGTTCGAGTCCCGCCACCGGCAACGACTTACAAAGCAAAATTGCGAAAAGCGTAAAAGGTCGCTGCCACAACATTGCCACAACGCCATTTCCCTCTGCGGGCGGGGCAAGGCGCGGTTTTGCGCGCAACGGATTAAGGGGGTGACGGCGTGAAGCCCGTTAGCCAGACCCTTTTCGGGGACAAGATAGGCAACTGTTTTGCTGCCTGCATCGCGTCGCTGCTGGAACTGCCGATCAACGAGGTTCCAAACTTCTGCGCTTATCCGGCAGACTCATGGACGGAAAAGCTCGACGAGTGGCTCGCGGCGCGCGGCCTGTTCTCCGTGGAGGTGCGCCTCGACCCAGAGAAACCCGTTCTATACCCGGTGCCGGTTGGCGTCTTTTGCATCCTCACCGGCCCATCGCCACGCGGCAGTTTCCTGCATTCGGTTATTGGTGGCTCGGTTCGCTGCGGTGAGCAACACGGCTTCGAGATTGTCCACGACCCACACCCCAGCGGTGCAGGATTCGGAGGCGTGCCCGCTACCGCCATCACCTTTCTGGCGGCGCTGTCACCAGAGCGAATCGCCTTTGCTGAATTGGAGGTGGCGGCCTGAAAACGCCAGCCAAACGCAAGGTCGCGCGTCGTCGTCAACCTCCAACGGTTGGAGGTTCAAAGGCGTCCCGGGTCACTGTCGTTGATCGCCATGTGGAGACGATCAAGCGGCTTCGAGGCGAGGCGCGTGTGTGGCGGCGCGGCGCGGAATGCACCGCCGCCGAGAATCTTGACCTGCGCCAGCAGCTCGCCGCCGAGCAGCGGCGGAGTGCCAGCCTGATTGAGCAACTCAATGCTCAGCACGCCGCATGCGCTCGCGAGAAGCAGGAAGCCGTCGAGGCAGCAGTGCGGCAGTGCTCGGGCTTCACGGTCAATTTCTTCAACTGGATGGAGCCGCGGCTGGCCACGCTGATCCCCGGCTTTTCGCTCGACCCAATGCTCCGGCTCTTGCGCCGCTACCAAAACGAGAAACACCCATGAGCCAGCAAGCCTATCCTCTCTACTGGCCGGTTCGCTGGCCGCGCACGCGCTATCCGAGCACGGCACCGTTTGGCGATCACTCGCGGGCGCGGGCGCGCGACACGCTGCGTCACGAACTGGCGCTGCTCGGCGCGTCGAAGATCGTGCTCTCGACGAACATTCCGCTGCGGCAGGACGGATTGCCGCGCGCCGACTGGCGACAACCGACCGACAAGGGCGTCGCCGTGTATTTCGACCTCAAGGGCAAGCCGCACGTTCTGGCGTGCGACCGCTGGGCGAAGGTCGAGCACAACTTCTGGGCGATCGCCAAGGACATCGAGGCGACGCGCGGGAAGGCGCGCTGGGGCGTGGGCAGCATCGAGCAGGCATTCGCCGGTTATGCCGCGCTGCCAGAGCGCACCGAATCGCCAGAGGAAAACTGTTGGACGCCGCTCGGCATTCCGCCCGGCTCCGACGCTGACGCTATCAACGCTGCCTTTCGGCGACTCGCCCCTCTTGCTCACCCCGACACTGGCGGCTCGCACGCCGCAATGTCGATGCTCAACCGCGCCCGTGAAGCGGCGCTCGCTTCCCTCAAAACATGAACAACGATCCCCACCATCCGCCCTTCGTGCTCCTGCGTTTGCGCCGCGTGCGCTGCTTTTTCCTCGGTCACCAGTGGAACGAGCATGACCTCGGCCACTACGGCTTGGCATCCTGCGAACGCGGCTGCGGCAAAGTGCTCGCCTATGACGAGGGTGAGCCGATCACGCTGCCCGTGCTGTTCAGTCGGCAGCGGTGGCGCGCCTCCTGGCGCTTCGGGCGGCTTTACTGCGCACGGCGTTGGCTTGCCCAGCGCTGCCGCTGGCTTGGTGCGCGCTGCTCAGATTGCCGGAAACCCGAGCGCATCCTGCGCTGGAAAGTCGGCGATCATCGCCGCTGCGACGACATCCCCTTCTAACCGGTTCTCAGTCCATGCGTAACAACCAGCCCAGCCAGTTCTCCATGTCGCCAACGGCGATCCTCGCCCATTGCGAGCGCCACGGCCTCGTCCCGCCTCCCATCGGCGGCGTCATTCCCCGTGACCATGACACCCCGGCACCCATTGCCCCTGGCGCTGGCGTCGGCGCGAAGAAGCCGAAGCAACGCGGCCCTCGGCCGTGCGGCGCACCCAATGCCACGGAGACGCGCTATCACCTGCATTATCTCGTGCCCCGACTCCGTTCGGGCGAGCTCGCGTGCGCACTCTACGAGTTTTTCACCCTGCGGCTGGCCGACGGCGTGCGCTACACGCCCGATTGGGTGACGCTCACTCACGAGGCCGCGGCGCGCTTCGGCCCGCTGCTCGACATCGCGGAGTCGATGGTGCTGCGCGCGCCGATCCCTGCGGGGTTTCTCGATGGCTTCGAGGCGCACGAGGTCAAGGGCGGGCACATCTGGGACGACGCGCGGGTGAAGCTCAAGGTCGCCGCCAGCCAGTTCCCCTGCCGCTTTGTGCTCGGGCAGAAGACGAAGGGGCAGTGGATCGTCGGCGACGTGCCGGGGCTTTGGACGCGGGCGCGACAACAGGAAGGAGCGGCGGCGTGTGGATAGTCCTGCCACCCTTTACACGGCCAGCCTCTGCTCCGGCGTCGGGATGCTCGACGAAGGAATGCGCGCTGGACTCGACTGGCTGGGAATCCCGAGCCGCTGCGTGCTGCACGTGGAGCGGGAAATCTCGGTTGCCGGCATTCTGGCGTCGCGCATGGCCGAAGGCTCCGTGGAGCCGGCACCTGTCTGGAGCGACCTGCGAACCCTCGACGGCTGCGCGTTTCGTGGACTTGTGGATTGCGTCTCTGCGGGCATCCCGTGCCAGGGCAACAGCATGGCCGGCAAGCGACTGCTCGAAGACGATCCGCGCAACCTCTGGCCTGCCACCCGCGGCGCCCTACGCGACATGGGACCGCGACTCTTCTTTCTGGAAAACGTGCCAGGCATCCTTGTTCCCGACCGAGATGCCGGAAGATCAGCGCCTATCGCACGGGTGCTCGGAGAGCTGGCCGAAGACGGGTGGGATGCGGAATGGTGCGTTGTTTCCGCGGCCGACGTTGGCGCTTCCCATCGGCGCGAGCGCGTCTTCCTCCTGGCCCACGCCGTGCGCGAACGACGACAACAAATCGCCGGAAGCGCATCTGGCGATGAAGGCGCGGATGCCGGGCGGGCCGAGGCATTCGATCACCAGCTTGCAAGTGCGGGTCCAGCTTTGGCCGACTCCGAATGTGCCGAATGGCGGTCGCCATCTCAGCGTGGAGGAAACGGAAGCCAAGGGGGCGACGGAGCGCGGCAAGCGGCAGGTCGGTTTGGAATCGGCGGCGAAGCACTGGCCGACTCCGCAGGCATCGGAGCGGCAAGCACGCAACAGCCAAGACGATTTCATGCAGCTTTCGCGGGCGATGACGATCTGGCCGACACTGGCGGGCCGGGATTACAAGGGCGAGAATGGCGAGGCGCATCTGGAGAACGGCACGGGCAGGCTGCACCTCGATCAGTTGCCGAACTTTGTCCGCTACCGCTTTTCGCCCCCGGCCCCGACGCCGACTGGCGGGACATCCTCGCCCTCGCTCCCCACACCGCGCCGGCGGTTGAACCCGGTGTTCGTGTGTTGGTTGATGGGGTGACCGTCACATTGGACGCAGCCCGCGCCGATCAGCTTCGCGCCGGCGGAAACGGCGTCGTGGCGCTCGCTGCTGCGGTGGCATTTGTCACGCTTGCTCGGCGCCTCGGCCTCTTCGCAGCAACGCAGGAAGGAGGCGGCGTAGCACCATGAGCAACGCACCCAAACCCGCTTTGCGCGACGACCGCGACAGCCCGGTCATCTGGGTTCACAGCGCCATCGACGACGCCGACCTCTCGGCCGCCGAGTTTCGCGTGTATGCGCACCTCGCCCGCCGGCTCGGCCGCAAGGAAAAGGCGTGGCCCGGCATCGGCTCGATCGCCGAGCAATGCCGCCTCGACCCGAAGACCGTCCGAGAAGCCCTGCGCGAACTTCACCGCCGCAGCTTCATCCGCGTCACAGAGCGGCCCGGGATGAGCAACGAATACGCGCTCACTGACCGCGAGGAATGGCAGGACACCCCTCCCAAAAGGCACCAAGGGTGTAAAACGGTAGAGGACCCCTCCCAAA
>CAXTRS010000035.1:0-20309 GCA_964246635.1 uncultured Chthoniobacterales bacterium | reverse complement strand
TTTCCTCCCGCCTCTCGCGCCCCCCCCCCCCCCCACCCGGCGCCTCTGCAACCCACAACCTCTTCTCCCTATGGCCGACCCGCACGCCACTCCGCTGCCCAGCCGCCCCGCGTGGGAGGCGGATTTTCGATCGATCGCGTCGAAGCGAAGCACGTCACGCGGCGCGAGTTCGCGAATATTCTGATCAATCTCGGCAACGACGAATGGCGCGCGTTCGAGCAGAAGTGCACGCACCTGTCGTGCGCCGTTTTTTATCAACCAAAAGAGGGCAAGATCGAATGCCCGTGTCACAACGGGTGGTTCGACGCCCGCACCGGCGAGCCGCTCCAGGGCCCGCTGCCGCGGCTGAAAGTCGAGGCGCGCGGCGATGACATTTTCGTCGTGCCCGAGACACCGGAAAAATCGCACCAAGCCTAAGCCTGCCATGGCCGACTTCCGACGCGCGCAGAGCCAGGCTCACCCGGCGAAGACCAACGTCCTTTCTGTCGGGTTGATCTCGCTGCTCATCCTCGTCATCAGCCTGCAAATCTGGCTGCTCAGCGCGAGCGCGAACACCGCGCTCGGCGGTGATAAAGCGGTCGCGTGGCCGGCGTTTTACGCCTCGCTGGTGTTGCTCATCGCCGGGTCGGTCGCGCTGCGCTGCCTGCCGCAGCCGATCCGCCTCGCGCTGGTCGTCGAAAAGCCGCAGCCGTTCGCCAACGCCGCGCTGACGTGGCGCACGCTCGGCATCAGCGTGGTCGCGCTGGCGCTTTCGTTTTCTGTCTGGTTCATGCGGTCCGCGATCACGGTGAAGCTCAACGATTGCGGCTGCAATTTGTCCAAACGCCAGCTTTTCTGGCTGACCGCGACGCCGGTGATTCTCGGCTCGCTGCTGCGCATGCCGTATGGCTTGCTTGTGTCGCGTTTCGGCAGCCGGCGCTCGCATGCGGGGGTCACGCTGCTCATGCTCTTGCCCGCGCTCGGAACAGGCTTCGCAGTGCAAAATCCGCATACGCCCTACGACGTTTTGCTGTTCTGGTCCGCGCTTACCGGCATCGCCGGCGCGAACTTCGCCACTTCGATGGCGGCAGTCGCGCTCTGGTTTCCGAAACAACTCCAGGGCTCCGCGCTCGGCATCAACGGACTCGGCAATCTCGGCCTGACCATCGCGCAATTCACCGTGCCCGTGATGCTCGGTATCGCGTTCCTCGGGCACGCGCTGCCAATGCAGCTCCCGAGCGAAGCGACGCGGCCCGTGTTTCTGCAAAAACGCCGCGTTCGTCTGGGTGCCATTCCTTCTGCTTTGCGCCGCAGCGTTCTGGTTTTTCACGCGCGATTTTCCGATGCAGCCGAAGACGCTCGTCTCGCAGCTCCTCGTCACGCGCGACCGGCACACCTGGATCATTTCGCATCTCTATTTTCTGACCTTCGGCTGCTTCGTGGCGATGAGCGCATCGCTGCCGCTCATCATTAAAGAGATCTTCGCCAAGGCACCGGGCGGCGCGCCCAACCCGCTGGTGTATGCTCCCTTCGCGCCGCTCGTCGCGACGCTTTTGCGCCCGCTCGGCGGCAGTGCGGCGGATCGCTTCGGCGCCGGGCGAATGAGCGCCATCGCCATCGGCGTCATGGCCGTGGACGGTTTCAGTCTTACGCGATTCTAATCGCCGGATTAATTTCGCGGCTTCTTCCTGACCATCATGGTCATCTGCGCCGTGTCCGGTTTCGGGAACGGCGCGGTGTTCAAGATTGTGCCGATCGTGAACCCAAAAGAAGCCGGCTCGATGATCGGCGTCGGCGCGCTCGGCGGCTTCTTCCCGCCCTTGCTGCTCGCCGCCTGCATCGACCGCTTCGGCTCCCCGGCGCTGGCTTACAGCGCGATGGCTGTTTTCGCGCTGAGCTGTTTCGTGGTGAACTGATGGTATTACTGGCGCGCCGGCTCGCCGACCCGATGTTGAATCAGCACCTCCGAAAATTTCTCTGGCGGCGGCTGGGAAACTCGTGGCAGGAGATTACAATACCGCAACTCCGGCGAAGCCCGGGGATTCTCTATGCAAGCCAGCGATTCACCGTTCCGCATTCACCTGGCCCAGACCGAGGTCGCCCCGGGTGATCCCGAGGCCAACGTGCGCCGCATGGTCGAGCTGATCGCCGCGCACGCGAGCGAAACCGACCTCATCGCATTCCCGGAAATGGCGGTGCCCGGCTACCTCGTCGGCGACCTGTGGCTCGACGGCGACTGGTGCGAGTGGATGATGACCTTCAACGCCACCCTGCAACGGGCCAGCGCGGAGCATCGGATCGCCGTGCTCTACGGCAACATCTTCCTGCCCAACGATGGCTCGGTGAACAAGGACGGCCGGCGGCGGAAGTTCAACGCGGCGTATCTTTATCAAAACGGCGTCGCCGTGCCGCCGCTCGTGCGCGCATTGCGCGGGGTGCCCGACGGCGTGCAGCCGAAGACCCTGCTCCCCAACTACCGCTTCTTCGACGACGAGCGCTACTTTCTTTCCTTTGCCGACGCCGTGGCGGACGAAGGCGTGGCGTTGGAAACCGCCTGCCAGCCGTTCGCGCTCGCGTGGAAGGACGGCCGCCCGCTGCGGATCGGCGTGCAGGTTTGCGAAGACCTTTGGTGCGCGGATTATCGCTGGAAGGGTCAGGCGTTGAACACGGCGCGGTTTCTCAAAGCGAACGGCGCGGAGCTGATCGTCAACATTTCGTCGTCGCCCTGGACGTTCGGAAAAAACGCCGCGCGCGACCGGCGCATCGCGTTTCTGCAAGCGGACGGCGCGGACATTCCGTTTCTCTACGTCAACCGCACCGGCGCGGAAAATTGCGGCGACAACATCCTCGTCTATGACGGCGGCACGACCGCCTATGGCGCCGACGGCTCGATCCGCGCGCTGGCCGCGACGGATTACCGCGAGGACGTGTTGCGTTGCAGTGTTTGCGAGTCCGGGCAGGGCACGGTCGAGCTCTGCGAAACCACGCCATTGACCCGACCCTGGGGCGACAAAATCGCGCGCAAATACGAAGCCATCCGTCAGGGCATGCGGCACATCGGCGCGATGACCGGCGGCCGGAAGGCGGCGAAATTTCTCATCGGCCTGTCCGGCGGCGTGGACAGCGCCGTGGTCGCCGCGCTGATTGTGGACATCTTTGGGCAGGACAGCCTGATCTGCCTGACGATGCCGAGCCAGCACACCAGCAAGGCCACGCTGGCCAACGCGCAGCACGTCGCCGAGGCGCTCGGCGTGTCGCTGGAAACCGCGCGGATCGACCGCGTCGTGGAAGTGGCGCGCGAGGCGATCGACGCGATCAGCGGACCCGCGGAAGGGACCCTCGCGCACGAGAACGAACAGGCGCGCGTGCGCGGCGCCGTGTTTCTCGCCGGCTTGGCCGCGCGGATGGGGCGCTTCTTTCCCAACAACGGCAACAAGGTCGAGACGGCGCTCGGCTATGCGACGCTCTATGGCGACGTGAACGGCGCCATCGCGCCGCTCGCCGATCTCACGAAAATGGAAGTCGTCGCGCTCGCGCGGCACCTGAACGAGTGCGTTTTCAAACGCGAAGTCATCCCGAACAATCTGCTGCCGGACGAGCTGTGGCGCTTCCCGGCCGACGGCGTCGAGCCGACCGCGGAGTTGCGCTCGAAGCAGGTCGATCCGATGCGCTTCGGCTATCACGACGCGCTGCTCGAGGCCGTCACCGATTTTCGCAAGACAAACGCGGAAACCGTGGCGCGCTGGTATCTCGAAGGAACTCTGCACACCAACCTCGAAATTCCTGTCGCCATGCTGACGCGCTGGCACCTGGAGGAACCGAAAACGTTCGTCGAAGACCTCGAATGGTTTTTCGCGCAGGTGCGGCGCAACGTGTTCAAGCGCGTGCAATCGCCGCCGATCATCATCACGAGCAAGAGCGCCTACGGCTACGACATCCGCGAGTCCATCGGCGCCGACCGCCCCACGGACGGATATCGCGAGGTGCGCGAGCGCGTGCTGGCACAGACGGCCTACCGGCCGCAGCAATCCTAGGTGGATGGCGATCTCCGAGCGCCATGAGTTTCGGCGCAGCCGAGAAGAAAGGAAGTTCCAAGGCAGCTTCGCTGCATCTAATGACGCCCGGAGGTCGCCATCTCCCTACGAAACTCGCATGCCCCGCGTCCGCTCCGTGCTGCCCATCGTCCTGTTGCTCTTCGGCATTTGGTGCGGCGCGAGCTCAGTGATCATGATCAAAGCCAGCGGGCTGCACCCGGCGGTGCTCTCGGCCTATCGGCTGCTCCTCGCGGCGCTTTTGCTCGCTCCACTTTACTTCCGCGAAGCACGGAAATTTCGCGGCGAATTTTCCGCGCGACGCCATTTTCTGCCGACGCTGTTGCCCGCATTGCTGCTCGCCCTGCACCTCATCACTTGGACGCAGGGCGCGCAATGGACACGCGCTGCCAACGCCACGCTCATCGTTTGCATGGTGCCCGTGGTCATGCCGTTTCTGTTGTTCTTCACGATCGGCGAAGTCGTCACCAAACGTGAATTGCTCGGCACCTTTTTGGCGCTGGCCGGCGCGGTCTGGTTGAGCGCGACCGACTTCGCCGTGAGCCGCGAGAGCCTGCTCGGCGACATCACCTGCTTTCTTTCGATGCTGCTCTTCAGCGGCTACCTGGTCCAGGGCCGGGCCAATCGCGGGTTCCCCAGTTTGTGGCTTTACCTCGTGCCGCTCTACGCGATGGCCGGCGTCCTCTGCTTTCTCGTCGCGCTTGTCCTCGCCGATCCGTTCGGGCCGCAGCCGGCACGGGAATACTGGCTGTCGCTGGCCCAGGCGGTCGTGCCGACGATCCTCGGGCATTCGATTTTGAATTACGCGATGAAACACCTACGTGGGCAAGTCGTCAGCGTCGTCAATCTCTTTCAATTCCTCTGCGCGGGCGTGCTGGCCTACCTGTTCTTCGGTGAGGTGCCCGGGCCCGTTTTTTACGGCGCTGGCGCTTTGGTGGTCGTTGGCGCGATCGTTGTCATCCGCGCTGTCGCGACGACCTCCGCGGGTGAACGCGAACTCGACGGTCTGCGCACGGTGCCGCCCGAGACGTGAACAGTCCGGCGCCCGGGTGATTTCGACTGTGCGATCCCCTTTGCCACGACGCCGGATTCCTGCAAACTCTGCGGCGGAATTCTCTCGCGAAAATGCACCGACTCCGCATCCCATGGTTGGCTTTGGCGGTTTGGCTCGTCGGCTCCGTTGTCCTGCGATGTCCGCCGGCGCTGTGCGCGGAACCGACCCTGCGTTGGGGAGCGGACCCGAGCGGCGGGGCGCCTTACGTGTTTCCCGATCCCGCGCACCCGGACCAATACATCGGCTACGAGACCGAACTCGTCGCTGCGCTCGCCGCAGAACTCGGCCGGAAGCCGCAGTTCGTCCCGGCCGACTGGGAAACCATCGTCGCCGCGTTGCAGCGCAAGGAGTTCGACCTGCTCGTCAACGGCTTGGAACCGACGCCCGACCGGGCAGGCGCCATTCTTTTCAGCCGACCCTATTATGTGTTCAGCCTGGTGCTGACGGTCCGGCGGGGCGAGTCGGATGCGCCGCGCTCGCTCGAAGATTGTCGGCGGCGCGGCTTGTCGGTCGGCACGTTGGCGAACACGGCGGCTTCGCGGCTGCTGGCGGAGCAGAAGGTTTCCACGCATTCCTACCAGGACCCGGTGGGCGCCTACGCCGACTTGTCGGCTGGTCGGATCGCCGCCGTGCTCATGGACACGCCGGCCGAGAGCTTCTACGCCCGGTCGGATGCCCGCTTCGCCGCCGCGCCGGAGCCGCCGACGGCCCGCGGCGTGTATGTCATCGGCCTGCGCCGGGAAGACGCGGCGCTGAAAGCCCAGGTGGATGCCGCGCTCGAACGCATGCTGCGCCAGGGCGCCATCGAGACCATCCTGCGCCGCTGGAACCTGTGGGACGAACACCAGGCCGAGCTGCTCCACGATTCCGCAGGCGCGCTGCCGGCTTACGGCTTGAACGAAGTGCGCGGCAGCGACGCCCTGGCGTGGCCGGCCGCGCTGCTGAAGCTCGGCCGCGCGGCCCTGGTCACGGTCGGGTTGGCCTGCGGAGCGATGGTGCTCGCGGTGACCCTGGGGCTGCCCCTCGCCTGGATCGAAAATGGCGGCGCCGGGCGCTGGGCGCAGATGCTCGCGGTCGGTTACGTGGAATTTTTCCGCGGCACGCCCGTCGTCGTCCAATTGCTCTTTCTCTATTTCGGATTACCGCGTTTCGGCATCGTGCTGCCCGGCTGGCTGACGGCTCTGGTCGGCCTGGGGTTGAACTACGCGGCCTACGAGTCACAAGTGTATCGCTCGGCCTTCGGCGCGGTGCCACGCGGCCAATGGGAAGCCGCCAAGGCGCTGGGCCTGAATCTGCGCGGCGCGTTTCGCTGGATCGCCCTGCCGCAGGCGCTTCGCTTGGCGCTGCCGGCGATGACGAATGATTTCGTCGCGCTGTTCAAAGACACCTCCGTGGCGTTCGCCATCTCCGTCTGGGAACTGGCGACGGCTTACCGCGAGCTGGCCAACGCTTCCCGCGGGTTTCTCGGTTTGGGGCTGGTGGTGTCGGGTTTTTACCTCGCCATGAGCCTGCCGCTGGCGCACTTTGCCCGGCGGCTGGAACGACGGTTGAGCGGCGCGGGAGCCGCGCTCCCGCGAGTCGAGGCCAAGCGGACGGTTTGAGGAAGGCTCTTGTCATCGCATCCCGGCAGTGGCTTAAGTTTTGAATGTCAGGGTCTGTAGCTCAGCGGTTAGAGCAGGGGACTCATAATCCGTCTTTGGGGTAGCCGCGTGAGGCCGCAGAATGCCGCATGAGACTACAAATCAGGCAGTAAGGGCGGGGCGTTCCACCGCGTGAGACAGCAGAAACATGCGTGATTTTCTTCAAACAGTATCAGACTCAGTATCAGATTTTCCCCTGCGCTGATGAGCATGCGTGTTGGCGCCTTCGGGCCAAATCACGTTTCCCAGTCAAGGACCCCGATCCGAGGCACCGGATACCAGCCACGCGCAATTCGAGCAGCGTTTGTGGAGGAGTCCGATATGTTGCCGCGCCGACGGAAATTTGATTGCACGTTCCCGTCCAGGCGGTATGATGCCGCTATGACGGAAATCATGGCCGTGCGTTCAGCCCTTCCCAAGATCCTTGCCCGCGAGCGCCTGACGGTGGCCGATTTGGTCCGCCGAATGGAGGAGACCGGCTTCCAGTTCGATAAGAAAACGATCTACCGATTAGCCAAAGGTGAGCCGATGCGCACTCTTAACCTGCCCATCGTCGCCGCCATCGGCCAGGCGTTGAAGCTGAAGGACCCGGGCAAGCTCATCCTCTGGTCGTCTTCCCTTGATCAGCAGCTACCCAGATTGCGTCGGATCGACGCGGACACTCAGGCGCGGCTGGACGAATTAATGTCTAAGAATACCGAAGGCAGTTTGAACGCCAGCGAGCGTCGCGAACTCGGCAAGCTCGGCCGGCTTGTGGAAGAGCTTTCCTTGGCGAACGCCCATCTCCTAGCGAGCCACACGCAGCCGCAAAAGAAGAAAAAGGAAACGGCACTGGCGAAACGACCGCGTCGCCAATGCTCTAAGGTCGCCTCCTGACTCTGCACGGATGGTATTTTAAGGAGCGCACCATTTCGTTCCATGCAACGCCGACTGGTGGAACGCAGAGCGCTGGGTCGCTGTGAATATAGCCGTGCGCCGCAGGACCTCAGCGCTTACACCTTTCATATTGAACACATCATTCCGCGCTCCCGCGGTGGTCCCGACATTCACAGTAACGTAGCCCTGAGTTGCTGGTCGTGCAACTCGGCGAAGGGCAACCATCTGACTGGCACGGATCCGGAAACCGGGCATGAAGAGCCACTCTTCCACCCTCGCCGGCAGCGATGGGAGGACCATTTCGAGCACTCAGTAGATTTCTTCCACATCCTCGGACGAACTCCGGTTGGGCGAGCGACCGTGGCGCGGCGGCGCATGAACGATCCACGGTTTCAGCCCCGGGCACGTGAGCTCTGGCTGCGAGCGAACCGCTGGCCGTGAACGTGAGGGCAATAACATACTTGGCGCAGTCCCGCATTACACATCTCTATAATGGAGCGAGAAACTCGCTAGACGCAGGCAGCCGTGGAGCGCTATTCGACCTCCTGCGAGGCGATCCTATACTGGCACTATGCCAAGTATATTATTGCCGCCGTATGTCCATGCTGCACCGAGTATATTATTGCCCGAGGAAGCTCAGCAGGGGATCGGCGTAAGGCAAGGCCGGAAATCAAAAGAGATGTTACTCGTTCCCGTCTGTTCACGGCTGGCGCCGCATGGACAACCTTGATTTTAGGCGTTAGCGCATTTTTTCACGGTCTCCCAAGTCCGGGTGGTGACCTCGGAGCCAAGCGCTTTCTCGATCAAGCTCATGAATACCGGACCGCGCGGGCTGGCCACGTAGGCGCTGAAAACCTCCCGGCCTTTAATCTCCAGAATACGCGCTCCGTCTAACTCGGCCGGAACCGCTATCATCGGCTTTCGTTCTTCGCGCAGAAAAGTCACGACTCGCTTTGCACCCTCCGGCAGGGAGTATTTCCTGTAAGGATCGGCGTCGATGATCGCCTGCAAAGCTGAGACCGATCGGACGATCGTATAGAACTCGCGTCCGACGCCTTGCGCGAGCGCTTTCTCCACTTGCCGCTCCAGAGCGGAGACGGTCTTATCCTTAGCAGCGAAGACGACGTTGCCGCTGGAGAGCAGCGTCTTCACGTCGGAAAAGCCAGCGGACTCAAAGCACCGCTTTAGCTCCGACATCGTCAGATTCGTCGGGCTAACACCACGCAGGAAGGCAAGGTATCGAATCATTGAAGCGACCGTTCGGCTTTGGCAGCTAACCGGAAAAAGGTCAACATCACATTTGGCTCATCTAACTTTCACGACTCACAAAGAATCGTGCCTACGCGCTCACGTCTGATCGCCAAAAACTCGCTCGGCGAAATAGCTGGTGTGGTTCGCAGCAGCATGGATTGAGACAAGAGTGTTCAGACGTCCCTGATTCGTTGTTTTGGTTGTGCATAAACAAGTTTGGGCGTGCACTTGTTGCAATCGAACAGGGCAAGATGACGCGCTATGCGTTCGGCTGCTGTCAGCTTACCTGGGGCAACTGCATTCCTCGCTCGGGGGATCTGGGAGACGTGGCGAGAGTGGCTGCAAGCCAAGCGGTGACTGGCACGAAAACGAGCGTGATGATCCAAAACCAGAAGGGGTGTGGCAGCATTACCAGGTTGGTGCGCCTGCGCCTGCGTCACATTCTGATGGACAACCGAGACGCGTTGGCGATCAAAAACCATCTCCTGCCGGGCTCCAGTCTCGATTCACTCACCGAGCGCAGTCTGGCGACCGCCGCCCTCAACGATCTGCTGATGCGTGCCGTCGTGCGGCTACACTCGATCTTGGGCGATCGCGGCCGGGGTGGATCGCCGGAAAAATCCAGCGACGGAGTGGTGCCGTATGCCAGCTCCCACCTGCCCGAGGCGGAGAGTGAAGCCCTCGTGCCGGCCGGCCACACCGGCACACTCAAGCAGCCGGAAACCCGCGTGGAATTGAGCCGGATTTTACGCTGAGCTTTTCCCTGCACTGCAGTGTGGTGGCGAGTCTGGCGAGGACGCGCCGTCGGGTCGAAATGGCAAAATAATTCTCTACGATTCTTCGAGCCGCACGAGCGCCTTGAGCAGACTGCCGCCGGGACGTCCGGCGTCGCCAAACAACCGCCGTTGCAAAGCGATCACCACCGGCAGCGCGCGACGCAACGCCTTCAAACCGGTTGCGGAGATTTCGACGTGCTTGGCGCGTTCGTCCGACGGATTGCGCGGCCGTGCCACCATGCCTTTGCTCTCTAATGTTTTGAGCATGTGCGACACCTGCATGGGGTGGATGTCGGCGGCGCGCGCGATTGCCGACTGCGTTACCGCTTGGCCCGTGCGGCCGAGCCACGCGGCCATAATCAGGGTCATGAATTGCAGGAGCGTCAGATCGTGCGCAAGCAGTGCGCGGTCTGCCTCGCGCTGATACCGGTGGACGACCCGCCACAAGACAAAGCCGATCGCGTTCTCCGGCGCGCCGAGGGAGGCGGTCTCGAAAAGGTCGGTGACGGCGCGCGCGCGCGGTTTGTTCATGCGGCAACAGCATAGCCGCCCGGCGTCGGGGATGCAGCCATTTTGCGGCGAGAGGGAGCAACTCAAGTCAACAAATCAATTATTAATAAATCAATTTACTAAATTGGGAATCCCTGTTAAATACATGGGCATGGGCGAGCTCAAACTGAAATTCGCTTTTTGGAATTACGACCGCGTGCGGACATTGGCAGACGGCACCGTGAAGGTCGCCGGTGTTGATGCCAGCTTTGAGAGCGGCCGCATCGTCACGGAAATTTTTGAGCGCATGATCCGGCGGCGCGAGTTCGACGTCTCGGAACTCGGCCTGACGTATTACCTGCGGACCCTCGACTGCGACGATCCGCCGTTCATCGCGCTGCCGGTGTTTCCCGTCCGGGTGTTTCGGCACTCGGCGATTTTCGTCAACGTGGCGAGCGGCATCCGGGAGCCGCAGGACCTCGCGGGCAAGACGGTCGGCGAATTTGCGCTCTACGGCCACGACGCGGGCGTGTGGCCGAAGGGCATCCTCGCCGATGAGTTTGGCGTGACGCCAGACCAATGCCGCTGGATCATCGGCGGCCTGGATTTCCCGATGCAGTCGCTGGATTTTATCCCGCAACCGCACCCGACAAACGTGGACGTGACACCATTCCGCGAGGGCAGGGACTTGGGGAAAATGCTGGAGGCTGGCAAGATTGACGCGTTGATCGCGGCAGACGTGCCGAAGTGCGTGCTGAACGGTTCGCCGAAGGTGGCACGGTTATTCCCGGATTATGAGTCAGTTGAGCGCGAATACTTTCAACGCACCAGCATCTTTCCGATCATGCACACCGTCGTAATGCGCCGAGAATTGGTCGCGCAGCATCCGGGACTTGCACAGAAAATTTACGAAGGCTTTTGCGCCGCAAAAGATCACGCGGCGGAGGAACTCAAGAAAGGTATGGTCTTTAACAACATGGCCATCATGGTGCCGTGGCTCAGCCAACTGCTCGAAGAAAACCGCCGCTTGCTGGGTGAAGACTGGTGGCCATACGGCGTCGAAGCAAACCGCAAGGCGATCGACACCTTTTTGCGCTACCACCACGAGCAAGGTCTCTCGAAACGTCGGCCGACTTGCGAAGACATCTTCGTGCCGGAGGTGCTCACGACTTGAATCAACATCAACGAACAACCAACCCGATAGGAAAGGATAATAAGACGATGTTTCTCGTCGCAGGAATTACCGGACAGGTGGGCGGCGCGGCTGCGCGGCGGCTGCTCGAAGGAGGTCAAAAGGTGCGCGCTCTCGCCCGTGATCCGCAGAAGGCGGCGGAATGGTCGGCGCGAGGCGTGGACGTTCGCCGGGGCGACTTGAGTGACGCAGCCGCGGTCGCCGCGGCGTTGCAAGACGTTGAGGGCGCCTTTCTGATGATCCCTCCGCTCATGGTTCCGTCACCGGATTATTCGGAAGCGAAAGCGGTCGTCGCCAGTTATCGCGAGGCGTTGCGCCAGACTCCGCCACCGCGGCTCGTGTTGCTCTCCTCAGTCGGTTCGCAACAGGCCAGCGGACTTGGGAACATCACGACGACTCACTTGATGGAAGAAGCGCTGAGCGACCTGCCGTTTCCGACCGCCTTTGTCCGGCCCGGCTCATTCTTGGAAAACTATACGTACAGCCTCGACGGAGCGGCGGCCACCGGTTGGTTCGACAGCTTCTTCGCGCCGACCGACCGCCGCTTTCCGATGACAGCGACGCAAGACATCGGCGCGGAGATTGCGCGTCTGCTGGTCGAAGGCTGGAGCGGCAAGAAAATCGTGGAGCTTGGCTCATACATCAGTTCGGACGAGCTGGCCCGCGCGATGGGCGAAGCGCTCGGGCGCGAGGTGCGAGCGCGCGCCATCCCGCGCGAAGCGTGGCCGAGTGTGCTGGAAAAGATGGGACTGCCGCCGGGCCGAACCAGCCTCTACGAAGAGATGATGGACGGCTTTAATTCCGGCTGGATTGACTTCGGCGTGCCCGGCACCGAGCGGATCGGCGGGACGACCGCGCCCGTCGAAGTATTCAAGCGAGCAAGAAAAGCGAAAAGCAGCGACGCCTGATTTCAGCGGGCAGGCAACGCCGCCGCGCCCGCGCGCAGGCCGGCGAGCAGCAGGCCGAGGATGGCGCGCGCTTCCGCGTCGGTGGGCGGGGGGCTTTGCGCCAGGAGCGCGGGATGGTGAAACGGCGCGGTCGCTTGGAGAAACGCCTTGGCCGCGGCTCGCGCTTTCAAGCCGCGCGCAAATTCGCCCGCGGCAACGCCGTCCGCGATGATTTGTTCCACTTGCCGATGGATGTCGTCCACGTGGTCTTTGACCACGGCGGGCGTGAGCCGGACCACTTGTTCGTGCGCGCGGAACAGTTCTGGATCGTCGCGCACCTTGTGCCGCTTGGCGACGCGCAGGGTATCAAACCATTCGACCAGCCGTTTTGCCGCCGACCGCTTCCGGTCGTCCGCGATGCGCTCGAGCGGGATCATCATCGGGTGCAGCCAGCGCACGGCCACGGCGTTGAACAGCGCCTGCTTGCTCGGGAAGTGCCGGTAGATGTTGCCGTGGCTCATGCCGAGCGCGCGGGCGATGTCCACGACGTTGGTTTTCTCCGCGCCGTGGCGGCGGAGCACTTCCTCCGCAGCGTCGAGAATGCGTTCGTAAAGCGGGTCTTCTTCCGGCATCGGGATCAACAGGGGTAAGACTTGGCAAAACCGTGCGTCAGTCGCACCGCATGCGCGGAGATTGACAAAAAAATAAATTTGTCATTTGATATTTGTCCGCGTTCGGCGCATCCGTTCACGCATGAATAAATCAGACGCGCCGCGCTCGTCCAACGCAACCGCACTCGGCGGCAGCTTCACGCTGCCCGGCACGTCACTCAATCTGCGCCGCCTGGGCTACGGCGCCATGCAGCTCGCCGGCAAAGGCGTCTTCGGCCCGCCACGCGATCGTGCCGCCGCTGTGGCCGTTTTGCGCGAGGCTGTGGCCGCGGGCGTGAACCACATAGATACGAGCAATTTCTACGGGCCGCACGTCACCAACCAGATCATCAGAGAAGCGCTCCACCCTTACCCGGACGATTTGGTGATTGTCACCAAAGTGGGCGCGCGCCGTCCCAGCGATGGGTCATGGGCGCCGGCCATGTCACGGCAGGAGTTGATCGATGCGGTGCATGACAATCTACGCAATCTTGGTCTCGACGCGCTCGCTGTCGTCAATCTGCGGGTTGGTGGCACCCATGGGCCCGCAGCGGGTTCGCTCGCGGAGCCGCTGACAGTCCTGGCCGAATTGAAACAGCAGGGGCTGATCCGTCACCTGGGTGTGAGCAACGTCACGCCGGAGCAGTTGGCCGAGGCGCAGACCATCACGGAAATTGTCTGCGTGCAGAATCAATACAACGTGGCTCACCGCGAAGACGACGCTTTCATCGACGACCTCGCAGAGCAGGGCATCGCTTACGTGCCGTTCTTCCCTCTAGGTGGTTTCACGCCGTTGCAATCGTCGGCGCTCGACGACGCGGCGAAGTCTTTGGACGCGACGCCGACGCAGGTTGCACTGGCTTGGCTGCTCCAGCGTTCGCCAAACATTTTGCTCATTCCCGGCACCTCGTCGGTCGAGCACCTTCGCGAAAATCTACAGGCCACGGAATTGCCGTTGCCAGCGGAAGTGCTCACCAATCTCAACGGCATCGGAGGCGAATAAAACACATATGCGTATCTTCGTTACCGGCGCGACCGGCTTCATCGGCTCCGCCACCGTCAAGGAATTGCTCAGCGCCGGGCACGCAGTGCTCGGCCTCGCCCGCTCGGACCAAGCAGTCCGATCGCTCGCGGAGATCGGAGCCGAGGCGCGCCGTGGCGAGTTGTCCGATCACAACAGCCTCGCCGCCGGCGCGCGGGCTTGCGATGGCGTGATTCACTTAGCCTTCATTCACGACTTTTCCCAATTTGAGGCCGCCATCGAAACGGACCGGCGCGCGCTCGAAGCGCTGGTCGGTGCATTGGAGGGATTGGGTAAACCGTTCGTCGCCACGTTTGGCGCCGTGGGTCTGGTGTCCGGCCGCGCTGCCACGGAAAAGGACGCGCCATTGCCGCCTGGGAGCGGTGGCCATCCGCGCGGTGCATCGGAGGCAATCGTGCTGGATGCCGCCCGTCGCGGGGTGCGCGCCAGCGTGATGCGGCTGCCACCGTCCGTGCATGGTGCGGGCGATCACGGCTTCGTGCCGATGTTGATCGATCTCGCGCGCAAGAAAGGTTCTGCCGCCTACGTGGGCGACGGCTCCAACCGCTGGCCTGCCGTGCACCGGCTCGACGCGGCGCGGCTTTATCGGCTCGCGCTTGAGAAGGCGGACGCCGGAACGCGCCTGCACGCCATTGCCGAAGAAGGCATCGCCATGCGCGAGATCGCCGAGACCATCGGCGAGGGACTCGGCGTGCCGGTGCGGAGTCTCACGGCGGAAGAGGCGTCCGCGCACTTCGGTTGGATGGCGCGCTTCGTCGCCATTGATGCTCCGACCTCCAGCGCGATCACCCGCGATTCCTTTGGCTGGAATCCGAAAGAAAAGGGGCTGCTGGCGGACATGCGGGAGAGCGGATATTTCGACGAAGCTCGGCGGTCCAATCTCTCGACTTAGCGGCGGAGAATCCAAACCGAAGGACGGAAGCGTAAACGGAAAACCACCATGCCGATCACGATCAACGGAATAGAGGCCGAACTGCCAGCGGACGCGCGCGTTTCCCTGCTCGACTTGCTGCGCGAACATCTCGACCTGCCTGGCTCAAAACTGGGTTGCAACCAAGGTGCGTGCGGCGCTTGCACGGTGCTGGTGGACGGCAGCGAGCGCATCCTTTCCTGCTTGGCGCTCGCGGCGCAATACGAAGGTCGCGCGATCACCACGATCGAGGGATTGTCATACGACGGCGAGTTGCACCCGCTGCAAGCGGCCTTCATCGAGTGCGACGGTTTCCAGTGCGGCTACTGCACGCCGGGGCAGATTTGTTCGGCGGTTGGCATGGTAGAGGAAATCCGGCGCGGCGTGCCGAGCAACGTCACCGCCGATCTGTCGGCGGAAACGATCGCGTTGACCCACGAGGAATTGCGCGAGCGGATGAGCGGCAATTTGTGCCGATGCGGAGCCTACAACGGCATCGTCGCGGCGATCGTGGAAACCTACGGAGAAAGAGCGCAAAAGGAGGCGGCAACGAAATGACTCCGTTCACCTATGCCCGCGCCGCTGATGCCGCCGACGCAATCCGCCGCGGCGGCGAAGATGGGACGAAGTATCTCGGCGGCGGCACCAATCTGGTAGATCTGATGCGCGAGACGCTGGAGCGGCCCGCCGCGTTGGTGGATGTCACTGCTTTGTCCAGCGCGATCGAAGAGCGCGCGGACGGCAGTCTCTTCATCGGCGCGGCCACGAAGAACACTGCTCTCGCGGAGCACCGCGCGGTGCGAACGCGTTATCCGCTGCTCGCGCGCGCAATCCTCGCCGGCGCGTCGGCGCAAATCCGCAACATGGCGACGGTGGGCGGCAACCTCTTGCAGCGCACCCGCTGCACCTATTTTTACGACGACGTCGGCTCGCGCTGCAACAAGCGCCAGCCCGGCCAGGGTTGCGATGCGCTCGAAGGCTTCAATCGCATCCACGCTATCCTCGGCGCCTCGCCCGCTTGTGTGGCAACTCATCCGTCGGACATGTGTGTCGCGCTCGCCGCGCTCGATGCTGTGGTGCATCTCAACGGCGACGCTGGCGCGCGCACGGTGAAACTGGTGGATTTTCACCGGCTCCCCGGTGGTCGGCCGGAAATCGAAACCGAACTCCGATCCGGCGAACTGATCACCGCCGTCGAAATCCCCGCGCTGCCGTTCGCAAAGCGCTCGACCTATCGCAAAGTGCGCGACCGCGCGAGCTACGCTTTCGCGTTGGTTTCTGTCGCCGCCGCGCTCGATCTCGACGGCGACGGCAAAGTGCGCGACGTGCGCTTGGCGCTCGGCGGCGTGGCGCACAAACCGTGGCGCGCGTTCGCCGCCGAAGGGGCGTTGCGAGGCAAACCGGCGACCGGTGAAAATTTTCGCGCTGCCGCGGAGGCCGAATTGAAGAACGCGGCGGGCCTGCGCCACAACGGCTTCAAGATCGAACTAGCGAAACGAACGATCACGGCGGTGCTGGGCGAACTATTGGCCACGGAGACCCACTTATGAGCATCATCCAGGACGCCGCAATGGCGGTGATGAAAAAAGCGGTCGAACTCGCGCCGGATCGTTTGATGCCGGGCGGCAAGCCGGACCCGTTGATCGAACACAAAGACGGGTTGATCGGCAAGCCGCTGTCGCGCGTGGACGGCCCACTCAAAGTGCAGGGCCGGGCGCGTTTTTCCGCCGAGTTCCCGCTGCCCGGGATGGTCTATGCCGCGCTCGCCTACAGCACGATTCCTCGCGGCCGCATCGCCAGCCTCGACACCCGCGCGGCCGAGGCGGCGCCGGGCGTTGTGCTGGTGATGACGCACCAGAACGCGCCGAAGTTGAAGCCGATGCCCGTTTTCTTCACGGCGCAAAAGGCGTGCGGCCCGTGCGATCTGCCGATCATGCAGGACGACCGGATTCACTGGAACGGCCAGCCGATCGCGCTGGTGCTCGCTGAAACGCAGGAGCAGGCCGACCACGCCAAGTCGCTGCTCCGTGTCACTTACGAGACCGAGCCGGCGGTGACCGCATTTGCCGACGCGAAAGCACAGCACACACGCGTGCCCGACAACATCGTCATGGAACCGAGCGAGGTCGTGATCGGTGACGACGCGGAGAAGGCGCTCGCCGCCGCGCCGCACAAGGTGGACCTCACGTTTCACACCCCGCGGCACAATCATAACACCATCGAGCCGCACGCCGTGACCCTGGCATGGGAAGGCGAAGGGCTTTTCATCCACGACGCCTCCCAAGCCGTGGTTCATACGGCTTGGACGATGGCGCAAGTCTTCGGAATGGAGGAGGAGCAGGTCCATGTCACCTCGCCCTTCGTGGGCGGCGGATTCGGCAGCAAGAATCCGTGGTTTCACCATGTGCTGGCGGCTGCGGCGGCTAAACTCGTCGGACGTCCAGTGAGAATGCGGCTCTCGCGCGAAGGCGTGTATCGCGTCGTAGGCGGACGCACCAACACCGAGCAGCGCGTCGCCATCGGCGCGGAAGCGGACGGGCGGTTCACCGCGCTGATCCACACCGGCGTCTCCGCCATCACGGCGCACAATAATTTGGCGGAGCCGTTCACTTTTCCCACGCGCTGCCTGTATGCCGCCGGCAGCTTCAAAATCCAGCAGCAGGTGGCCGACGTGGACATGCTCGCCAACACGTTCATGCGCGCGCCGGGCGAGTCTGTCGGCTCCTTCGCGCTCGAGGCTGCGATTGACGAATTGGCTGAGCAGCTCGGTATGGACCCGATCGAGCTGCGCCTCAAAAACGAGCCGGAAAAAGATCCAACAAAGGATCTGCCGTTTTCCTCGCGCCACCTGGCCGAAGCCTACCGCGCCGGTGCCGAGCGGTTCGGCTGGGACCAGCGCAACGCCAAACCGCGCGCGCGGCGCGAAGGCGAGTGGCTGATCGGCCTGGGCTGCGCGACCGCAACCTATCCGTATCAGCGTTTTCCCGGCGGCGTGGCACGCATCACGTTATCCAAAGATGGGCAAGCACGGATTGAAGTTCCCGCCCACGAGATGGGCATGGGCACCGCGACCACGCACACGCTGGTGTGCGCCGAGCGACTCGGCCTGCCGTTAGAAAAAGTGACCGTGGCGTATGGCGATTCCGCGTTCCCTGGCATCATCCTCGCCGGCGGCTCGTCGCAGACCGCCTCGATCGGCGCCGCGGTGATCGCTGCGCACGAAGCGTTGGTAACGGAGCTGTTGAAGCTCGCTGGAAAAGCTTCGCCGCTCGCCGGCCTCAAGCCGGAAGAGCTCGGCAGTCGCGATGGCGGCTTGTGCAAACTGGACGAGCCGGCGCGCCGCGAAAGCTACACCGCGATCCTGACGCGCGCGGGACGCGACGAACTGGTGGTCGAAGGCAGCGCGCCGCCGCCGCTCGAAATGCAGCACTGGTCCATGCACTCTCACGGTGCGATGTTCTGCGAGGTGCGGGTTAACGCGATCACCGGCGAGCCGCGCGTCAGCCGTTTCCTCGGCTCGTTCGACTGCGGGCGCATCCTCAATCCTAAAACGGCCGCCAGCCAATTCCGCGGCGGTATCATCATGGGACTTGGGCTTGCGTTGATGGAAGAAACGCAGTTCGACGAACGCAACGGTCGCATCATGAACCCGAGCCTCGCCGAATACCACGTGCCCGTGCATCTCGACGTGCCCGAGATCGACGTGATCTGGACCGACATCCCCGACCCGCACACGCCGATGGGCGCGCGCGGCGTGGGCGAGATCGGCATCACCGGCGTGGGCGCCGCCGTCGCCAATGCAATCTACAACGCCACCGGCACGCGTGTCCGCGAGTTACCGATCACCTTGGACAAGCTGCTCGCTGCGTAGGCGCGGATCTCTGCTCGATTGATAAACCGCATTGGTATTCTGATCCAGCGGCGCACTGAGGCGCTTGATACTTACAAAGGATTCAAAGCGCGACTTATTTAGTATTAGAAAAAGCGGCCGCTCGTTTTAGCTATTAACCCGGCGTGTCGAAATGAAACTACTCGTCATTGGCGCCACTGGTGCGACCGGTAAAGAAATCGTTAGCCAAGCCTTGGCTTCCGGCCATGCCGTCACCGCCTTGGTGCGAAACCCGGACAAAGCTGACTTCGCACCAGCCGTCAAAATAGCGGTTGGTGATGTGCTCAACCCCGGCAGCTTGAAGCGGGCGCTGGCCGACGGCCAAGAGGCCGTCGTCAGCGCTCTCGGTTCAGGAGCCACGGGGCCGTTCAAACAAATGACGATGCTTTCGGAAGGCACGCGCAACCTCATCGGCGCAATGAAAGCCCATGGTGTCAACCGTCTGGTGTGCATCACCGGCATCGGTGCGGGTGATTCCAAAGGCCACGGGCCCTGGTGGTATGACTGGATTGTCCAGCCGCTGGTGCTGCGTGGCGTCTATGAAGACAAGACCCGGCAGGAAATCCTCGTGTGCCAGAGCGGCTTGGACTGGACTCTGGTGCGGCCGGGAGCCTTGACAAATGGACCAGCCAAAGGGCTGGCGAGCGTGCGTGCCTTTACCGACCTGACTGGGATGCGTGCAGGTTTTATCAGCCGCGCTGACGTAGCGGCTTTCTGCCTGCGCGAATTGACCGACGGGCGCTATCGCCGACAGGCACCGGTGATTACAAACTGACCGCCCATCAGGCAACCGTGTGAACAAAAGTTCGAATCGCGTCCGCCAGTCGTTCGGGCTGATCGATTGGAATGAGATGCCCGCAATCCTGGATGATTTGCAGGGTTGCGCCCGGAATGCGAGGAAGCACTTCGCGCCTGTGCTGCTCCAAGGGATCTTGCCGGTCCTGATCTCCGGCGATGACTAGAGTAGGCACCGCGGTTTTACCTACCTCGGCGGAGATATCCTCGTAGGCCGACAAGGTAGGCCAGGCGAGTTTGGCTTGTGAAGCACCTGCTAAGTTATCCGCGATGATTTGCTCGCGAATCTCGCTGCCATGAGGTCGTGCCGTCAGGAATTCCATCGCCTTCAACGCGTTCTCGCGGTTGTCGTAAGCGTGCAGCTGTGCCTGCCTGGCAGGTTCTGGAATGTCTTGAGGCGTTGGGGCTGCCGGCGCCACCAGAACGAGCTTCTCCAGACCGGCCGGCCGCTGCGCGGCCAGTAACTGAGCCACTTTCCCGCCCATCGAATGACCGACCAGAACGTATCGCTGAATCTCCAGTGCTCGAAGCACCTGTTTCGCATCCACGACGAGGTCCTGGATAGAATAGCCTTGCGGCGGGGTGTCCGACTCGCCCCAGCCGCGCTGGTCATAAGCGATGCATCGGAAATCCGCCGAAAGCGACGATGTGACCTTCTTCTACGTCCGTGCTGAGCCACCCCAGTAATGCAGAAACAGCAGGGCTAGTTCACCGACGCCCGTTTCCACCACGTTGAATGATAGTTCCCCAGCTTTCAGTTTCATAAGCGTTTGGGTAGTGTTATCCTCGTTGTTGCCTTGATTGGATTTGGAGGTTGTAGCTGGTGA
>CAXTRS010000034.1:0-20435 GCA_964246635.1 uncultured Chthoniobacterales bacterium | reverse complement strand
GTGGTGGTGGTGGCGGCGGATCGTCGGCTTCGGCTGAACACGACGAATACGATCAGCGGCCCGCGCCGCGTGCTGCTCAGCAGGGTGGTGGCGGCACGGGTGCGAACCGGCCCAAGCCGCGTCCGGCTCCGCCCGCGGATGCAGACGAAGACGACATTCCGTTTTGACCCAGCGCGCCCAGATACGCGCGCAAAGACGCTTTTAGCGCCGGCTGTCGTCGTCGTCGCGTTCCAGCCCGCGCTCGCGGCGCTCGAGCGATTCCGAAGCCGCCAGCATTTCGTCGTGCACGGCCTCCTCGACTCCTTGGGCGTAAAGCCGTTCGCCGATCGACTCCTCGTCGCCTGCCCCGAGATTGGGCGTGTGGCTGCCGCCGGAGCCGCTGACCGGGTCGCGGTCCGCCAGTGTCGTGGACTCCGGCATCGCGTCGTTGGCCGTCTCGCCGCCGCCCGAGAGCTCTTCCCGCGCGCGTCGCAGGTGGCCGCCGTTCACCGCCTCCGGCCGCAGCCCTTCGATGACGGCGAGTTCCTCGGCCCGCCGACGCAGGTCGTCCGGGGAGTTAGTCCCGGCGCCGCGAAAACCTGCCGAGATGCGGCTGCCGGTAACTTCGGGATTATCGAGATTGTCGTCGTCTTGCGCCATGATGGGGGAGAAGGGAGAAGGTTCCGTGATGCGTCCATTACTAAAACTAAAACGCGCGTGGATTTTGCCGCGGCCTTCTCGATTTCCCGCGGCAAAACGGTGCGGGGTGGCTTAACCGAAAAACCCGGCTAGACTCCCACGGTTATGAGTCGGCGAACCACCTCAGGGAGCGATGCCAAATCCTCGTCCGGCGCAGCGCGTCGCGTTCGGCCTTCGATGAACGGCGCCCTTCAAAAGCGAAAGGCGAAGCGCGTGGAATCCACCGCCCGCACGCCTGCAACCAAACCCCGCCGCGGCGAGCGGCCGGTGCGCTCGCCGCTCCATAAGAACGTGCTCGGCACGGTGCGCGATCTCATCACGCAGGGCGAATTTACGCCCGGCGCACGGCTCACCGAACGCGTGCTCACCGAGCGGCTGCGGGTGTCGCGCACACCCTTGCGCGAGGCGCTCAAAGTGTTGGCCCACGAAGGGTTGGTCGAGTTGTTGCCCAACTGCGGGGCGCGCGTGACGCAGCTCACCGCCGACGACGTGCGCCACCTCTTTGCGGTGATCGGCGCGCTCGAAGCGCTCGCCGGCCGGCTGGCCTGTGCGGAGATCACCGAAGCCGAGCTGGCCGAGCTGAAAGGCATCCACGAATTGATGGCGGGCCACTTCCAGCGGCGCGAACTGCCGGCGTATTTCCGGCTGAACCAAGTCATCCACGAACACATCGTGCGGGCCGCGCGCAACCCGATCCTGCTGGCGAATTATCATCTGCTCTGCGGTCGGCTGCGCCGCGCGCGTTACCAGGCAAATGAGGGCAACGAAAAACGCTGGCGCGTGGCGATGGCCGAGCACGAGGCGATGATCGCAGCGCTCGAACGCCGCGACGGCGAACGGCTGGCGGAAATTCTGCAGGCGCATCTGCACGGCAAATACGAAGCGATTTGCCGCTGTCTTTGAAGGGTGAGATTGCGCCCGAACGCGCAGAGGGCGCGGGTGACCAGGGCAGGGACGCGCCTCCGGGACGTCCGTGATTTAGTTTCCGGTGAGCGAGAATCTTCCGAGCGTGCGAACGAATTCGGCTGCCCGGAGGCGCGTCCCTGCCTCCGCGCCCGCAAGTTTTCGCTTGTGCGATTGCATACAATCCGCTTTTCTTGCGCCGCCCGTCGGAAGCAGACCGGCGAGGCGGCCACGCGCGAAGTTCATTAGCAGGCAATTTTCATCCCGCCCGCCTGCCTCCGCACGCTGTAATCACTCTCCCCATGAACACGCCCTCCAACACCTACAAGGCCGGACGCCACTTCCTCCAAATCCCCGGCCCGACCAACGTGCCCGACCGCATCCTGCGCGCGATGGACCATCCGACGATGGATCACCGCGGTCCCGCGTTCGCCAGGCTCGGCGCGGAATGTCTCGAAGGGATGAAAGCGATTTTCAAGATGAAGAGCGGCCACGTCTTCATCTATCCCGCGAGCGGGACAGGCGCGTGGGAAGCCGCCATCGTCAACACGCTCTCGCCCGGCGACAAGGTGCTCATGTTCGAGACCGGCCACTTCGCCACGCTGTGGCGCAAGATCGCGCTGAGCTTCGGCCTGGAAGTCGATTTCGTGCCCGGCGACTGGCGCCACGGCGTCGATCCCGCGCAGGTCGAGTCCAAACTGCGCGAGGACAAGGATCAGTCGATCAAAGCGGTGATGTGCGTGCACAACGAGACCAGCACCGGCGTAGCCAGCCGCATCGGCGAAGTGCGCAAGGCGATGGATGCCGCTGGCCATCCGGCGCTGCTGCTCGTCGATACGATTTCCTCCCTGGCGAGCATTGATTTCCGACAGGACGAATGGCGGGTCGATGTCACGGTCGCCGGGTCACAAAAGGGTCTCATGCTGCCGCCGGGGCTGAGCTTCAACGCCGTCAGTGAGAAGGCGCTCGCCGCGTCGAAAAACGCGAAGTTGCCGAAGGCGTTCTGGTCGTGGGAAGAAATGCTCGGACCGAACAAGACCGGCTTTTTCCCCTACACGCCCGGCACCAATTTGCTCTACGGCCTGCGTGAAGCGATCAGCATGCTCGTGCACGAAGAAGGTCTCGATAACGTCTTCCGGCGGCACGACCGCCACGCCGAAGCGACGCGTCGCGCGGTGCGCACCTGGGGCTTGGAAATCCTCTGCCAGAATCCGGCCGAATACAGCTCGTCGCTCACCGCGATCCTGATGCCGGAGGGCTACAACGAAGCCGAGTTCCGCAAGGTCGTGCTCGACAATTTCGACATGTCGCTGGGCGCGGGGTTGACCAAGCTCGCCGGCAAGGTTTTCCGCATCGGCCACCTCGGCGATTTCAACGACCTCACGCTGTGCGGCACGCTGGCAGGTGTCGAAATGGGTCTCGAAAAATTCGGCGTCCCGTTCAAGAAAGGCGGCATCCTCGCCGCGATGGAATACTTGAACCACGGCGGCGGAAAGTCCGAGGCCGCCTCGAGTGCCGGTTCGCTTGCGGGTGGGGTGCAGGCCGCCGCGCCTGACACAAAAAAAACGGCCGCGCCGGAACTCGCCGGCGCGCGCTGACGGCTCTCACCCCCGGCTTTCCATGATGCGTCCCCCACGCTTCATGCTCCGCGCCGCGCTCGCTATCTGCGCGCTCTGCGGCTGCCTTGCGAGTGCGACCGTTGCGGCGGCTGCGGCGCTCGAGCTCAAGCTGGGTCACATCGGTTCGCCAGGCTCGCTCTTTGCGCTCTCGGCCGACGAATTTGCGCAGCGCGCGAACGCCAAGCTCGGCGGGCGCGCGACGGTCGTGGTCTTCGGCGCGTCGCAGCTCGGCGACGACACCGAGCTGATGCAGAAGATCAAACTCGGCACCGTAGATTTCGCGTTGCCCTCGACGGTGATGTCCACGCTGGTGGCGGAGTTTGGGTTGTTCGAAATGCCTTACATCGTCAAAGACCGCGAGCACATGAAACGCATCGAGGCCGAGATCGTTTGGCCGAAGCTCGCGCCGCTCGCCGAAAAGGCGGGTTACCGAATTCTCGGCGTCTGGGAAAACGGTTTCCGGCACATCACCAACAACACGCGGCCCATCCATTCGCCGGAGGAGCTCAAGGGGCTGCGACTGCGCGTGCCGAAAGGGAAGTGGCGCGTGAAAATGTTCGAGGACTACGGCGCTGCGCCGATCGGAATGGGATTTTCCGAAGTGTATGCCGCCCTTCAGGCCGGCGCGATCGACGGCCAGGAAAATCCGCTCACGCAGATCGCGTCCGCTCGTTTTCAGGAAGTGCAGAAATTCCTTTCGCTGACCGAGCACGTCTATACGCCGGCGTATCTCGTCGTCTCGGCCCGTCGCTGGGATGGCTGGCCGAAAGAGGTGCGCGACGCTTTGCTCGAAACCGCCCGCGAGATGCAGCCGTTCGTGTATGAGGCCGCGGCGCGCGAGGACACCGCCGGACTGGAAAAAATCAAGGCCGCCGGCCTGAAGGTGAACACGCCGGATCGCCGCGCGTTCGTCACCGCGAGCAAACCCGCCTACGACCAATTCGCCGCTGAGGTGCCCGGCGGCAAGGAACTCATCGAACGTTGCCAGGCGCTGGCGAAGTAAAGCCGCGCGCAAATTTACCCGCCAAATCCGACTGCGAGAACCGATAGATTTTTAAGCCAACACCCCCACGGATCCAGCACGCCCACACGGGCGCAAGCGGCCTGTGAACGACTGTTTTTCCCTCACCCAACCCTGACACAACCCGATCCTCCCATGAAACCACACCGCACCCTCGGCCGCTGTCTGGCCGTCACCCTCCTCGCCCTCATGCCGGCGCTCACCGCGCAGGCGTGGGAACCCACGAAACCGATCGAGATCATCGTCAACGCCGGCGCCGGCGGGGCGACCGATCAACTCGCGCGCGCTCTCCAGGCCGGCGCGCAGAAGAACAACCTCTCGAAGCAGCCGTTCATCATTACGATCAAGGCCGGCGCCGGCGGCGCAGAAGGCATGATGGAAGCCAAGGCGGCGAAGGGCGATCCGCACAAGCTCTTCATTGGCAACACGAGCCTCTACGCGATTCCGCTGGCGACGAATCTGCCCTTCAACTGGAAAGATCTCACGCCGGTTTGCAACGTCGCGATGGACGAGTTCTGCCTCTGGGTTCACGCCGATACGCCTTACAAAACGGCCAAGGAATATCTCGACGCCGTGAAAGCGGCCGGCCCGAACAAAATGAAAATGGCCGGCGTCGGCTCGAAGCGCGAAGACTCGATCGTCACCGCGCTGATCGAAAAAAATGCCGGCGTGAAATTCACCTACATCCCATATAAAAGCGGCAACGAGTGCGACACCCAACTCGTCGGCAAGCACGTCGATTCCACAACGAACAATCCCTCCGAGAGCGTCTCGCAATGGCGAGCCGGCGCGTGCCGGCCGCTGTGCATTTTCAGCCCGGCGCGCTCCGAATACACCGAGAAAATCGCCGGCGACAAAAGCTGGGCCGACGTGCCGACCGCCAAGGAGGCCGGCTACGACATCGAGTATCTCATGCTGCGCGGCCTGTTTCTGCCCGGCGGCTGCAAGCCCGAGCACGTCGCCTATTACGAAGACCTGTTCAAGAAGGTCGTCGAGACACCGGAGTGGAAGGAGTATCTCGCGCGCAACGCACTGAAAAAGACCTTCGTCGCCGGCAAGGATTTCATCACGTTCCTCGAAGGCGACGAAAAACGGCATAAGGAAATCATGACTGCGGCGGGCTTCATCGGCGACGGCAAGGGCAGCTGACTGCCCAGGTGTTTCGCGTCGGGAAACGGCGCGCCGCGGCTCTGCTTCCGCCGCCGTTTCCCGGTCGTTCGCACTTCCAAACCGAGAAGGGAAAATCGCATGGACAAACCCGCTTCTGACTCTGATGCCGTCGTGGCTCATCGGGCGCGTGGCGTCCCTTCCATTGCCACGATGGAGTTGCTCGTGGCAGCGCTCATCTTCGGCATCGGCGCGCTGGGCGTCTGGGACAGCTACCGCCTAGGCTATGGCTGGGGTGAAGACGGCCCCAAGGCGGGTTACTTCCCGTTTCGTATCGGCGTGATTCTTTGCCTATGCAGCGTGGTGATCATCGCGCAGACGCTCTGGCGACGGCGCAAGTTGCACGGCAATTTCATCGAACCCGAACAAGTCCGGCCCGTGCTGACGGTGCTCATTCCCAGCGTGTTTTACGTGCTGGCCGTCGAATATCTCGGCCTCTATGTCGCCTCGGCGGCATTCGTCGCACTCTTCATGATTTTCGTCGGCAAATTCTCCTGGTGGAAATCGCTGCTCACCGGCGTGCTGATGAGTGTGTTCACGTTCTGGGTTTTCGAGAAACAATTCCTCGTCCCGTTGCCAAAGGGACCCCTGGAAACCTGGCTGGGTTACTGAAAAAACAAACGACGTATTTCCGAACCCTATGCTCGAAGACCTCTCTCTGCTGTTTCACGGATTCAGCACCGCGCTGACTCCCTACAACTTGGGGTTGATGATGATCGGCATCACGCTCGGCGTCCTCGTCGGCGTGCTGCCGGGTCTCGGCGGACCGAACGGCGTGGCGATCCTCCTGCCGCTCACCTTTTCGATGGGCCAAACGCCGGCGGGTCAGACCTCCGCGATCATTCTCCTGTCGTGCATTTACTGGGGCGCGCTGTTCGGAGGGGCGATCACCTCGATTCTTTTCAACATCCCCGGCGAAGCGTGGTCGGTGGCGACGACGTTCGATGGTTACCCGCTCGCGCAACAGGGTCGTGCCGGGGAGGCGCTCACCGCGGCATTCACCGGCTCATTTCTGGGTGCGTTCTTTTCCATCGTCATCATCACTTTTCTGGCGCCGACGGTCGCGAAATTCGCGCTGCACTTCGGGCCGCCGGAATTTTTCGCCGTCTATCTGCTGACATTTTGCTCCTTCGCGGGCACGGGAAAATCGTCGTTCGCCAAGACGCTCGCCGCCACGATGATCGGCTTCGGCCTCGCGGCGATGGGCATGGACACCGTGACGGGTGCGCTGCGGCTGACGTTTGGCTCCGCCGAATTGTTGCGTGGCGTCGATTTCTTGGTTGCCGTTATCGGCCTGTTCGGCCTGGGTGAAATTTTCGTGTCCATGGAGGAGGGCCTCGCGTTCAAAGGCACCACGGCGGGCATCGATCTCAAGGTCGTGCTCAAGACGTGGGCGAAGCTGCCGCGCTACTGGCTGTCAATTCTCCAAAGCTGCCTGATCGGCGCGTGGATGGGCGTCAAACCGGGCGGCGCCATCGCGGCGTCGTTCATGGCTTATGGCATGGTGAAGCGGACCTCGAAGACGCCGGAAAAATTCGGCACCGGCATGCTCGAAGGCGTCATGGCGCCGGAGACCGCCGCACACGCTGCCGGCACCAGCGCGTTGCTGCCGATGCTCACACTCGGCATCCCCGGCTCCGCGACCGCGGCCGTGCTGCTTGGCGGTTTGATGATGTGGGGCCTGCAGCCGGGGCCGATGTTGTTCATCGAACAAAAAGAATTCGTCTGGGGCCTCATCGCCTCGATGTATCTCGGCAACCTCGCCGGGCTGTTCGTCGTCATCGCCACGGTGCCGCTGTTCGCGGCCATCCTGAGAGTTCCGTTTTCCATCGTCGCGCCCATGATTGTCGTGGTTTGCGCGATCGGCGCATACACGGTTCACAACGCCATGTTCGACGTTTGGATCATGCTGCTCTTCGGCGTGATCGGCTACCTGTTCAAAAAGCTGGACTACCCGCTGGCGCCGATGGTCCTCGCACTCGTGCTCGGCGACCGCGCGGAGGACGCCTTCCGGCAGAGTATGCTCTCGTCCCGCGGCAGCCTCGGCATTTTCTGGAGCAACGGGCTGGTCGGCACGATCACGACGGGTGCGTTGCTCTTCGTAGTCTGGCCGTTCATTTCCGGGTTCCTGAAAAAACTGCGGGCGAAGAAAGCCGGCGTTCCTGAGGAAGAGGAGTTGTTCCCGACCGACGCCGAGCACGCGGCGCCGAAAACCGTCGATCCCGCGAAAATTTCTCATGCCACCGACAATGAGTGAGCGCGCGACCGAAACGCGGGACCGCGAGCAGCACGCGACGGCTGCGCCCGCGGCCGCGTTGGTGCTCTCGGAACGCGCCGGCGACATCGTCATTGTCACGCTCAATCGCCCGGAAAAACTGAACGCGCTCAACCGGCCGATGTGGGAGGGGCTGCGGGAAGCCATCCGCAGCCTGTCGGCGGACGACAGCGTGCGCTGCATCGTGCTGCGCGGCGCGGGTGAAAAAGCCTTCGCGGCCGGCGCGGATATTTCGGAGTTCGAGAATGAACGCGCGAATGCCGCGCAGGCAAAAGGTTACGGCGAGGAAATCGCGGCGACGATGCGCGCGGTGGCGGATTGCCGGCACCCGACCGTCGCGATGATTCACGGCGTCTGCGTCGGCGGCGGGTTGGAGATCGCGGCTTGTTGCGACATGCGCATCTGCGGAAAATCGAGCCGCTTCGGGGTGCCGATCAACAAGCTCGGCCTGACGATGGGCTACGGCGAACTGGCCGGCTTGCTGGCGCTCGCCGGTCGCGCGGTGGCGCTGGAAATTTTGCTCGAAGGCCGCGTCTTCGGCGCGGAGGAGGCGTTGGCCAAAGGCCTCGTCAATCGCGTGGTCGAAGACGGCGCCGTCGAGAGCGAAACGATGGCCTGCGCGCGCCGCATCGCCGACGGCGCGCCGCTCGTCGCCCGCTGGCACAAGCACTTCACCCGCCGCCTGCTCGAAAATCCCGCCCCGCTCACCGAGGCAGAAACCGACGAAGGCTACGCCTGCTTCGATACCGCCGATTTCCAGACCGGTTTTCGCGCGTTTCTCGCCAAGCAAAAACCGCAGTTCGCCGCCCGCTGATGATCGCTTTCTGGATAACCTGGCCGCAATTCGTCGATGCGCTGCCGGTGATCATTTCGCTGATCATCATCGAGGGTCTGCTCTCCGTGGACAACGCGCTCGCCATCGCGGCGCTCGCGTCGCACTTGCCCGAGAAACAGCGCACGATGGCGATGCGACTCGGCATCGGCGGCGCGTATCCGTTCCGCATCCTTGCGCTCTATTTCGCCAACATCATCATTCAAAACGCCTGGCTGAAAATCGCGGGCGCCGCCTATCTCATTCATCTCTTGCTCGCACATTTCGCGGGCAAAATTTCCGAAGAAGACAAGGACCCGGGCGTCAGTGCCGACGGCGGCGAACTGCCCAGCAGCAGCCACGCGCATCACCGCGGCGAAGCGGCGCGTGGCTTCTGGTCCACGGTGTTCGCGATCCAGTTTCTCAACCTCAGCCTCAGCGTGGACAACGTGGTGGCGGCAGTGGCGATGAGCCCGCTTTTTTGGGTCGTTTGCACCGGCGTGGTGATCGGCATTCTCGCGCTGATGTTTCTGGCGACGCTGTGTGTGCGCCTCATCGAAAAGTATCCCGTGCTCGAGGACGCCGCGTTTTTGCTCATCGGCTATGTCGGCGCGCTGCTGCTCTTTGAAATGGGCACCCATCACGATCTCGGCACGGTGGGAAAATTCATCGGCATCGTGCTGATTCTTGGCCTGTCGTTATTCTACGGAAGCAGCGCGAGTTTTCAGCGCGCCTTGACGCCGGTTTGGTCGCTCCTGCACGCGCCATTGCGCTTTTACTCCGCAGTGCTCGACGCGTTGTTCCTTCCGTTCCGGCTGCTCTTCTCACGACGGAAAGCAGCGGACCTGCCTGCGCCCGCGAATTCGGAGACGCCGCTGCGCTAAAACGTTTTCCATCCGTATATGCACGACACGTTCTCTGCCCCAAAACCGCACAGTATGGCGCGCTTGCCGCTCAGTTCGCACGCCAAACCGGTCGATGTCTTCGACGATGCTGCCGCGCTCGAAAAGGAGTTGCGGCGCGTGGTGCGCGGCGAAGTCCGGTTCGACCGCGGCTCGCGCGCGCTCTACGCCGTCGATGGGTCGAACTACCGGCAAATTCCCATCGGCCTCGTCGTGCCGAAGGACAAAGAGGACGTGATCGCCGCGGTGGCGGCGTGCCGCAAATTCGACGCGCCCGTCCTTGCCCGCGGCGGGGGCACCAGCCTGGCCGGGCAGTGCTGCAACGTCGCGGTCGTGCTCGATTTCTCGAAATACATGAACGCGATCCTCGAGCTGAATCCCGAGGAGTGTTATGCGCGCGTGCAGCCGGGAGTGGTGTGCGACTGGCTCCGCATTGCGGCGGAAAAACATCATCTCACCTTCGCACCCGATCCCAGCACGGTGGACCGCTGCACACTCGGCGGCATGATCGGCAACAATTCCTGCGGCGTCCACGGACTGCTCGGCGGCAAGACGGTCGATAACGTCATCGAGCTCGAAATCCTGCTCTACGACGGCACCGTGATGACTGTCGGCGCGACCTCGGACGACGAGTTGGAAAGCATCATCGCCAAAGGCGACCGCAAGGGGAAACTCTACGCTGGCCTGCGACAGTTGCGCGACGAATACGGCGACCTCGTGCGCCAGAAATTTCCCGTCATTCCGCGCCGCGTTTCCGGTTACAACCTCGACGATCTCCTGCCCGAAAACGGCTTTCACGTCGGCAAGGCGCTCACTGGCACCGAGGGCACCTGCGCCATCGTGCTCGAAGCCAAGCTGCGCCTCGTCCACAGCCCGCGGCACAAGTCGCTGGTCGTCCTGGGTTACCCGGACCCGTATGTGATGAGCGATCACGTGCCCGCGATTCTCGAGCACAAACCCATCGGCCTCGAAGGCTTCGACGGCACAATGCTGGATCTGTTCCGGCAGAAAAAACTCCTCGCCGATCAGATCAAACTCTACCCACCCGGCGGCGGATTCCTGCTGATCGAATTCGGCGACGACGACCGCGCCGCGGCCGACGCGCAGGCGGACAAATTTGTCGCCTGGATCGAGACGCAGCCGGACAAGCCGAACATCAAGGTTTTCCGCGACCCGCAGGAAGTGAAAGCGGTCTGGCGGGTGCGCGGCTCCGGCAACGGCGGCACCACCGTGGTGCCCGGCGAGCCGAGCATCACGCACGAAGGCTGGGAGGATGCCGCTGTCCACCCCCGCGTGCTCGGTGGGTATCTGCGCGACTTTAAAAAGCTGCTCGACCGCTACGGACTCAAGGCGTGGTATTACGGCCACTTCGGCGAAGGCTGTCTGCATATGCGCATCAACTTCGATCTCGAAAGCGACGAGGGCGTGCGGCAGTTCCGACGGTTCGTTGAGGAGGCTGGCGATCTCGTCATTCAATACGGTGGCAGCGTGAGCGGCGAGCACGGCGACGGGCAGGCGCGCGCGTTTCTTTACCCGAAAATGTTCGGTCCGGAATTGTGCGAGGCGTTCGCGAAGTTCAAGCGCCTCTGGGATCCGAACGGAAAGATGAATCCCAACAAGCTCATCGACTCCTACGATCCCATTGAGAATCTCAAGCTCGGCGCGGATTATCACGTCCATCACCGGCACACGCACTTCCACTATCCCGACGACCAAGGCTCCCTCGACAAGGCGCTCCAACGTTGCGTCGGCATCGGCGCCTGCCGCAAGAAAGACAGCGGCACGATGTGCCCGAGCTACCAGGTGACACTCGAGGAAAAACACAGCACGCGCGGGCGCACGCACATCCTCTGGGAGATGCTCCAGGGCGAAGTCATCAAGGGCGGCTGGCAGGACAAGGAAGTGAAAGAGTCGCTCGACCTCTGTCTCGCGTGTAAAGGCTGCAAAGGCGAGTGCCCGGTAAACGTCGATGTCGCCACCTACAAGGCCGAATTCCTCGCGCATTATTACAGCCGGCGGCCGCGTCCGCTGAACCATTACGCTTTTGGCATGATGGACAAATGGGCACGGCTGGCTTCACTCGCGCCTGGGTTGGTGAACACGATCAACGCTTCGCCATTGGGGCGGATCGCCAAGTCGGTGCTGCACGTTGCGCAGTGCCGCGAGATTCCGAAGTTCGCGGAGGAAACTTTCGTCGCGTGGCTGAAGAAACAATCGTCTTCTTCGCAGAGCGCGCCCGGCGAGCGCGGAGATGTCGTGCTCTTCGCGGATACCTGGAATAACTATATGCACCCGAACGTGAGCCGGGCCGCTTACGAAGTGCTCCAGCACGCCGGTTTCCGCGTTCACGTCCCGCAAGGCGAGGGCCACATTTGCTGCGGCCGGCCGCTCTACGACTTCGGTCTGCTCGGCAGCGCGAAACGCTATCTCAACAAGGTGCTCGATCGGCTCGCGCCTCACGTCAACGCCGGCGTGCCGGTCGTGATGCTGGAGCCGAGCTGCGCCACGGTGTTCCGCGACGAGGTGCGCAACCTCCTGCCGCATCACGGGGTCGGTCAGCGGCTGCGCCGGCAGTGCTTCACGTTGAGCGGATTTTTACAAACCCAGGTGCCCGGCTACGAACCGCCGAAGTTGCCGGGGAAGAAAGTGCTCGTTCATGGCCATTGCCATCACAAAGCGCTGCTGAATTTCCCGGCCGAGGAGGCACTGCTCAAACGCATGGGTGTCGAATTGAAAACGCTCGACGCCGGCTGCTGCGGCATGGCCGGGCCATTCGGTTTCGAGAAGGACAAGCTTGAAGTTTCGCAAGCGCTCGGCGAGCGCGTGTTGCTGCCCGCCGTGCGTGCGTGCGGACCGGACGACATCGTCTGCACCGACGGGTTTTCGTGTCAGGAACAGATCACGCAAAACCTGCCCGAGCGCCGGCCGAAGCATGTCGCCGAAGTCCTGCAAATGGCACTGCGACAAAACGGCGGCTAGGACGATTCGCGCATCCAGCGCGCGGCGTGGGTGAGCAGAAAAAGAGTGTTCATCAGCGCGAGCACCTGGATGGGGCGGCGAACGGACCAAGGCGGGCGATGGAGCCGCAAGCCGGAGCTCGCCGGCAGCGCGCAGGTGAGCAGGAAAAATAGAACGAACCAGCTCAGAAAATTCTGCCACGGCGGCCAGGATGGAACCGGCGCACGGGCAGTCGCGGCGTCGGCATACCACAGCCAATAGCCGCGTTCTTTCCACGCGATGATCTCGAGATTGAGATCCGTCAGCAAGCCGAGCAGCGCGACGCCGAACGAGAGTTCGAAGCGTGTTGCCGCCGGTCGCAGCCGCAGCACGAGCGCGCGGCTGCCGAGCAGGATAATGAACCACGCCAGCGGGATGGTAAATGGCAGCACGCCGCCGATGCGAATGCCGAATCGATCCGTATAAGTGTAAGCACCAAAGGGGAAGCCCGTGGTGGCGCCGATCCATTCGAAGAGCGCCGCCGCGGGAAGAATGATGCACACCCAAACGCGGGCCATCGGCAAACCTTCTGCTGCTGCGGCGCTCAGGTAAACCACCGTTGCGGCGAGGCAAATCCAGATCGCATCGCTCATCCGCAAGAAGGCCAGCACGCCTGCGCTCCAACGGCTCGACTCTTCTCCGAGCCACGCGCGCACCTGCGCTTCGCCGACACCGAGCGGCATGAACACAAAACCAACCGCGGTCCAGACGAGAAATACGACCCAAGGCAAGTTACCAAACGCCCGCAAAACATGTCTGCGGTTGCGAGGCACTGTCTCGGCAGGAGCCGACAAGGATTTGGCGGAGGAGAGCATGCGGAACCGCGACCGTCGGAGGAAACTCACGCGCCACGGTTCGCAATGGTTGGTTACGAGCGACGAACCCGTCACGGTTTCGTTTGCGGCCCACAACGCGCGACGATTTTGTCTGCCACTATCTGGCCGCTGAGACAAACCAGGGGCAGCCCGCCGCCAGGGTGGGTCGAACCACCGACAAAATAAAAATTCGGCACGCCGCGCGGCTGCATCGCCGGTCGCCGGAATGCGGCACGCACGCCGTGACTGGCAAAACCGTAGAGGCTGCCAGCATGCGCGAGAAAGCGACTCTGAAAATCGGCGGGTGTAAACGTTTGGCGCACCCGTATCGCGGCGCGCAAGCCCTCGAACCCGAAACAGGTTTCGAGCCGCTCGAGGATGCGGTCGCCGTAGCTTTCCGCAAGCGCGGGCCAGTCCACTCGTCGGTCAGTCGTGAGGGCGGGGGCGTTGACGAGAATGAACCAACCGTCACAACCCGGCGGCGCGCGGTCAGGGTCGTCCTTGGAATGCACAGCGACGTAGATCGTCGGCTCGTCGAGGGGCTGGCGCTCGTCGAAGAGCTGGCGGAATTCGCGCGGGTAATCGTCGGAGAAGAAGATGTTGTGGTGTTCCAAACCGGAGAACTGTTTGCCGATGCCGAGATACATCACGAAGGCAGAGCTGGAAGGCTCGCCCTCCTGGATAAATTGAGAAGCCGGTTTCACGAAATTCTGTCCGTGCAGAAACCGCGAGGTGGCTGAGAGCACGTCCTGATTGCACACCACAAAGTTAAAGCAGTAATCCCATGGATATGCTTTCGGGTCGGAGCCAGCTGGCGCTTTGGCGCTGGGGGACGCCGCCGCCATCGCCGCTGGGGTCAAACACCAGACGTTTCCCCGGGGTTGCCGTGCGCTCTCATACCACGACAAGCGCTCTCTGCTCATTTTCTTGATTTCCTCGCCGGTCCGAATTTCCACGGCCAAGTCCCGGCAGATCCGCTCCAGCACACGCGCAATCTCGTATAATCCACCTTTAATATACCAACCGCCGAATTTGGCTTCGACATAGGGGATGATGTTGAACGCCGCCGGCGTGCGATACGGTGACGAGCCGTTGTAGGTAGCGAAGCGGTCGAAGAGCTGCACCAAGTGTGGGTCGTGTCCGAAGCAGCGGCGCACCACCTCGTCCATCGTTTGGAGCGACGCGAGCTTCGGCAGGTGTCGCAGCTTGGGCAGATTGCGCGGCGTGAGCTGCCGCCACCAATCGCCGAGCGGATGGTGCAAAAAAGCGTCGGCGCTGAGGTCGTAGAGCCCGCGTGCGTAGCGGAGAAATCGCGCCACCTCCGGCCGTTGCCAGAAGTCGGCGTCTTCGTCGATTACCGTGCCGTCGGTCCAGCGGTAGCGACAGGTGACGGGCAGCGGCACGAGCGTGAGATCGTCCGCCAAGCTGCGGCCCAGCCGCGACCAGAGCCGCTCGAAAACGTAGGGCATCGTGAGCAGGCTCGGACCGGTGTCGAAGGTGAAACCGTCGAGTTCGAGCCAGTTGAGTTTGCCGCCGACGGTCGCGTTTTTTTCAAACACGGTGACCCGCAAGCCCGCGTGCGCGAGCAGTGCCGCGCAGGTCAGCCCGCCGACGCCCGCGCCGATCACAGCGATTTTTGCGCGCGAATTCGCGCCATTCATGAGCGGCTGTCACGCGGCTCGGCGCACGTCATGGCAGCGCGCCGCTGGATTTGATCGATCGCCCAGAGGGCGTGCTCCGCGATGAGCGGTTCGGGGTCCGCCGCGGCAGACCCCAGGGCGGATAAGTCCTCGATCGTGCCGACGTTGCCGAGCGCCACGCAAACGTTGCGCAGCAGGCCGCGGCGCTTGATGCGTTTGATCGGCGAACCGCGGAACAGCGCGCGGAAATCTTCGTCCGTCAGCGCGAGATAATCCCGGAGCGCCATCCCCGCAGTGCCTGCGCGCGCTTGAAACGCGGATTCGCGGCTCGTTTGCGCGAAGCGGTTCCACGGGCACGCGTCAAGACAGTCGTCGCAGCCGTAAATGCGGTTGCCCAAGAGCGGGCGAAGTTCGAGTGGAATCGCGCCCTTCAACTCGATCGTGAGGTAGGAGATGCAACGCCGGGCATCGAGTTCGCGCGGACGCTCGCGCGAGATCGCGCCGGTCGGGCAGGCATCGAGACAGCGCGTGCAGGAGCCGCAACGATCCGGCAGCGCGGTGTCCGGCTCCAACTCGAGCGTGGTGAGCAATTCTGCGAGGAAGAACCATGTGCCCAACCGTGGGTGAATGAGCATCGTGCTTTTGCCGTGCCAGCCCACGCCAGCCTCCGCGCCGAAATCCCGTTCAAGCACCGGTCCGGTATCGACGTAATACCGCTGCCGGCCGCCGTGGTTTGCGAGGAACGTGTCGAGCGCGCGCAATTTTTCTTCGATCAAGTCGTGGTAATCCTCGCCCCAGGCGTAGCGGGCGATGCGACCGGCTCCGTGTCGGGTCTCTCCCGCGCCCTGCAAATAGTTCATCGCGAGGACGACAACCGACCGCACACCCGGCAGCACCAGCTCGGGAGCGACGCGTTTGGCGCGGCTTTTTTCCAGCCAGCGCGCCATTTCGCCGGCGCGGCCGTCGTCGAGCCAGCGCTGAAAAGCGTCGCCGTGCGGAGGCGCTTCGCAGCGCGCGACGCGGCACAAATCGAAGCCCAGGCGCGTCGCTTCATCGAGAAGCGCGCGCTTGAGATCGAGCGCGATTGGGAGAGGCGGAGCGGAGGTCAAATGACGGAGGGCGTGGCGCGCCGAAAGCGTCGAGGGAACACAGCCGAGGCCGCCGCACGCGCCGGGGACTAGTTTACGACCGTTCCGGGAAAAATCTTCTCCACGCCGTCGAGCACTTCGCGGGCGACCTCCGCGTGCGTTTTGTCCGAGGTATCGACTGCCAGATGCGCGCAGGATTGGTAGAGCGGGGCGCGCGCGCGGAGCAATTCGACCAGCGTCGCGCGCGGGTCGGCGGTGTGCAGAAGCGGGCGACGCTGGTTGCGCGAGACCCGCTCGAAGAGCACGTCGTCCTCCGCTGTCAGCCATACCACCGCGCCCAGCGCGCGCAGACGTTCGCGGTTCTCCGGTCGCAGCACGATCCCTCCGCCGGTGGCAACGACCAGGCGTCGTCGGCCGCGCAGGCTCTCGAGCGCGGCGGATTCCCGATCGCGGAAAAACGGTTCGCCGCGTTCGGCAAAAATCTCCGCGATGGCGCGACCGCCCTGTTCGCGGCGCACCCACCCATCCGTGTCCAGCACGCGCCAGCCCGTCCAGGTCGAGAGCAGCCGCGCGACCGACGATTTGCCCGCGCCCATTGGACCAATGAGCACGACGTTGTCCGCACGGTACGGCTCCGGGCGCGCCGCGGCTCCAGACGCGGAGTCGCCGGCGTCAGGTCCGCTCAACACGAGAGTGCCGCTGGCGGGTAAGACCGCGCGGGCATGGCCGGGTGCGGTCCCGGCCGCGGCTTTTCAGCGGTCCACGACGAGGACGTTGCGCGCTTTGCAGCCTTTCTCGTCGGTGTAGAGCTCATACTGCACGAGGTCGCCTTCCTGCAACGTCTTGAAGCCGTCGGCCTGGATGGCGGAGAAATGCACGAAGATGTCGCCCTGCACCTGGGGGTCGATGATAAAGCCGAAGCCTTTTTTCTCATTAAACCATTTGACCGTGCCGCGGCTGCCTGCGACCGCCGGATTGGGCAGTGAGGAGTCCGTTGAGGGTGCGGGCGTCGTGGCGCGTGAAGGCGTCGCGGGCAGCGACTCCACCGAGGTTACATCCGAATACTTTTCCTGCATAAACGCTGAGAGGTAGGTGTATCAATACGGCTCGTCAATCCGCGCAGATGCGCGCAAATTGCGATTCGCAGGCGGCAACCATGAGAGCTTCGTCGAAAAAACGCAACCCTCTTCTCAAGGGACGTGTTGCCTATCTATCTCGTTCAAAGACAGAACTTGTCGCCGTGCTCGCCGCAGAAGCGTGCGGCGAATCCGTTTGGGAAACGCTCGCGGCTGCCGAGATTTTGCTCGCGCAATTCGCGTTTCGCGTCGAGCGGCACACGCTGCCGGACGACCTTTCGGGCGCGGCGGCGTGCGAATTTCTTCGCGACGCCGGCGAGCATCGTGCGCGCGCGATCATCGTAGCGAGTGGAGACGCGCGGCTGCCGGGCACTTTAGCTGCCGCAGCGGGATCAGCGGGGTCGGGGGATGTGCCGATCCTTCGCGTGCCGATGGCGGCGGGCGAGCGCCGGGGCCTCGCGTTGCTGGAGCCTTTGCACGAGCCGGCTGAGGAGGACGGCGGCGGCGCGTTTGCCACGATGGCCATCGGCGAGACGGGCGCAAAAAACGCCGCGTTGCTCGTAGTGGCGATGCTCGCCGCGTGCGGAGACCGGCAGCTCCGCACCGCGTGGGACCATTTTCGGACCCGGCAGACTCAGGCGGTCCTGGAAATGACGTTGCCGCGCGCGGGTGCCTGCGACACGAGTCGGGTCTTGCGAAAGGGATCATGACCACCGCCCTGCTGCCGACGGATTCGCCGGCCGCGCTGGCGGCGGCGGTCGCGCGAGCAGTCGAATTGCTCGCTGCCGGCGAGCCGGTGGGACTGCCGACAGAGACCGTGTATGGGTTGGCGGCCGACGGGACCGATCCGAAGGCTGCGGCGCGGATTTTCGACGCCAAGGAGCGACCGTTTTTTGATCCGCTCATCGTCCATCTGCCCGACCGCGCCTGGCTCGCCCGCGTGGCCACACCACCGCCGGACTCACCGCGGAGCGGGCTCCTGCATTCGCTGCTAACCCGCTTCTGGCCGGGGCCGCTGACCGTGCTGCTGCGCAGGCGCGCGGAGGCCGTGCCGGACTTGGTTACGGCCGGGTCGTCGCTGGTGGCCGTGCGCCAGAGCGCGCACCCGGTCTTCCAGGCGGTCGTCGAACAGTTTGGCCGGCCGCTGGCGGCGCCGAGCGCCAACCGGTTCGGGCGCATCAGCCCGACGCAAGGTGCGCACGTGATCGCCGAGTTGGGAGGCCGCATTCCGCTCGTGCTCGACGCCGGGCCGACGCCGCACGGGTTGGAATCGACGATCGTTTCCTTCGTGGCGGAGGACGAGGACGACGACGAGCGATTGTTCATCGTGCGACCCGGGCCGATCACGGCGGAAATGCTCGCGGAACTTTGTCCGGTGGTGCCGCGGCCGGCTGCGCCGCGAGCGGCGGCGCCAGGACAGTTGCCGGGTCACTACGCGCCGCGCACTCCGCTCGTGCTCGCCGACTTTCGCGCGCTTCCTCCCACACACGACTTCCGTGGAAAACGCCTCGGATCGCTCCGGCTGGCGGAGACTCCGCCTCGCGGCGAATGGAGCGCGCTTCCCTTGGTCGCGAACGAATGGTTAAGCGCAGCCGGGGATCTGCGCGAGGCCGCGACCCAGCTGTTTGCCGCCTTGCGCCGCCTGGACGAAGCGAATCTCGATTTGATCCTGGCCGAGCTTGTCCCCGAGCAGGGTCTAGGCGTCGCCATCAACGAACGACTGCGCCGCGCCGCAGCCGGGTCCGGAAATCACGGTTCGAGTCCCGCCGAATTTTCTGCGTCTGCCGTCTTGAGCCAGACGAATCGGAAAAATGGCAACGACGACGAAGACCAGTAAATCTCCCTCGAAGCCGAAGGCCGCCGGCGCGAAGAAACCAGGCCGGGGCCGCTGCTGGTCGGGCTACGAGCCGACTCCGGGCAAGAAACCGGGCACGAAAGGAAGTTGCCGACCCAAGAAAGGGAAATAAACGGCCGCTGGCCTCGGAGCGCGGCGGTCAGTCGAACCAGTTCAAGTGCAGCGCCAGCGCGCCGAGAACCAGCGTGGCGAAGACCAGGCAGACGAGGGCAAAGATGAGGCGACCCTCGCGCTGCAGCGCTGCGCTTTCGGCTTCGATTGGGTCCCCCGCCGGCGACTTCATGACAACTGTTCTTTGTCACGCCGCGGCCAGCCGGCGGGCAAGCGAAAACCCTTCAGGCTAGGCGGCCTGACCCCAAATTCAGGGTTTACCCGAGAGCAGTTGGAATTGGCCCGCCGGGTGGCCGTTTGCAAGCCGCGCGGGCATCTGCCACGGTGCGCGCGTGTCGTCGCAGCCACCTGTTCGTTCGCCCGCTGCCCCAGCCTTGCAATCCGAGGGCGAGCCTCCGGTGGCAGCCGAGCCGCAGCCGGCGCCGCCCGCACGCGATAGCAGCAGCACGAAGGCAGCCGGCGTGGTCGGGCTCGCGGTGATGTGCAGCCGCGTGCTCGGTTTGGCGCGGGACCAAATCTTTGCCGGCCTGTTCGGAGCAGGGGCAAGCATGGATGCTTTTCTCACCGCGTTCCGCGCGCCGAATCTCCTGCGCGACCTGTTCGCGGAAGGCGCCTTGTCCACCGCATTTGTCACGACATTCTCCAAAAAGATCGCGACGGAAGGCGAGGAGTCGGCGTGGCGGCTGGCGAACAAAGTCGCCACGCTGACCGTGGTTTTCATGAGCGCGATCACGCTGCTCGGCATTCTCTTTTCGCCGCAGCTCATCGCGGTGCTCGGCGGCGGCTTCTCGCCGGAGAAGACAGCGCTGACGATCACCCTCACGCGGGTGATGTTTCCCTTTATTCTGCTCGTCTCGCTCGCGGCGCTGACGATGGGCATGCTCAACGCGCGGCACGTCTTCGGCGCGCCCGCGATGGCGTCGAGTTTCTTCAATCTCGGCTCCATCGTCGGCGGCGTGGCCGTCGGCTGGTGGCTCGATCCGGCGTTTGGCCCGCGCGCTCTGCTCGGGCTGGCGATCGGCACTCTGCTCGGCGGCGCACTGCAACTGCTCGTGCAATTCCCCTCCCTCGCGCGGGTTGGGTTTCGTTTTCGGCCGGATTTTCGCTGGCGCGGCGACGAAGGCGTGCGGACGATCCTGCGGCTCATGGGTCCCGCGGTGATCGCGGCGAGCGCGGTGCAGGTGAACGTGCTCGTCAATGCGTCGTTCGCCAGCTACCAGGGCGACGGCGCGGTGAGCTGGTTGTCGTATGCGTTTCGCTTGATGCAACTGCCTCTCGGTGTTTTCGGCGTCGCCATCGCCACGGTGACGCTGCCGCTGGTTTCCAGGAGTGCCGCGCTCGGCGATGTGCCGGCGTTTCGCAGCACGCTGGCGCGCGCGCTGCGGCTGGCGTTTTTTCTCACCGTGCCCTCGGCGGTCGGACTCTGGTGCCTGAGCGAGCCCATCATTGGCTTGATCTTCGAGCGCGGGCGGTTCCC
>CAXTRS010000033.1:16285-20507 GCA_964246635.1 uncultured Chthoniobacterales bacterium | reverse complement strand
GGGCCAATCTGCCTTACATCCCCGCCGGCGACATCGCGGGGCTGGCGCCGGAGGTGCGCGAGCACGATCCGCGGCTGGCGCTGGACGGTGGCGCGGACGGGCTGGCGCTCATCGCGCGGCTCATCGAAGAAGCGCCGGGGCGCGCGCCGGCCGGCGGGCGGTTGCACCTGGCGCTGGAGATCGGGCACGATCAGGCGGCGGGAGTGGTGAACCTGCGCATCGAAGGCGGTTACGACGACATCCGCACGGAGAACGATTATCAAGGCGTGCCGCGTTTCGTTTTCGCCACGACCGGCGGCGCGTAGCCAAGCCTAGACAAGCAGCGGCCGGCCTGCTAAGTCCCGTGCCCACCTTTCTCCCCAGACCCTGTTTGTTCTCTTATGGCTCTCGATAAAATCCTCGTTCACGGCGGCGCCTGTCTCGAAGGCACGGTGCGGGTTTCCGGCTCGAAAAACTCCGCGCTGCCGATTCTCGCGGCGGCGTTGTTGACGAAAGAGCCGGTCACGATTCACCACGTGCCGGACCTGAGCGACATCCATTACATGCTGCAAATCCTCAGCAGCCTCGGCGCGGAGGTCGAGCGGGCCAGCGGCACGGTGACCATCAAGGCGGAGACGCTCAAGGGCACGAGCGCGCCGTATGACATCGTGCGCAAAATGCGCGCGAGCGTCTGCGTGCTCGGGCCGCTGCTGGGTCGGGAGAAGGAAGCGAGCGCGGCGCTGCCGGGCGGATGCGTCATCGGCGACCGGCCGATCGATTTGCACTTGAGAGGGTTTCAGGCGCTCGGCGCGGCGGTGCGCGTGGTCGGCGGCGACGTGCGGATTTTTGCGTCGGCGCTCAAGGGCGGCAGCATCAATCTGAGCGGCAAATTCGGCCCGACCGTGCTCGGCACCGACAACGTGATGATGGCCGCCGTGCTCGCCGAAGGCACGACGGTGATCGAAGGCGCGGCGGCGGAGCCGGAGGTTTGCGACCTGGCGAATTTTCTCAACGCGATGGGCGCGAAGATCGAGGGCGCGGGCACGCGGCGCATCATCATCGAAGGCGTGAGCGAACTGCATGGCTGCGAGCACGAAGTTATCCCGGACCGCATCGAGGCGGGCACGTTTCTCGTCGCCGGCGCGATCTGCGGCAGCGGCAAGGGCGTGATGCTGAAAAACGCGAATGCCGAACATTTGAAACCGGTGATCGAGCGGCTCACCGAGGCCGGTTTTGAGTTTGAAACCGACGAAAAGAAAAAGGCGCTCACGATCAAGCCGAACGGCTCGGCGAAGCCGCTCGAAATCACGACCGAGCCGTATCCCGGTTTCCCCACCGACATGCAGGCGCAGATGTGCGCGCTGCTCGCCACGAGCGCGGGCATCTCGACGGTGACGGAGAACATTTTTCCGCAACGCTTCATGCACCTCTCCGAAATGAAGCGCATGGGTGCGGACATCAAGATTGAGGAGCACACCGCGATCATCCAGGGCGTGGACAAACTGAGCGCCGCGCCCGTGATGGCCAGCGACCTGCGCGCCAGCGCGGCGCTCGTGCTCGCGGGGCTGAAAGCGGAAGGCGTCACCGAGATCAACCGCGTCTATCACATCGACCGCGGCTACGAGCACATCGACGACAAGCTCGCCCAGCTCGGGGCCAGCATCGAGCGGGTGAAGGTGTGAATTTTCTTGCCGCGGATGAACGCGGATCGAACGCGGATTTTTTCGATCGTTGAATTTCTGTCGTCCGCGTCCAGCCGTGACTGCTCCCGTCGCGTTGACGGCCGCGGAGTTCTCCGTCATGCTGTCCGCCATGAGCAGCACCACGGCGGCGCCGGTGATTCTTCCGCGCGATGGGACGCCGATGACGATGGAGGAATTTCTCGCCTTGCCAGACGACGGCATCGAGCGGGATTTGATCCGAGGCCGACTGCGGGTTTGGAGCGAGGAATCCGGCGTAACCCGACGCAATTTTTCGCACAGCCGCACGCTGATGAAAATCGGCTATGTCCTCCAGCGTTGGCTGGATGGCCGGCCGCAACCGCGTGGCGAAGTCGTAGGCGGTGAAGCGGGCTTTCGTTTGCTCCGCGAACCTGTGACCACGGTGGGCGTGGATGTGGCTTACATCTCGGCCGAGCAAGCGGCGGCGACTCCAAAAAATGCTCGTCTGATCGAAGGCTCTCCAGTGCTCGCCGTGGAGGTGCTCTCCCCTTCCGACAAACACGAAGACGTCGCGGAAAAAATCGAGCAATACTTGCTTGCTGGCACTGCCTTGGTCTGGCTGGTCGATCCCGTTTTCGGCACCGTCACCGTGCATCGCGGCGATGCGCAACCGCAGCTCTTCAATACCGATGATGAACTGACGGCCGAGCCGCATCTGCCAGGGTTTCGCATCCTCGTGGCGGAAATTTTTGGTGTGGCATCGTGAAATGGAAAGGTGAGCATCGCTGCCGGTTCACTCCCGCCACCGGTGGATGATTCTCTCGTGCGTTTCGCGCCGCGTTTTGCGGTGCTGGTGTCGAGCTGCGATGCGTTTTTCGACGCGTGGCGGCCGTTCGCGTTCTTCTTTCGCAAGCATTGGCCGGACTGTCCGTGGCGGGTATTTCTCATCGTCAACGATCTCGACGTGCGCTCGAATTGGATGACGCCGATCCGGGTCGGCCGGGATCGCGGCTGGTCGGATAATCTGCGCGTCGCACTCGACGGGATCGACGCGGATTACCTGCTCTATTTTCAGGAAGATTATTTTCTCACCGCGCCGGTGAACGCCGCGCGGCTGGCGACGGATTGCGCGTTTTGTCTCGAGCACGGCGTCGATCATCTGTGCCTCAAAGAATTGCTGCTGCCCGAAGTCGCCGCGTGGCCGCGCGCGGACGGCCGCGCAGACCTCGCCGTCATCCCCGCCGAGTCGTCGTGGCGCACACGCCTGCAAGTCACGCTCTGGCGCCGCACAGCATTGCTCGATGCGGTGCGACCGGGCGAGAGCGCGTGGGTTTTCGAGGCGCGCGGCAGCGCGCGCACGCGCGGCGGTCTCTCGCTGACTTACTTAAACGCCGCCGACACTCCCCTGCCCTACCTCGCCTCCGCCATCGTGCGCAGCCTCTGGACGCCGGCTGCGCTGCGGCTCTGCGCGGAAAACGGCGTCGAGATCACGCCGCAGTTTCGCGGGGTTTATTCAACAAGCTCACAACTGTGCAAGCTCCGACGGGCTTTCGATCGGCTGCGTTTTCCGCGTGCCTACCGACGACAAAACCGCAGCCCGGTTGTTCTCCAGTGACACGCCAAGGCTCACAAGCCTCGGCTGATTGCTGCCACCGACCGCGAGAAAACGTTCTCCTTATTGCTGCGGCGGTTTGGGATTGACGACCGTTTGATTGGCAGCAAGCCATTCATCCGTCCCACTGCCAGCCTGAAAAATTGAAACCGGCGCTCCGCTGGCGTCCTTGCGCGTGGGATAAAACTTGGTCGGATCGCAGGTGGCAATTTCCGCGCTGCCGTCCACGCGAGCGAGGATCGCTTTCCTGCCACCCCAGACACCGCCGGGTTTTGTTTTGTCGGACGTGTAGGCCGTTGTGCTTGCAAGGCCGTTCATCACGACCGGGAGCGAAGGATTTGAAGTGTTGGTCAAATTCAAGATGTAACCAAAGTCGTTCTCCCCCGCCGCCAGGCACGTCGAAGTGTCGGCGAACCGCTCGTCGGGCGGGGTCTTGTTGCAATAGCCGGACTTGCCGACGTAAAAGATTTTCTCCTGCTTGGTATAAGCCGGGAAAAGCGTTTGAAACACTTCGTTCGAGGTAGTTGCCGTTGCTGTGCCCGGCGTGAGGTCACTACCCCCATTAGGTGCATACACCGGGAAGTTGCCGTCGTGATCGTCGGCGAAGAGCCGCAGGGCGAGATTGACCTGGCGCGCGTTGGAGAGGCACTGCACTTGGTTGGCGCGCTCGAGCGCCTGCGGCACGACACCGACGGCGAGGCCGGCGAGGATGATGATGATCGTGATGACGACGAGCAGCTCGATGAGCGTGAAACCAGCGGCAGCAGATCGGGTTTTCATTTGGTGAGAGGCAAGGGGGCGGGCGGTGAAGGCGCGGCAGTTTAAGAAGACGGCGAACACGCCGTCAAAACCTATCGGCGGAGAGTGATGATGCAGTTTCTCCGGCGCGGTGAAAAAGGGAAAGCGCAGGGGGGGGCGGGGGGGGCGCCGCGGTTTAGGCGGGGGGGCCCCCGGGGGCGGGGGGGGGGGT
>CAXTRS010000033.1:0-16275 GCA_964246635.1 uncultured Chthoniobacterales bacterium | reverse complement strand
TTTCGGGAAACCAACCGCTTGTTCAGCTTGCCGGCGAGATGCCGGCAAAAACGGGCGGGACGCCCGTGCTCCCCTTTTCTATTTTCGATGGAAGCGCTGGCGCGGAAACCGTCGGCGCGCGGCGTTTGAAGCCGACGACGGCGAGCGGCGGCAGGTTCAGGCAGAGCGCGTGGGTGCGGCCGTGGATGTCGTCTTCGCGCGCTTCCTGGCCACCGAGGTTGCCCACGTTCGAGCCGCCATACGTCGCGCCGTCGGTGTTGAGGATTTCTTCGTAAAAACCCGCGCCCGGCGCGCCGAGGAGGTAGCCCTCGCGCGGAACTGGCGTGGCATTGATCACGAAGAGCAGCGTGTCGCCGCCGCGCGACTTGCGGATGAACGACAGGATCGAATTGTCGGCGTCGGAAAAGTCGATCCAATCGAAGCCGTCATACGTGTCGTCGAGTTCCCAAAACGCGGGCTCGGTTTTGTAGAGATGGTTCAGGTGCTGCACCAGCCGGCGCAGGCCGTCGTGCAGCGGCTCATGCGTGAGGTGCCAGTCGAGACTCCGGTCGTGATTCCACTCCCGCCACTGGCCGAACTCGCCGCCCATGAAGACGAGTTTTTTGCCCGGATGCGCCCACATCCAGGCGTAGAACATCCGCAGATTCGCAAATTTCTGCCACGCGTCGCCGGGCATCTTGTTGATGAGCGAACCCTTGCCGTGGACGACCTCGTCGTGGCTCAGCACGAGCACGAAATGCTCGCTGAACGCATACATCAGCGAGAACGTCACGGTGTTCTGATGAAAGCGGCGGAAGATCGGGTTCAGCGCCATGTAGCGCAGGCTGTCGTTCATCCAGCCCATGTTCCATTTGAACCCAAAACCGAGTCCGCCGAGATACACCGGGCGCGACACGCCGGGGAACGAAGTCGATTCCTCCGCGATCGTCATGATCCCCGGATGCTCGCCGTAAGCGACCTCGTTGAACTTCCGCAAAAAATCGATCGCTTCGAGATTTTCGCGCCCCCCGTGTTTGTTCGGAATCCACTCGCCGGCTTTGCGCGAGTAGTCGAGATAGAGCATCGACGCGACGGCATCCACGCGCAGGCCGTCGATGTGAAACTGGTCGAGCCAGAAGAGGCCGTTGGCGACGAGAAAATTGCGCACTTCGTTGCGGCCGTAGTTGAAAATGAGCGTGCCCCAGTCGGCGTGCTCGCCCTGGCGTGGGTCGGCGTGTTCGTAGAGGTCGGTGCCGTCGAATTCCGCGAGCCCGTGCGCGTCTTTCGGGAAGTGGCCGGGCACCCAGTCGAGGATCACGCCGATGTTTTCCTGGTGGCAGCGATCGACGAAATAACGGAACTCGTCCGGGTTCCCGAAACGCGAAGTCGGCGCGAAATAGCCGGTGATCTGGTAGCCCCACGACCCTTCGAAGGGATGCTCGGCGACGGGCATCAGCTCGATGTGCGTGAAGCCCATTTCCTTCACGTAAGGAATAAGCCGGTCGGCGAGTTCGCGGTAACTCAGCGAGCGGCCGTTTTCCTCCGGCAGGCGCTGCCAGCTTCCGAGGTGGACTTCGTAAATGCTGACGGCCGCTCTCTGCCAATCGGTCTCGCGCCGGCGCTGCATCCAGAGCGCGTCGCCCTCGCTCCACGTGTAGCGATGGAGATCGAACACCAGCGACGACGTTTGCAGCCCGTTCTGCCCGTAAAACGCAAACGGATCGCTCTTCAACATCCGCCCGCCCGCGGCGCTGCGAACGTCGAACTTGTAGTGCGCGCCCTCCTCGACGCCGGGCAGGAAAAGCTCCCACACGCCGTTGGGCAGGCGCTTGCGCATCGGATGGACGCGCTCGTCCCAGCCGTTCCAGTCGCCGACGACCGAGACGCGCGAGGCGTTCGGCGCCCAGACCGCGAAGGCGCAGCCGCGCACGCCGTCGATCTCGCGCAGGTGCGCGCCGAGTTTTTCGTAGAGCCGGTGGTGGTTGCCTTCGGCGAAGAGATGGAGATCCAGCTCGCCCAAGACCGGAGCGAACGCATACGCGTCGGCGACTGTGAAAGACTCACCCTGCGCTGGGGTGATCTGCAACTCGTAATCTGGCCGCTGGTTCCCCTCCTCGGCCGGCAGCACCAGCTCGAAAAACCCGGTCGGATGCACCTTCGGCATCGGCGTCGCCTTTGCGCGCGGCCGGCGGCAATCCACGAGCGCGATTTCCTCCGCGCGCGGCTGAAACACGCGCACCGCCCAGCGGCCGCCCTCGACTTGGTGCGGCCCAAGAAACGCGAACGGATTCCCGTGCGTGCCGCGGAGCAGGCTGTCGAGTTCCGCCTGCGAGAAGGTCATGTCGAGGAGTTTCATCAATGGGAAAAGGGACCAGGGAAAAATCGGCGGGCGCGGGGCCAACGCGCCTAGCCAGACGTGAGAGCGCGCGAGCGGGACCGAGCGGTTCAGCTTGGCACTTCTGGCGCGCGGCGCAAGCGCTCTGCCGCTGGAGCAGCGGCGCGGTTTGGCTGCTGTCTTTTGGGGAGCACAGGCGTCCCGCCTGTCGCTTTGGGCGTCTCGCCCAAAGCCTTCTTTTGTCTTTGAATGCGGGAAAAGAAAAAACAGCGGGTGCCGGGCGGGACGCCCGCCACAACAGGCGGGACGCCTGTGCTCCCCGGTCTAATCGCGCGCCGCGCTGCAGAAAGCGGCGGCACACGGCGGCCGGCTGGTTTTAGCCAAATTTGAGCAAGAAAAATTGCGCAGAGAGCCAGCGCGCGCCGCGGTCTTGGCCCGCCGGCTGCTAAAGCTATGAGAACAGACCCCACATGCGCTACGTTCCCGGCTTTTTCCTGCTCGCGTTGCTGATCTTCGGCTACGCGCAGTTTTTCCACGTCCGCGAAGCCACTGCGGATTCTCCTGCCCGCCTGGCTTCGCCCGCACCGGACAGCGCAGCAGTGGGCTTTGTCGAAGAGATGCCCTCCCTCCCCGCGGCAGCGGCGACGAGCCGCTAGCGGTATTTCCACTTGCGGCCGCGGCCGCTTTCCTCGCGGGAACGGTAGCCCTTCACTTTGCGCTGTTTGAGCCGGTGTTTGATGCTGCACTCCGGGCAGAGCACGGTGCCTTCCGGCGATGGCTTGGAACATTGCACGCAGAGACCGAGTTCCTTGCGCTGGCGCCGCCAGCGCAGTTGACGCGAGATGCCGGGGGCCGAGCTGGTGCCGTCGTCGCCGCTGGCGCGTTCGTGGTGCCCGGCATCCGGGTCGGCACCGGCGGTGAAGTCAAGGCTCGGAGCAGCGACGGGGCCGTCCAGCAGGAGAAGGGTTGCGTTCATGCGTCGAATTGGCTGGCCAAGGGGAACGCGACGCCGGCGGATCTCGGGAGGTGGTCCGGCGGTTCGGTAAAACCGCAGGAATTTTCCTGATCCGCCGGCCGGTGGGTCGGGGCCGCGTCTTCTGGTGGGAAGGCCGGGCACAACCATTGTTCCCCAGAAAAAACGCGCGCCTTGTCCTTCACCGCGCATTGCCCGGCGCGCAGCGGTGTGCTTAAGGAAGTTCCATGCGCACGACGAAGCTCAGCGGCCCCGTTTTTTTTCTCGCTGCCACCGCCATTCTGGCCCTGCCGGCGCTCCTGGCAGCCGCAGCGCCGCCGCCGAAACCGAACGCGCAGATCGCCGAGACGACGCGCGAAATTTCCCCGCAACGCATCGAGGCGACGATCCGCAAGCTGGTGAGCTTCGGCACCCGGCACACGCTTTCGGAAACCGAAAGCCCGACGCGCGGCATCGGCGCGGCGCGGCGCTGGATCCAGGCGGAATTCGAGCGCTGCAGCCGGGAGGAATCCGGCGGCCGGCTACAGGTTTCGATGGACGAATTTGTCCCGCCTTCGGGTCCGCGCAATCCGGGTTCCGTGCCGGTCGTCAACGTCGTCGCCACGCTGCCCGGCGCGCAGGCGGAATCGCGCGACCGCATGTATGTCGTGGCCGGCCACTACGACTCGCGCGTGACCGACGTGATGAACAGCACGGCCGACGCGCCCGGCGCGAACGACGACGCCTCCGGCGTGGCCGCCGTGCTGGAAATGGCGCGCGTGATGTCCCGGCGCCAATGGGACGCCACGCTCGTCTTCATCGCCGTCGCCGGCGAGGAACAGGGCCTCCTCGGCTCCACGCATTGGGCGGGCGTGGCGAAGGAAAAAAAGTGGAACGTCGCCGGCATGATCACGAACGACATCATCGGCAGCTCGCACGCCGAGGACGGCCGGGTGGACAACGCGCACGTGCGCCTGTTTGCCGAAGGCATTCCGCCATTGCGCACGATGCCCGACCCTCTGCGGATGCTGGCCCAGACCGGGGGCGAAAACGATAGCCCCTCGCGTGAGTTGGCCCGCTTCATCAAGTCGGCCGCCGAGGCGCACGTCGCGGGCATGACGGTGAATGTGATCTACCGCCGCGACCGTTACCTGCGCGGCGGCGATCACATCCCGTTTCTCGAAGCCGGCTTCCCGGCCGTGCGCATGACGGAGCCGGCCGAGGACTTTCGTCACCAACACCAAGACTTGCGCACGGAGAACGGCGTGCAAATCGGCGACCGGCCTGAGTTCTGCGACTTCGACTACATCGCACAGGTCGCCCGCGTGAACGCCGCCGCGCTCGGCGCCCTCGCCCTCGCGCCCGCCGCGCCGAAGGAGGTGCAGGTGGAAACCAAAGAACTGACCAACGGCACCACCCTCTTCTGGGCAGCCAACCGGGAACCGGACGCGGCGGGCTACGAGATCGTCTGGCGCGAGACGACGGCGCCGTTCTGGCAGCATGCGCGTTCCGCCGGCAACGTGACGCGCTTCACCCTCCCGGATGTGTCCAAGGACAACGTGATCTTCGGCGTGCGCGCCGTGGACAAGGAAGGGAACGCCAGCCCAGCCGTGTATCCCACGCCGGCGCGGTGAGAATTGAGCCGTAAGCAACTTCGAGGTGGATGGCGACCTCCGGGCGCCATTAGGATGCAGCGAAGCTGCCTGGAAGAAGAGTTTTCTTCTCGGCTGCGCCGAAAATCGTGGCGCTCGGAGATCGCCATCCACCTGCGAAAAGGAGCCTGCTGCCTGCCTTTCTGACTCATGCCTGTGCCGCCCGACTTTTCCCCTCCCCCGTTGTCGGCGAGGACGACGCGCCGGGAGCGCCGCTGGCTGCGCTGGCTTGCCGGCATGGTGGTCGCGAACCTCGCCATCGCGCTGCTCTACGGCGGCGTCGTGCTGCTCCTCGCCTGGCTCAAAAATGGCGACGGTTTGCTCAAAGACGACAACCGCTTCCTCTGGCCGGTCGCGGTCCCGAGCCTGTTTTGGGTGCCGCTGTGCGGAGGCGTGCTGGCCAGTTTCGTTTGGCGAAAGCTGGAGCCAACGCTGGGCGCGACCGCGTTGAGTTGCCTGTGGCTGACGCTGCTCGGCCTCGGCGGGGCCGCCGTTTTCCTGCGCGAAGGCGCGATCTGCCTGCTCATCGTTTCGCCGTTGTTCTACGTGATGGTGCTCGCCGGCGCGCTCGCCGGGCGCGTCTGGTTCCGCCGTGCGGCTCTGGCCCGGCTGCGGCTCAGCCTGGCGCCGGCGCTGCTGCTCGCCTTGTGCGCTGTCGCGGAGCCGTTCACGCGCGGCGGCGCGGACGACGCGGAAGGCGTGGTGCGCGACGAATTGCTCATCCGCGCCGCGCCTGCGGCAGTCTGGCCGGGCGTCACGACGTTCGGCGACATCCCCGCGCCGCCGCGCTTTTGGCTCTTTCGCCTCGGCCTGCCTTACCCGATGGCGACGACGGTCGAGGGCGATTTTGTCGGCGCTGCCCGGCGCTGCGTTTTCAGCCGCGGCGCGGTGTTCGAGGAAACCGTCGCCGAACTCGTGCCGCGCGAAAAGCTCACCTTCGACATCGTCAGGATTCCGCCCGACCCGGAGCTGCTCGGGCACCTCAGCCCGCGGCGGGGTCAGTTCCTCCTGCACGACAACGGCGACGGCACGACCACGCTCGTCGGCAGCACCTGGTATGTGCTGCACGTGCGCCCGCTCGCGTATTTCGACTGGTGGACGGCGCACATTTTCCGGGCGGTCCATCTGCGGGTCATGGAAGACGTGCGCCGGCGGGCCGAGGCGCCGCACTGAAGAAACGAACGAGCCATGTTCCTCTTCGTCGTGCGTCACTTGCGCTGGCTGGCCCGTGTGCCGGGATTCCCGCAGCTTTTCGATGCGCTCCTGCTCGCCTGGACCTGCCTCTGCCACCGGCAACGTCTCGCCGCGATGGAAGCGCTGGAACGCGACGCATTGGGAACCCTGCCCGGCGTGCGGCTGCGCGTGCACCGGGTCGGCGGCGTCGAATTGGCCGCGGGAAAACGCGCGCTTGGCCCCCCGCCCGGCCCGGGGCTGCTCGACCTCGGGGGCGGCCGCGCGGCCGCCGACAGACTGCTGTGCGCGGGCGCCGTGCGTCCGCATCACGTCTTGCCCGATTCCGGCTGGGTCAGCTTCCAGTTGGAATCCCCGGCCGACGTGTCCCCCGCCCTGGCGCTGCTGCGCGAGGCGGCTACGCGTTAGCCGTTGAGAATTTTCGCCACCCACCAGCGCAAGCCGACAAAAAGAAAACGCCAGTCGCGGAAGAACTCCGGCGGTTTGCCCTCGAAGCCGTGCCCGAGAAATTGCAACGCCCACCCGGCCACGAACATCCCCGCCGGCCCGCGCCAGCGCCCAGGCAAAAACGGCGAGAAGCACAGCAACACAAGCGACAGAGCGATCAGCGGAATGCCCAACGTGTGGCAGGCGCGGTTCAGAGGATGGCGATGGCTTTCCTCGTAGCGGGAAATCCAGGAGTCGATGGGCTCGTCGCCCAGGATGGGGTTCTTCATCAATGAAAAAATGCCGGGGCCGCAACGCGGTTCGGTTCCCTGGGAATGGGAACGCGCCAGCCGTTGCCTTGTCATGACAGCGGCTGTGCGTCAACTTCTCCCAAGCCTGAAGACGCTTTGGGTCGTGCGGCCCCGCGAACTAACGCCGTCCCGTCTGTGTCCGCCAACCGTGAAGCTGGGATGGTCTTGGTTTTCTCTGGAGAAAAATGACTCCGTGGTTGATTGGGGAGTGGGGAGCACAGGCGTCCCGCCTGTTCTGGCGGGCGTCCCGCCCGGCAGCGTCTTTCTTTCCTTCTTTCCAGCAAACCAACAAAGCAGCAGGGCTTTGGGCGAGACGCCGAAACCGACACCCGGGACGGGTGTGCTCCCCAAACGCAGCCTGGCCCACTACCAAATGTCCTTCTTGGTCGGATACCGGCCGTGCAGATTGTAGAAGGCGCGCATCCTCGACTCCTTCTCGGCGTTGCTGAGATTTTCGTTGCTGTTGCTGCTTCCGCCGGCCTTCGAGGGATAGGCCGTGCGGTTGGGCGCGGGCGCCGTTGAGGCACCGTTCATACTGCCTTGCTGAAGGCTTTGTTGCTGCAAGCTGGAAAGCCTTTGGCGTTCGGCTTCGTCGGCGCGCTGGGCAGCGCGCTGCTGGGAGGCATATCCGGCGGCCGCCTGCTGGGCTTGGCCGATGAGCTTGCCGGCGTAGGAATCCGAGACCGTAAAGTCCCCTTTTCGCAGCGCGTCGGTTACGCCAGCGCCGGCGCCTGCCCGACGCAGCTCGCCGAGCTGCTCGTCGGAGGCCCCGCCGCTGAAGCCCCGCGCCCGCAGGTCGTCCAATACCTCCGCGTCCCCGAGCCCGGAGCGGTAGGCGGTCTGCACGTCCGCCAGTCGCATGGGCGGGCTCTGCGTGCCGGCCGGGGGCTGGTAAAGCTGCTTGGCGAGGGGTTGGCGGCTGCAACCGAGGGCAAGAATCGTGAGGAGAGCGAGGCAAAGATTTCTCATGGGGAAGACAAAGCTTGGGTCATCCCCTGATCGAGCAGACGGGATGCCACGGCATCACCAGTCGCGTCGGCGCGAGCTGCCACGCGAACTGCGCTTGGAGCCAGCCGCTGGCCTTGGAACTGCTCGAAAGAGGGACACTTCCTCAACGCACCGATTCGTTCTCCTCCCGTGCTGTCCCTCGAATGGCCCAGATTGTTCCCGACTGCCTGCCCCGCAACGCCTCAGCCGGCGAACGCCGCCTCTTCTCGGTCTTACGCCGGCTGCCCGAGGATTGTGTCGTCTATTACGAGCCGATGGTAGGCGACCGCTGCCCCGACTTCGTGGTGATCTGCCCCGAGCTGGGCCTGCTCGTCATCGAGGTCAAAGGCTGGCGCGCGCGCGACATCCTCGGAGCCGACAACCACGGTGTGCAGGTGGCCCAGCACGGCCGCCCTGTGCGCCAGGAGCATCCCCTGCGACAGGCCCGCTCCTACATGTTCGCGCTCATGGATCGCTGCCGTGCCCACCCGGCCATTGGCCCTCTGCTTCGCCCGGAAGGTCATGCCCACCAGAACCGCTTCCTCTTTCCCTTCGGCTACTTCGCGGTGCTCTCGAACCTGACCGAGGCGCAACTCAAGGGCCATCCGGCAGGCGACCTGACGACGGTGTTCCCAGCTCACCGCGTGCTGCCGCGCGATGCGCTCCTGGCCCTGGAGGCGTGCGGCTCGGCCGAAGCCCTGCACGAAACTCTGCGCGGCTGCTTCGTAAAAAGCTGGCCCTTTCCCCGGCTCTCCGGCGAACAGGTCGATGCGCTGCGCGCCATCATCCACCCGGAGATCATCCTGGAGTTGCCGCTCGATTTCAGCGACATGCCCGCACCAACCGCGGCAACCAGCCCAACCCCTCCCCCGACAACCGCTGCGCCTGCTGCTGCTGCCCGTTCCCCTCGGCATCCGCCTTCGCTGCGCGTGCTGGATTTGCAGCAGGAAAGTCATGCCCGCGCCATCGGCGAAGGCCACCGCATCTTGAGCGGGGTAGCCGGTTCAGGCAAGACGGTGATCCTCCTGGCCCGCGCGCGTCTGCGGGCTGCGCGCGCTCCAGACGCCCGGCTCCTGGTGCTCTGCTACAACGTGAGCCTCGCCAGTTTTCTGCGCAGCGCCCTGGCCGGATGCCCCAACGTCGCCGTGCATCACTTCGAGGGCTGGGCGGCGGCCAACGGTGTTCGGCGCGACTACGAGGCCAAGGAGAGCGACCAGAGCTTGGGCGCACGCTTCCTCGCGGCCTTGGCGAAGGGCATCGCACTGGATGCCCACCGTTTCGAAAGCGTGCTCGTCGATGAGGTGCAGGATTTCGAGGCCGTGTGGCTCAAGTGCGTGCTCGCTGCCATGCACGACCCGCGCGATGGCGATCTCCTCCTGGTCGGCGACGGCAACCAAGGGGTTTACCCACGGCGTGGCAAGTTGAACTGGAGTGCCTTGGGCATCCAGGCGCGCGGGCGCACGATCTCGGCCCGCTTTGGCCTGGAGATCAACTACCGCAACAGCCGCGAGATCGCGCGGCTTGCCCAGCAGTTCGCCGACGACGGGGAGAAGGCTGGGAAAGATGTCGGAGCAGACCACCACGACGGCATTGGAGCCCTGCGCCTGGATGCCGCGAAGTCTCCTCGGGTGACCGGCCTCCACCCTGTCCTCGTGTCGGCGCAGGACCGGGCCGGCGAATGCGCTCGGGCGGCGGTGTTGGTCAGCGACCTGCTCGCCGGTCGGCCCTGGCCGGGGCGAATCCGCGAGGGCAAGGAGGAGCAGGCGCTTGCGCCCTCCGAGATTGCCGTCCTCTACCGCCGGCTGGCCAAAGCCGATGAGCCGCTCTTTCGTCGCTTCCTGGCCGATCTCGGGAAGCTGGCTCCAGTGGTGTGGCTCAACCGGCGCGACGATCCCAAGGCGCGTCTGCGGGTCCAGGAGTTCGGTGTGAAAGTGCAGACCATCCACTCGGCCAAGGGGCTGCAATACCGCGCCGTGATCCTCCTGTGGGCGGGTGATCTGCCCTATCGGCCAGGGAACGGAAATCGCACGAATGCCGATGACCTTACCGCCGAGCGGCGGCTGTTCTACGTGGGACTTACCCGCGCGGAGGACTATTTGGCACTAACCACGCCCACCCACAAGGAAGCTCAGACTTTCATCGGACAAGTCGAAGCGACGGCAGACTGGCTGACACGGTGCTGATGACGACACGTCCCCCCCAGCTTCGGCGGACCACTCGGATTCGCCGCCCACTACACGCTGCAAGGCGAGGCAGCGTTTGCGCTCGGGCGAAACGCGCATTCGCTGGCCGCGCTCATCCAAGGCTTTCTCTAGATGACGTAGTTTTTTACTGGGAGATAAGGGCGCGGCAATATGAAGGGTCACTTAAGCGCTTTCAACAGGTCAGGGACAACTAGGTCGATAATCTCTTTGGGTGTCGCCTGCGGATAATCGTTTTTCACTCGCGTGATGATTGAGTTAACCATTTGCTCCGCTTCTTTGTGGACTTCAATTTGAGCCGTAGTCAGCTGATCAACGCGCGCTACTTTCTCAAATGCAACCCCCAACGGGTTCAGATTATGGCGTGCGTGCTCGGAGCCGGATTCATAGATTCCACCGCCAATCTCAAGGCCGACTTCCTGGTCCATACTGCGATTCAAGGGGCCGCTGATTGCTTCAGTCCCTGCCTTCAGCACCAAACTATGAGGAAGCGGATCGCCACCGCTTTGCAGAGCCTCCTGGGTTTGCATCAGCACGCCGTAACGCTGGAGCGCGCTCATGAGGCTACCCAGCTTTCGAGAGTTCGGATCATCCACCGTGTTCCAGTAAAAAGTCTCTAAGACCGTGAATACGGCGAGGTTGCGCAGTGTTGGTGGCAGATCGAGGAGTTTTGCTACTTGGACATAATGCGCGCCGATGTCGGCCGATAGGGCATTGCCCAGCCCAAGCGTGGTCAATTTGTCGCGAAACGCCTTGGCGCCCACTCCTACGATTCGCCCACAGGTATTCAACCCATCCTTTATGTGGCCTTTAAGAACTACATCCACCCCGTAGTCACGGCCTTCTGGATGCTTCTTAGCGAAATAATTTTCGATCCCTTCTTTCGCCAACCAAAGAACGCCGGTCACTGCTACAATCGCCTTCAAGAGATTGAACCCACGGGAATCACCGCTACGGTTGAGCAAGTCGCATCCCTGCTTCGGATTCTTGAGAGGCGGAAACGTCGTAAGTTGCTTGAAGCCGCGCGAGCTAAAGGACCGACTTGGTGCGGTGAAGGATGATATAGTCCCACTGCCGCCGTGCAGGCTCATTGAGCGATTACGAAACAGGGGTGAAAAAGCGGTGGGGCCTGCAAATTGGCTGCGAACAGTCGAAATGCTGCGGCTAATTACAGGCAGCAGGTTAGCGCCCGTCCGGCTAATATTTGTTGATGGACCCATGATGCCTGGCTGTTGGGATTTATGTGTTGTCGGCGGAACTAGACCCGCAGAAGCGGGTCCGGGGAGGTTTGGGCAGTTTTTTCGTCTCCCTCGGCTTCGGCCGTGCTGTCCAAGCTGCTGAGAAACTCTTTTAAGCTTCGTCGCAACTCTTGAGCAACATCGACAACATTGCTCATGCTATTGGTGAATTTCACTTCATCCAACGCTTCGCCATCGACGCTGAGCGAGAGCACCAGCCAACCATTGCTGGGGTCATAAGCGATAGAGCCTCCCCGGGTTTGGTTCTGAAACAGGTTCAGCGTGAGCGCCCGCCGCAAAATCTGCGCGGGATTCTCTATCGGCACTTCGGTCAGCGGCGCATAGAACGTCACGAACTCAACGCCTTCTGGCACATGCACTGAAAACTGGACTCCTGAATCGTGCTCAATGATGCAGCTTTCGTCTTTATCGAGGACAAACCCGCCGAAGCTGCTCAAATAACCGTTAATTTTTTCTTTCAGGTCCATATCTGTGTAGGCAACTTATTACCGAACCCAGCCATTTCAATACGGAAACCGGAAGCTTGGCCAGTGAGTTTTCACCAGCGCGCCGGTTCCTGAACCCAGCACTTGCGCGCTGTTGGCTGCGGGTGTCTTCGCTTTAGCAGCGTGGCGCGGGTGCAGGCGGCGCTGATAGCGCCTCATTTTAGCGCCCCGCGCAAGGCTCGGCGTGCGCGCGGCGCGCCTGCCAGTTTGCCGGATACTTCGCTGCCAGCGCCCGGTCGCAGATAACCAGTGGCGAATCGCTGCCATCATGATCGAGCCGCTGGAGACGGAACGAAGCTAATCGGAATCACCCAAGAAAGGGGTGCCAACAGCCGCATTTTTCACGGTTGGTTCTGTCCGCGCAACGCCGCCACGCCAGCCTCGGCGAGCCAAAAGACGGCCTCGGTGTAAGCCTCGATCAGCGCGAGGATCTTTTCGCGTGGCCCTTGGCGCCAGGCGGCCGAAGCGTAAAAATGCTCCTCCGCTTGCTGGCGATGCGCGAGGTCATCAAAGCAGCGAATCAGGTAATAGCTGTTGGCCTCACCGATCGACGGCCCGTAGCTCATCACGTCGATGCCGGCAGCGACGACGAGCGGCATTGCCTCTTGGCTGAAGAGGGCGTGAAAGCCCGCAGCGTTCCCTGGGCAGAGTCGATAGGAACGAACCTCGATGAGCTTCGGTTGTTCTTTTGGAGTCACTGCGGCATGCTGCTCCCCTGCCCTGTTTGGCTGCACGTTCGGGAAAACTCCGCGTCATCGGCAACCCTCAGCGACATCCAGGCGAGTATTGTGAAAATCCATTGTGACAGACGCCTGGGCACCCTGTTTATAGTCGTAAACGCCTGAATGAGAAGGGATGTGCCAGGGGGGAGAATCGAACTCCCGGCCAAGGGCTTATGAGTCCCCTGCTCTACCGCTGAGCTACCCTGGCTTTTTTTGAAGGGCTCCACGCTAAGGGCTAAGGGCTAAAAATCAATAGCCACTTGTTGCCGCTCGATCAATGGAACGAGATATTGCCGGCCGCAAAATTTCGCTTCCGTTTTTTAGCCCTTAGCCCTTAGCCCTTAGCCTTTCTTCTTCCCATGCCCGAGCTTGCCGAGGTCGATCATTCCCGCCGCCAGTGGAACGCCGGGCTGGGCGTGCCGATCCGCGAGGTGCTCATCGCGCGGCCGGCGATCCGCGTGTTTCGCGGCACGGATACGGAGGCGCTCCGGCGCGCGCTCGCCGGCCGGGTGCTCAGCCGGTCGGAGGCGAACGGCAAGCAGATGGTGTTTCATTTCGACGCCGTGGCGAAGAACAACAGCGCCAAGGAAAAGCCTCTGCCCCGACTCTGGCTCGGCGTGCATCTCGGGATGCGCGGCGAATTGCGCGTCGAGACGGCGCCCGATTTCAAACCGGGCAAGCACGATCATCTCGTCCTGCGGCAGGACGAACGCGCGCTGGTGTTTGAGGACCAGCGACACTTCGGGCGCATCCTGTTCCATGGCGGCGACGAGCCGCCGGACTGGTGGACGCGCCTGGCGCCGTCGGTGCTCTCGGCGGAGTTTTCGCGCGCGGCGCTGGCAGAGTTCCTGGGCCGGCGCCGGCGCACGCCAATCAAGGCGGCGCTGCTAATGCAAGAGCGTTTCCCCGGCGTGGGCAACTGGATGGCGGACGAGATTCTTTGGCGCGCACGCTTGCACCCCGCCGCGACGGCCGGCGGGATCGCCAAGAATCCGGCGCAACTCGCGGCGCTGCATCAACAAATCCGCTGGGTTGCGCGCACCGCGATGGAAGTCATCAACGACGACTGGACTTACCCGCCCTCGTGGTTGTTCCTGCACCGCTGGGAGCCGGGCGGACATTGCCCGCGCCGAGGTTGCCGCGCCGCGCTGGAACGCGCCACGATCGGCGGCCGCACGACGTGCTGGTGCCCGAGGTGCCAGAGAAAAAATGACGAATGACGAATGAATGCTCAAATGACCCAATGACCGAATACTGAAGAAGCGACGTTAGCTTTTTCGGTCATTCGGGCTTCCGTCGTTCATTCGTCATTCGTCATTCGTCATTTCCCCCCTCCTCCGCGCTATGAGCTTCGATCACCACCCGACTTCGAGCGCCTACAAAGGCATCATCCTGGCTGGCGGCAGCGGCACGCGGCTGTTCCCGCTCACTCGCTCGGTGAGCAAGCAGCTCATGCCGGTGTATGACAAGCCAATGGTGTATTACCCGCTGAGCGTGCTCATGCTCTCGGGCATCCGCGACATCCTCGTCATTTCCACGCCGACGGATTTGCCGTGCTTCCAGCGGCTCTTCGGCGATGGCTCGCAGTTGGGTCTGCGGTTTTCCTACCGGGAACAACCGGCGCCCGAGGGCTTGGCGCAGGCGTTTCTCATCGGCGAAGAATTTCTCGCCGGCGCGCCGGCCGCGCTCATCCTCGGCGACAACCTTTTCTACGGCCACGACCTCGCCGTCGCGCTCGAGCGCGCGGTGCGCCGCCGTGCCGGTGCGACGATTTTCGGCTACCGCGTCGCCGATCCCGCGGCCTACGGCGTGGTCGAGTTCGACGACGCGAGCGGCCGTGTGCTTTCGCTCGAGGAAAAGCCGGCCGCGCCGAAGAGCGACTACGCCATTCCTGGGTTGTATTTTTACGACGCGGAAGTTTGCGCGCTGGCGCACACGCTGCGGCCCAGCGCGCGCGACGAGCTCGAGATCACCGACCTCAATCGCCTCTATCTCGAGCGCGGCACGCTCCAGGTCGAGCGTCTCGGCCGCGGCACCGCGTGGCTGGACACCGGCACGCATGATTCGCTCCTCGAAGCGGCCAATTTCGTCCAGGCCATCCAGCATCGCCAGGGGTTGAAGATCGCCTGCATCGAGGAGATCGCCTTCGAGCAGGGCTGGATCGGCGCCGCCGGGCTGGAGCAGCTCATTCGTGGGTTGGGCAAAACTTCTTACGCCGATTATTTGCGCAAGCTGCTGGCGGAGGAAAATTCCAAAATCCAAAAACCAAAATCCAAGGAATCGGAGGGAAAAACTTGAAGCTATTGGAAACGATCCGCTGCGCTTTGCGCTCGGTGGGCACGCCCCGCGCGATGCGTCCCTTTCGTTTTCAGGTTTTCTGACTTTTAGTTCCGATCCCTTGGAATTTGGTTTTTGGATTTTGGAATTTTCCTCTTCCCCTTTGGACGTTTCCTTCCTCATTCCCGTCTTCAACTGTCTGCCGCTGACCCGCGCCTGTCTGGACAGCCTGGAAAAAACGCTCCCGCCGCGCCTGCGCTGGGAAGCGCTCATCATCGACGACGGCTCGACCGACGGCTCGCGCGCATGGTTCGCCGAGCTCGCGCGAAAGCAGCCCGCGCGCTACCGCGTGTTCCTCAACGACCCGCCGCGCCAGGGCTACGCGCGCAACAACAACCGCGCCGCGGAAGCGGCCCGCGGCGAAATCCTCTGCCTGCTCAACAACGACACCGTGCTGCTGCCCGGCTGGCTGGAGCCGATGCTGCACACGCTGCGCCGCGCGCCGGCCGCCGCGCTGGTCGGCAACATCCAGCGCGAACCCGGCAGCGGGTTGATCAATCACGCCGGCATCGTCTTTAATCTGCGCGGCATCCCGATCCACTTCGGCCTGGACACCGCGGTGCCGCCGGACCGCGAACCGTGGACGCGCTGGCCCGCGGTGACCGCGGCCTGCTGCGTGGTGCGGCGCGAGCTTTTCCTCGGCCTCGGCGGCTTCGACGAAGGGTTTCAAAACGGCTTCGAAGACGTCGATCTCTGCCTGCGCGCCGGCGAGCGCGGCTGGCGGCACTACGTGGCCAATCGCTCGACGATCTACCACCACATCTCCGCCAGCCCGGACCGGCACGCGCGCGAACGGGAAAACCTGCGCCGCTTCCGCGCGCGCTGGAGCCGGCGCATTCTTTCCTGGCACCGCCGCCGGCGTTGGGCGCGCCGGCAGCTCTTGCGTCATCCCGAGATCGCCGGATCCTGGCCGCGGCAGGACGACGGCCAGCCGCTGCCGCTCGACGCCGCGACGCTGCTGGGCTGGCTGAAAGAACGGCGCAGCCAGCGGCCGGAAAAAGAAGCGCGCCGCGACGGCTGGCGGTATTTGCGCAAACACGCGCTGCGCCCGTGGCGCTACAATTTCGGCCGGCTCAGCCGCGCGCTCGAGAACGCGCTGCAACCGCTGCCGCCGCGGGCCCGGGACGGCGCGGAGCCGCCCGCGGCCATTGACGAGTTCTTCGCCCCATTCGAGAGTCGGCGCCCGACACCCGGCGGCCTCGTGCTCTTCGACCAGCCGACCCTGTGACGGGCGCTACGCAAAGGATGAGCCATTCCAGGGGCAGCCCCGCCATTTTCTACGCCGTCGGCGACACCGTGCGCAATCCCGGCCGCAGCGGCATCCAGACCGTCGTGCGCAGCCTCGGCGCGGCGCTCGGGGCGCGCGTCGCGGCGGGCCGGCGGGAGCCCGCGGTGCATCCGGTGGTTTGGAACGCGGGGCATGCCTATTTTTGTCCCC